>NZ_PYVV01000008.1:0-235303 GCF_003056325.1 Halomonas sp. BN3-1 | reverse complement strand
AGGTCATGCCCAGACAGAAGCCGAAGGTGACCAGGTCATTGAAGCGGTCGAGCCACAGCCGGAACCTCGGGCCCACGGCGTCGTAGAGCACCTTGACCCGGATATGGCGGTTGGAGGCCAGCGCGGCCGGGCCGCCGAGACAGAAGCTGACCGCCACCAGCATGACCACGGTCTCGTGGACCCAGGAGGTGGGCGCGCCAAAGCCGTAGCGCATGATCACCTCATAGACGCTGATGGCCATGGCGATGAACACCAGCCAGGCGGCGAACTGGGCCACCCGGACCACGCCACGGTCGAACCGACTGCGCACCACATCGGGGGCACGCTCGGGCGTCTTGTCCGTTGACGGATCGGGTGATGGGTCGGGCCCAGGCCCTGCACGTGTCTCGTCACTCATGAGACATCCTCGACATTGATGTATCGCGACGCCCGTGATCTATCGCCCCAACGGGCGCGGGCATCGCAAGATGAAAAGGAGGGGGCGGTGCCTCGGCACCGCCCCGGATTCCACTGGCACACGCCAGCGAGGCTCACAGCAGGTTGTGGTTCTCGAGGTAGGCCACCACGGACTCGTAGAATTCCTGGGTGATCTCGTTCTTCTCGGCCCAGTTCTCCCACTCCTGCTTGGCGATATTGCGGAACGCCACGCGCTCCTCCTGCGGCAGGTCGATGATCTCGATATCCGGGTTCTGGCGAGCCTCGCGCACGGCTTCCATGTCGCGGGTCTTGAGCTCGGCCACCATCTCGTAGGCCAGGGCGTCGACCGAGGTCTCGAGGATGCCCTTCAAGTCATCGGAGAGGCTGTCCCAGACGTCCTTGTTGAGTGACACCGCCACCATCGGCAGCGAGTGGAAGCCCGGGTACAGCGGGTACGGCGCGAACTCGTGCAGCCCCTGGGCCTGGTTGGTGGCGAACACGGTGTAGTCGGCGGCGTCGATGACGCCCTTCTCGAGGCCGGTATAGACCTCGGAGCCCGGCAGGTTGACCGGAGTCGCGCCGGCGGCCTCGAAGATGTTGTAGACCATGCCCTCGGGTGCACGCAGCTTGAGGCCCTGCATGTCGTCGATGGAGCGCACCGGCTTGGTCGACGGCAGCGACTCGAGGCCGGTGGCGGCGGCGCCGATCAGGTGGACGCCGTAGGGTTCGACCAGCTTGTTGTAGAGCTCTTCGCCACCGGCGTTGTTCATGTAGTCGAGGAAGTCGTAGGGATCGCTCCAGGCGCCTACCAGGTTGCCGATCATGCCGAAGGCCGGGTTCTGGCCGGTGAAGTAGCTGGGGTCGGTCAGGTGGCCCTGAAGAATGCCGGACTGCACGGCCTGCAGGGTCTGGTTGGCCTGGACCACGGCGTTGACCGGCAGGATCTCGATGGAGATGCGGCCGTTGGACATGGTCTCGACGTTGTCGGCCCAGGCCTTCTTCATCTCGAACTGCGGCTCACCCGCAGTCTCGGAGGTCTGGAAGGTCCACTCGTACTCGGCCGCCTGGGCAGAGGTCGCCGTTGCCGCGAGGATCGCCGCGCCCAACGTCGTGAGCGCGGAACCAGAGAACTTGAGCTTGGTGCTTGCCATCATGGGAATCTCATCCTTCTTGTTGGCGAGTTGCAGGGAATTCGGGAGCGTCGAAGGTGGTCTCGATCGTGGCGGGCGACCTTGTCACCCCTTCGAGACCCAGGTCCTGCCCGGTGCGCTCCAGTACCGCGAGAGCCGCTCGGGCGGCTTCCTGCGGCTGGCGAAGCCGGATCGCCTCCATCACCCGGCGGTGACGATCCATGCTGTCGTTGAGCCTGTCGGCGCTGTGGTTGGAGCGTTCCACCAGCAGCGCGATGGCGGGTTTGAGAACGTGGCTGATCTGGGCCCACACCAGATTGTGCGATGCGGTAAAGATCGCCTCGTGAAAGGCCACGTCATACTCGTCGTGGCTCTTGCCATCAAAGCGTAGATCATCGTTGGCCAGCGCTTCGATCATGCCTTCATAGGCCGTCTCGATGGCCAGCAGATCGGCGGCAGTGGCGTGCTCGGCGGCGAGACGGGCGACAAAGGGCTCCACCGCCACGCGAAAGGCGAAGACTTCGCGCTGGATCACCGGATTGGGATGGGCAAAGCGCGCCAGCCAGCCGCTGACCCTGGGGTCCAGCAGGTGCCAGCCCTCCAGTGGTTGAACCCGAGATCCCTGGCCCGAGATCCGCGTGATCATGCCCGCCGCCACCAGCACCTGCAGCGCACTGCGCACGGTGGAGCGGCTGACTTCGAAGCGCTCGCACAGATCCACTTCCCTGGGCAGGAAGTCCCCCGGCGCATACTCACCGGCGAAGATCGCCTCGGCCAGGGCATCGGCGATGTCCGGGCGCGCGCGACGCGTGGAAGTGGAACTTGCCGACATGGCGCCATCCATACAGGGAACGAGAGAAATCGGACATGTAGCGCCGTGTGTCGGACGGTGCTACACGCTATGTCCGACATAGCTTGACGAAAACGTGTTTCAAACGCCTTTAGACTTTAGTCATGATTGGGTAGCGCCCTGCCGCCACGCCCTGCCCATGGCGCTCCTCGGGGAACCTCGCTGATTCGGCACAGTCGTAGTGGATAGACCTCGGACCCAGGAAGACAATCGCCCCCTTTACGAAACAGACCGACTGGTCTATTGTGGCGACCGTACACCTATCGATGATCACGGAGCGAGGCGTGATTCCGAGTGACACTCGGCCACGCTTCGCACTCTCCGGAACGACAGCCAATCGACTTCCGGTTCATCACGCAAAGGAGGCATGATGCAGTCGAACTACTACACCATCAGCGAGTATCCCACCGGCACCCCCAGCCAGGACGTCTTCAAGCTAAAGCAGCAGGACCTGCCGGCGCTGGCTGACGGTGAAGTGCGCATCCGCAATCGCTGGCTGTCGGTGGACCCCTACATGCGTGGGCGCATGAGCGGTGTCACCACCTATATCGAACCCTTCGAGCTCGAGGCACCGCTGGAAGGAGCCGCCGTCGGCGAGGTCATTGAATCCCGTGACGATCGTTTCAAGGTGGGTGACAAGGTCAGCCATATGGGTGGCTGGCGAGACGTGGCCCAACTGCCCGCCGACGGCGTGACCGCCCTGCCCGATCTGGACGTGCCGGAACAGACCTACCTGGGCGTGCTGGGCATGCCGGGGATGACCGCCTGGACCGGCCTGAATGCCATCGCCGAGATGCAGCAGGGTGACAATGTGCTGGTCAGCGCCGCCAGTGGCGCGGTGGGCTCTCTGGCGGTACAGCTGGCGAAGGCCAAGGGTGGTGTTGTGGTCGGCCTGGCCGGCAGCCAGAAGAAGCGCGACTGGCTCGAGTCCCAGGGCGTGATCGCGGTGGACTACCGCGACAAGGACGCCGCCACCCTCAGCGAGGATCTGGCCAAGGCCTGCCCGGACGGTTTCGATGTCTACTACGAGAACGTCGGCGGTGTCTGCCTGGAAGCTGCGCTGAACAACCTTAGGGTCGGCGCCCGCATCGCCGTGTGCGGCATGATTTCCCGCTACAACGATGAAGGCCCGGCACCGGGACCGGCCAACCTGGCGATGATCCTGATTCGCCGAGCGCGTATGCAGGGCTTTATCGTGTTCGAGCACTGGGACAACTACCCGGCCTTTCTCAAGGACGTCGGTCCCAAGGTCGCGGCCGGAGAGATCGACTACCAGGAGACCGTGCGCGAGGGCCTCGAGGCCACGCCGGAAGCCTTCCTCGACCTGTTCAAGGGGGCCAACACCGGCAAGATGCTGGTGCGCCTGGGCTGATTGCCCTTGCTGGACGATTGACCCAGACACCGCCTACGGGCGGTGTCTGTGGTTCAGCGCTGCCTCGAACGACAGGCGCGCCATCAACGGCCACGGCTGGCAATCATCACGCCGGACACCACCATCAGCATGCCCACCGCCGTGACCCCGCCGATCGTCTCGTCCAGCGCCCACCAGGCCAGCGCCGTGGCCGCCACCGGGGTAAGCGAGCCCAGCGCCGAGGTCGCCTCGGCCCCCAGCCGTCGAATCGCGATGCCCATCAGCAGGCCAGACCCCAGCCCCACCAGGATGCCCTGCACCACCAACTGCACCAGCCACTCCTTCGTGGGCACCAGATGCAGGGACAGCCCCCCCGCCCCGCTCGCCTCGAGCCCGATCACCGTCAGCACAATGACCAGTCCACTGGGCACCGTGACCACCGCCGTGGCCTCGAGCGCCGACAGACCGCTCTGACGCACGCTGAGCGTGAACACCGCCCACATCACGCTGGACAGCAGGAACATGCCCTGCCCCAGCAGCAGGCTCTGCGAGCCCTGTCCCCCGGACGCCAGCAGACAGACGACGCCGAGTCCAATAGCGACCAGTCCGGCGGCACGCCCCCGCGACAACGGCTGAGCGAAGACCCAAACCGCCAGGGTACTGACGAACAGCGGCGCTGCCCCGGGTATCAGGGTGCTGCCGTGGGCCACCGGGGCCAGCCCCATGCCCACCGCCCCCAGCAGGAAGAAGGGAATGCCGGCGCCTGCCATCATGCCGACCAGCCACACCGGGTTGACCGCCAGCAGACGCTGGCGCCGACGCAGCGCCAACGGCAACAGCGCCAGGCCAGGCACGGCGTAGCGAAACAGGGTCAGGTCGAGCGTTCCCAGCGGTGACAGCGCCCCTTGGCGAAGCGACAGGAAGTAGCACGACCAGATCAGCACCGCCCCCAGCGCAGCGGCGACCCCCAACAGGGCGCGCCGGGGAGAGGCGACAAGCGGTGCCACCTGGGTCAAGGAAGACGACATGACGGGACTCCGTGAGGTTCGACGGGCGCCTGAACCAGCACCCTGCTGACCCTCAGTCTGCCGCCAACGGTCGGGCAAATGCAGGCAAAGACTCCGACGCGCTGGACCCATATTGGCAGGACATGCCAATATTTTTCTTCGACCCGCAAGATTGAGCCAATCCGTTGAAAAAACTGGACCGTATCGATCGCCATCTGCTCGCCCTGCTCCAGCAGGATGCACGACTCACCAGCCACCAACTGGCCGAGCGGGTGGGGCTGTCGCCGTCACCCTGCGCCAGGCGCATACGCCGGCTGGAGCAACAGCGGCTGATCCAGCGCTACCGCGCCGAGCTGGACCGCGAACGCCTGGGGCTGGGGCTGACGGTGTTCGTCCACGTCAAGCTCAGCCGCCACCAGGACGCCCTGGTGGAAGCCTTCGAAGCCGCCGTGGCAGACATGCCCGAAGTCATCGAGTGCCACACCGTGTCCGGTGCCTTCGACTATCTGCTGCAGATCGTCAGCGCCGACCTGAAAGGCTACGAGCGCTGGGTGCGACAGCTGCAGACCCTGCCCATGGTCAATACCGTGGATTCGAGCTTTGCCATCCGTGCCGTCAAGCGCGCCGGCGCCCTGGATCTGCGCGACGCCCGTCCGCCTGACGACGATTCGTAAGGCTCCGCACGAGGATCCGCTGCACAGCCCCACCAGGCAGACGTCACCTCAGCCGGTGATCAAGGCTGACGCAGCTTCGCCAGCATCGAGCCTAGCTGACGTCGGCGCTTCACTTCGGCGTCATCAATCGTCAAGCTAGGGTCGATATTGTTGCCGTCCGGGCCCACGTACCGCCACCCAGGAGAGTTGCATGCCGACCCCGCCCGCTCCCCCACGCCTGACCCTGGAGGTCTTCAGCGATCTGCGCTGCCCGTTCTGCTACCTGGAGTTGCCCGAACTGGAGGCGCTGGAAGACAGGTTTGGTCATGACATCCGCATCGTCTGGCGCCCCTTCGAGCTGCGCCCCGAGCCGGAACCTGCCCTCGACCCCCACTGCGACTACCTGAACGAGCTGTGGCGAGACGCGGTGCTGCCGATGGCTCAGGAGCGAGGTCTGAGCATGCGCCAGCCGAACATCCAGCCACGCTCGCGTCTGGCTCTGGAAACGCTGGCCTGGGCCGAGCGCCGCTATCGCGACACCCCGTCAGCCAGCCAGGTCGCTGCGCTGCGAAAGGCCCTGTTCAGCGGCTTCTTCGAAGATAGCCTGGACCTGTCGGATCCCGGCGCCCTGGCCGAGATCGCCAATCAACTGGGGCTAGACGGCGCGGCACTCGAGGCGAGTCTTGCCGCCGGTGAAGACCGCGAGGCGGTACAAGCTTCCCGCGAGGAAGGTCAGGCGCTGGGGGTTCACGGCGTTCCGGCGCTGCGCTTTCTGGTCGACGGCGAACTCGCCGGCATCCTGTCCGGCGCCCAACCCAGGCGCCAGCTCTTTCTGGCGGTGGAACGCCTGCAGGATGCCCTGCGCCAGCATGAGGGCAAAAGGACGTCATGAATAACCGCACGCGTCCGGTGGTGGTGATCGGTGGCACCGGCCTTGTCGGTGCTGCCGTGGTGCGCGAGCTCTACTTCGCGGGCCATGCGGTCCGCGTGGTGGCCCGCCACCCGAGACTTCCGGAAGAGGTGGAAGACGGCGATCCGGTCGAGGCGATCCAGGCGGATATCGAGGATCCGGAGAGCCTCAAGGCGGCCCTTGAGGGGGCCAGCGCGGTGATCAATGCGGTCAGCCTCTACCGCGAGAGTGGCAAGCGCAGCTTCGAGCAGGTGCATATCGAGGGCGCCGCCAGGCTGGCGCGACTCGCCCGGGAGGCGGGCATCGATCGCTATGTGCTGCTGTCCGGCATCGGCGCCCGGCTCGATTCGCCCTCGCCCTACGTGCGCGCCAGGGCGAGAGGCGAACAGGCGGTGATGGGCGAGATACCTCGCGCGGTCATCGTTCGCCCCAGCGCCCTCTATGGCCAGCAGTCAGGCCTGGTGGCGACCCTGGCAAGGCTGGCAAAAATGCCGCTGGTGCCGCTGTTTGGCGCCGGAGAGATGCGCCTGCAACCGCTCCACGTGGGTGATCTGGCCAGCGCCCTGGCACGCCTGGCCACCCGGGCGAGCCTGCCCAGGGCGCTTTACGAACTGGGCGGGCCCGACCCGCTGCGCTACCGCGATCTGGTCACCCGGGTGGCGCGACACCTCGGCAGAGAGCCCAGGTTCATCAAGGTCCCCCTGCCCCTGTGGCACGCCCTGGCACTGGCCCTTTCGCCCTTGCCCTCGCCGCCGCTGACCCGCGATACCCTGTGGCTGATCAGCGAGGACAACCTGGTCGCCAACGGCGTCGGCAGCTTCGCCGACCTGGGCCTCAATCCGCGCAGCCTGCGTGACAGCCTGCCGCACTGCCTGCCAACGCAGGCGGGCTGAGTCCGACGGACGGGCCGCGATGGCCCCGACCCGATGCCGCCGGGACTTGGCGTTAGATAACCGCTTCAGGCGTCGCCCATGTTCGCCATCAGGCTCGGCTGCACCACCTCGATCCAGTAGCCGTCCGGGTCCTTGACGAAGACCACGTCCTTCAGCTTGCCCTGCTCGGGGCGCTTGATGAACTCGACGTCGTTTTCATCGAACCAGGCCACCGCCGCGTGCAGATCCGGCACCGCAAAGCAGATATGACCAAAGCCCTGGGGCTCGGCGTTGCCGTCGTGGTAGATCCGCCCTTCCTGCTCCTCGCTGCCCCAGTTGTGGGTAAACTCGAGCAGTCCGCGCTGCTGAAAGGTCCAGGTGGAGCGGGCAGCGGCGTCCTCGGGAACCTGATCATCCGCCTCGAGGTTGGCGAGAAAGTACAGCGAGAACTGCATTTCCTCGAAGTCCAGGCGCCTCAGCACGCTCATGCCGAAGACCCGTGAATAGAACGCCAGGGACACCTCGGGATCCTTGACCCTCAGCATGCTGTGATTGAGGCGAAAACCGCGCGTGGCCTCGGGGGCCGGCTCCACGCCGGGGTGCTGTTCGCCTTGGAAATTGTCGTGCATCTCGGTCTCCTTGGATGAGGGGTCGATTGTCGTTCAGGGGTCGTCAGATCGCCTGCTCGGCCATCTGCTGCGCGATATATTCTGCCTGACGCAGGGCCAGCGAGACGATGGTCAGGGTCGGGTTTTCCGACGCCGAGGTGGTGAACTGACTGCCATCGGAGATGAACAGGTTCGCCACCTCATGGGTCTGGCCGTAGCCGTTGCAGACGCCGTCCTCGGGGCGCTCGCTCATGCGGCAGGTACCCAGGTTGTGGGTCGAGGGATAGGGCGGCACCTCGTAGACATCCCGCGCCCCCACCGATTCGTACAGCGCCTTGCCCTGCTGATACCCGTGCTGCCTCATGGCCACGTCGTTGGGGTGATCGTCGTAGTGCACGTTGGCCACCGGCAGGCCGAAACGATCGGTCACCTCCGGGTTCAGGGTGATGCGGTTGCTGGCCTGGGGCAGATCCTCCCCCACCAGCCACATCCCGGCCATATGATCATACTGGTCCATCGCGCCGGCGAAACGCTCGCCCCAGGCGCCGGGATCGAGGAAGGCAGCCATGAACGGCAGCCCCAGCGACAGCGTCTCCATCTCGTAGCCACCGACAAAGCCCCGCGACGGATCATGGCGCGCCTCATCGGAGATGATGCCGGCCATGGTGGTGCCGCGATACATGTGCACCGGCTCGTCGAAGGTGGCGTAGACCGACCCCGTCATATGGCGCATGTAGTAGCGTCCGACCTTGTCTGCCCCATTGGCAAGCCCCTTGGGGAAACGACTGCTCGTGGAATTCAACAACAGCCGCGGCGTCTCGATGGAATTGCCGGCCACCGCCACCACCCGGGCCTTCTGTCGCTGTTCGCGGCCCTCGCTATCAAAGTAGACCACCGCCTTGGCACGACCCTCGTCGTCATGCTCGATACGCGCCACATGCGACTCGGGCCGCAACTCCAGGTGTCCCGTGGCGATGCCTCTGGGCAGCTCGGTATAGAGCGTCGACCACTTGGCCTGGGTCTTGCAGCCCTGGAAGCAGAAGCCGCGCTGCTGGCAGGGCGCCCGGCCATCGCGGATCTCGCTGTTGATGGCCATATGGCCGGTGTTGCAGGAATAGCCGAGCTTCTGCGCCCCGGCGTACATCACCTTGAAATTGTTGTTGCCCGGCAGCCCCTTGTTGTCGTGGGTGCGGGTCACCCCCATGCGCGCCTCGGCACGATCGTACCAGGGTGCCAGTTCCTCGTAGGACAGCGGCCAGTCGAGCAGGTCAGCGCCGTCCACCGCGCCATAGTGACTCAGGGCCTCGAACTCGTGGGGCTGGATGCGCAGGCTGGCACCGGCCCAGTGCACCGTGGTGCCGCCCACCGACTTGACGATCCAGGCCGGCAGATTGGGAAAGTCCCGTGCCAGCCGCCAGCTTCCCGAGGTGGTCCTCGGGTCCAGCCAGGAAAGCTGGTTGAAGGCGCCCCACTCGTCGGCCAGAAAGTCCGAGGTGGTGTGCAGCTTGCCCGCTTCCAGTACCACCACGTCGATGCCCTGCTGGGCCAGTTCGTTCGCCAGGGTGCCTCCACCGGCCCCCGAGCCGATCACTACCACCACACTGTCATCGTCCAGCGCAAAGGTCTTCTGACTGTCGGTCATGGCCATGACGACGTCTCCTCATCGGTCCGTATTGTTAGTTGTTGTCTGTTGTTGTCTGTTGTTGTCTGTAGCTGGCTGTTGTTGTCCGTGGCTGTCGCCAGCGGTCACCGACGCTCGCCTCACCCGCCGCGACAGCGTCAGCCCGGTACTTCATGGGGCAGGTAGCCGCCCTCGGGCCGGGGCGGATCCGGCAGCCAGTCCAGGTCATTGAAGCCCTTGGTCAGGTAGCCGGGATTGCCCGCCTCACCCTCGTAGCCGAAGTGGGCGTAGGCCAGATCGTTGTCATAGAGCGAGACGACGGCGTCGCCGCGCACCAGTTCGAAGAATGGCGAGCCGGCCCGCGCTTCCAGCAAGGCGAAACGCTCGCTCGGCGACAGCGATAGCCAATCACCACCCGCCTCACGGTCGAGCACATCGATACCTTCGGCTACCAGGGCCGCGACCTGGGGATCGGCGGCCTTGGTGTCCAGACTCTTGACCACGAGGGCGTAGACCGCGTCTTCAAGGTCTGGGTGAGGGAAGATGTGACGCGTCATCGCCAGCAGCACCTGGCCCTGGCGACTGGTCAGGGTTTCAAGGGACATGGCCCAGCTACGACTGGGCGCCAGCAGGGCGATGGGACCGGAGGCCATCGCCAGTGTGCCCATCAGCACACCACCGCTGGCCTTGAGAAAGACACGACGAGAAAAAGCGCTACCCTTCATAGCAGGACTCCTTGCCCCAGGCCGTAGAATTCAGATTCGACAAGCGCCACATGCGACACTGCGTCTCTCCAAAGCCTATGTCGCCTCCGCCTACGGCGGGTAACACTGGGGTACTACGTCGACCATGGTCTAATGCTCCTTGACGCAAGAGCCAGGCAGGGTCAGAAGACGGCATCATCGATAACGACCGGACGCCAGCGAGAGGACCACGCCATGTGCCATATGTACGCCTCCACCGACCCTGCCAAGTACGAGTGCACCACCCGTTCCATCCGCCTGCAGGGCTCGGTGACCAGCGTCAGACTGGAAAACGAGTTCTGGGATATCCTCAACGAGATCGCCGCCGGCCAGAATCTGACCACGGTTCAGTTCATCAGCGAGCTGCATCAGGAGGTGATCGAGATCCGTGGTGAGGTGCCCAATCTGGCATCGCTGTTGCGGGTGGCCTGCGCTGTCCACCAGCAGAATGCCATTCAGGGTAATGTCGTCCAGGGGAGTGCTGCCCAACAGAATGTCGCCCAACAGAATGCCGCCCAACCCGCTGTCGAACGCCTGTCTCGGGCATCGCTGGGCATAAACTGAAACGGCGCCGGGTAAAGGGGCTCACCGACACCTCGTTCGGCCTCACATGTCTGGCCTGAGGCGCCATTGAGAACAGCACCTTTCTTGATGCGACTAAAGTCTATATCTTTTTTCTCGAAAACTACGCCTTATCTCAATCTTTTCTCTACGCTCCTTGTCATACGCGGCAATTCGTGAAGAATGGCCTCCGCATTCCTACCCAATGGACAATTTGACATGGATTCCATCGCCACCTGGTTCAACGATGCCGTCTCCGTCGGCAACGGCCTGATCTGGGGTAAACTGCTCGTTTACCTGTTGATCGGCGCCGGTCTCTACTTCACCGTCATGACCCGCGGCATCCAGTTCCGCTTCTTCGGCCATATGTTCGCCCTGCTCAAGGGATCCCGTGATGGCGGCGAGGGCATTTCCTCCTTCCAGGCCCTGTCCACCAGCCTGGCGGCCCGTGTGGGTACCGGCAATCTGGCGGGTGTCGCCGTGGCCATCTATCTGGGCGGCCCCGGCGCCATCTTCTGGATGTGGATGACCGCGCTGGTCGGCATGGCCACCAGCTTCGTCGAGTCCACCCTGGCCCAGGCCTACAAGGTCGACCACGGCGACAAGACCTTCCGCGGCGGCCCGGCCCGCTACATCGAGCGCGGGCTCGGTCAGCGCTGGATGGCGGTCGCCTTCTCGATCTGTTTGATCATCGCCTTCGGTCTCGCCTTCAACAGCGTCCAGGCCAACTCCATCGCCCAGGCCATGGAGCAGGCATTCAACATCCCGACCTGGATCGTCGGCATCGCCCTGCTGGTGGGGGTTACCCCGATCATCTTCGGCGGCCTGCGCTCCATCGCCAAGGTGGCGGAGCTGATCGTGCCGCTGATGGCACTGCTCTACCTGATCCTCGCTCTGGTGGTGGTGGCGCTGAATATCGATGAGCTGCCGAGCGCCATCGCGTTGATCTTCAACAGTGCCTTTGGCCTCGAAGAAGCCGCCGGCGGTGCAGTGGGCTACGCCGTGGCCCAGGCCATGATGCAGGGCATCAAGCGCGGCCTGTTCTCCAACGAGGCCGGCATGGGTTCCGCCCCGAACGTGGCCGCCACCGCCAGCACCCGACCGAACCATCCGGCGGCCCAGGGCTTTATCCAGATGCTCGGCGTGTTCTTCGACACCCTGGTGATCTGTACCGCCACCGCCGCGGTGATCATCCTGTCGGAGCCGGCGCTGCAGAGCGGTGACGCGCCCAACGGCATCCAGCTGACCCAGGTCGCGCTGTCCGAGCACGTGGGTGACTGGGGCGGCATGTTCGTGGCCATCGCCATCCTGCTGTTCGCCTTCACCTCGCTGATCGCCAACTACTCCTACGGTGAATCCAACATCGAGTACCTGGCGGGCTCGCGTCGCTCTGCGGGCGCGGTGTTCATCTATCGCCTGGCGGTGCTGGCGATGATCATGATCGGCTCGATCGCCCAGCTCGGCACCATCTGGAACTTCGCCGACCTGTCCATGGGCATGATGGCACTGATCAACCTGACCGCCATCCTGCTGCTCTCGCCGCTGGCCTTCGCCCTGTTCCGCGACTACGAGCGTCAGCTCAAGGCCGGCCAGGAGCCGACCTTCAACCCGGACGAGTTCCCCAAGCTCAAGGGCAAGGTGGACCCAAGCGCCTGGCCGAGCTTGAGCAACAAGGCCTCGCAGGCCTCATCCTCTGAAGCGCCCAAGGGCAGCGGAAAGGACGCCTGATCAGGCGCTGGACCAGCAAGACCGCAGGGGCCGCTTGAGCCCCGGCACCAACAACGCCACGGCCCATGCCGTGGCGTTGTCGTTTCCGACGGCCGGACACGGGCCGTCTCGTCAGGCCAGGCACCGTTGCGCCCCGATCGTCCCTACGCCCTGGGCAGCGGCGCGTCGTCCTCGTCCAGGGCACCGTCGAGAAAGTCGAGCAGTGCCCGTACCGACGGTAACTGTCCGCGGCGGCTGGGGTAGACCGCGTGGATCAGTCCGGCCCGAGGCTCCCAGCCCGGCAACACGTCCACCAGACGCCCGGCGCACAGATCGGCGCCCGCGGCCACCAACGGCAAGCGTGCCACCCCCTGGCCATCGAGCCCCGCCCGGTGCAAGAGCCCCACGTCGTCGGTCACCAGCCGAGGCCGATGCTCGATGATTCGCTCCTCGCCGCCGGGACCGTCCAGGCGCCAGCGATGGCGCCGGTCCGGTTCCTCGAAGTCGAGACTGGGCCAATCGCTCAAGGCTTGCGGCGCTTCCGGCATCCCCAGGCGCGCCACAAGATCCGGTGATGCCAGCAGCCGCTGGGGGCTGCGCGATAGCCTGCGCATCACCAGTTCGCTGTCTTCCAGCGGCGGATAGCGTACCCGGATCGCCAGGTCGAAGCCTTCTCGCACCACGTCGACGCGGCGACTGGTCGCCACCACGTCCAGGTCGATGCGGGGGCAGCGACGCAGGAACTCGGAAAACAGCGGCGTGAACAAGGTGGCGAGAAGGCTCGGCGGACAGCTCAGGCGAATGCGCCCGCGCGGTTCGGCCTGGTGGCGCTCGACCACCTCCACCGCCGCCTCGGCCTGCCACAGCATGGCCTGGCAGTGCTGATAGAAGGCCTGGCCCAGTTCCGTGACCACAAACTGACGGGTGGAACGCTGAATCAGGCGGGTATCGAGGCGTGCCTCCAGCGCCGCGATACGTCGGCTGAGCCGTGACTTGGGCAGCCCCAGGGCGCGGCCCGCCGGAGCAAAACCGCCGTGGTCCACCACCTTGACGAAATAGAAGAAGTCATTGAGATCCTGCACGGCTCGGGTCCTGTCGAGGGTGATTGAGCGCACCATCGTTCCACATATGCAACGATGCGTCCGAATTTTGCCTACTACCGCCTCCATCGTCTCGATTCTATGCTGTCACCATTGCGGATCGCCAGCGATCCTTCCATGACAGGAGGTGTCCCATGAAGACCATCAACGCCGTACACGCTGCCCCTCGCGGTCACTGGGTGGGCGACGGCTTCCCGGTGCGCTCGCTGTTCAGCTACGACCGCCTTGGCGCCGAGCGCATCAGCCCCTTTCTGCTGCTGGACCACGCCGGGCCTCACCACTTCGCGCCCAGCGAGCAAAAGCGTGGCGTTGGCGTGCACCCCCATCGGGGCTTCGAGACGGTGACCTTCGTGCATCGTGGCGAGGTCAGCCACCGCGATTCCTCCGGCGGCGGCGGCACCATCGGGCCGGGCGACGTTCAGTGGATGACCGCCGGCGACGGCATCCTCCACGAGGAATTTCACTCCGAGGACTTCACTCGCCAGGGCGGCGACCTGGAGATGGTCCAGCTATGGGTCAATCTGCCGGCGCGCCACAAGACGACCCCGGCGACCTACCAGAACCTGACCCGTGACGAGATCCCGGTGGTGACACTGCCGGGCGAGGCGGGCCAGCTCAGGGTGGTGGCGGGCGAGTACCTGGAGGCACGAGGCCCGGCGCGGACCTTTACCCCGATCAACGCCTGGGAACTGGCATTGAACGAGGACGCTGAAACGACCTTGTCGCTACCCAACGGGCACACTAGCCTTCTGGTAGTGCTCGACGGCACCCTGCTGGTACAGGATCAGGAGGTCGTGCGCGGTGGCAGCGTGGTAGAGCTGTCCCGCGATGGCGAGACGCTGGCCCTGGCCGCCAACACCGCCGCCCGGCTGCTGGTGCTGACCGGTGAACCGATCGACGAGCCGGTGGTGGGTCATGGCCCCTTCGTGATGAACAGCGAGGCCGAGATCTACGCCTCCATCGACGCCTTTCGACGTGGCCGGTTTGGCCGCCTCGATACCTGAGCCCACGGCGCCCAGGCACCTGCTCCTATCGCCCTGCGACGCCTTGCGAAACACCCCGACGGCAGCCGCCGCCGGGGGCTGTACCTCCAGGCTGGATGCCGGAGACCTCTTCCAGGGAAGGCTTCCCCTGACTCCAGGAAATCGCCATGACTCGCCCCTATGTTCGTCTCGACAAGAATGACGTCACCGTGCTGCTGGTCGACCACCAGGCCGGCCTCTTGTCGGTAGCACGAGACTTCGACGCCGACGCCTTCAAGAACAACGTGTTGGCCCTGGCCGATATCGCCAGGTTCTTCGAGCTGCCGACCATCCTGACCACCAGCTTCGAGGACGGACCCAACGGTCCCATGGTCCCCGAACTCAAGGAGATGTTCCCCACCGCGCCCTACATCGCCCGCCCCGGCCAGATCAACGCCTGGGACAACGAGGAGTTCGTCGCCGCCATCGAGAAGACCGGGCGCAAGCAGCTACTGATCGCCGGGGTGGTCACCGAGGTGTGCGTGGCCTTCCCCGCGCTGTCGGCCATCGAGGCCGGCTACGACGTCTTCGTCGTCACCGACGCCTCCGGCACCTTCAACCCGGTGACCCGCGAGGCCGCCTGGGATCGCATGAGCCAGGCCGGCGCCCAGTTGATGACCTGGTTCGGGGTGGGCTGCGAGCTGCACCGCGACTGGCGCAACGACATCGAAGGCTTCGGCGGCCTGCTGGCGTCCCACCTGCCGGCCTACGCCAACCTGATGCAGAGCTATTCCCAACAGACCCAAGGGTGAGCTTCAGGCCTGGGCGTACCGCGCCCAGGTCTTGCCCTTTCTGTCGATCCCAGCCAGGTACAGCCAAACCAGGTCTAGCCATGACCGCCCAGGAGGCCACCATGAGCCTGCACGAAACGCCCCATCGCCCATCATCTTCTTTGGACTGCCCGGTGGTCGATGGACGCCGTTGTATCCAGCGCATCGGTTCCCGGGAGGCCGACGTCGGCGGCCTGCCGATCCACCGCGTACTGCCCACCCGCGAGCGCCGCCTGATCGGCGCCTGGTGCTTTCTCGACCACGCCGGCCCCAGCATCCTGCGCGAGGGCCAGGCCATGCGGGTCGGCCCCCATCCCCACACCAGCCTGCAGACCTTTACCTGGATGCTCTCCGGCGAGGTCCACCACCGGGATAGCCTGGGCAGCGACCAGGTGATTCGCCCGGGTGAGGTCAACCTGATGACCGCCGGCCACGGCATCAGCCATACCGAAGAGAGCCTGGCGGAAACCGACAGCCTGCACGCCGCCCAGCTATGGATCGCCCTGCCCCAGGACAAGGCCGACACCGCGCCACGCTTTGATCACTACGCCGAGCTGCCGCGCTGGCGCCGCGACGGCGCCGACTTCACCCTGCTGATCGGTGAAGCCGAAGGCCATCACGCCCCCACCCTGAGCTTTTCGCCGCTGGTGGGACTCGACGTTCAGGCCAGTGACACCACGAAGCTGGCGGTGCCCCTGCGTCCCGACTTCGAATACGGCGTGCTGGTGCTGGAAGGCGGCCTTGAGCTGGATGACGAGGCCTTCACGGTGGACGAGCTGGGGTATCTGGGGCGTGGACGAGACAGCCTCGAGATGTCGCTGTCGGCGGGCAGCCGGATCCTGTTGATCGGCGGCGAGCCAGTGCAAGACGAGATCCTGATCTGGTGGAACTTCGTTGGCCATTCGCGGGAAGCGATCATCCAGGCCCAGCACGACTGGGAAGCCGCCAGCGAGCGCTTTGGTGACATCCCCCAGTGGCAGGGAGCACGCCTGGAGGCGCCACCGCTGCCCTGGTCTTCCTGAAGGCCGCCTCGCTGACACGCAAGGCATTCATCCAGGCGCCTTGTCCTCCTGCGCGTTCAGGCTGGCCCACCAGTCGGCGTAAGAGCTGTTGTGGGGTGCGCGTCCGGACTCATCCTCGGCGCCGTCGGACCACCACACCGGACCACGCTCGCCCAGCGCCTCCTTGGCCGCCTGGACCTGACGGCGTGCGGCCTTGAGCGCGTCGTCATCGTCGACCTTGCTGGCCTCCTTGACCGCGCGTCGGGCCGCCATCAGCGCCTTGACGTGGCGCTTGCGGGTGTCCTCGTCCAGGCCGGGATCGGTGCAGCGCCAGAGGCGATTGCGGGCAACAAAGTAGCGCCCATCCGGCGTTGTGGGGTACTTCACATCGTCCTCCTTCTGCCATCTTGATCCAATATGTTGCAGGATGAATGCACAAGATCGGCGCTGGCAATGGCTGACAGAGCGTGCTCCATTGGCTATTGGTCCATGCCTTGCCCTTTTGCGCTTCCGTTCACACCGCAGGAGAACCCCATGAGCGATACCCGCCCCCGTATCCTGGTCTTTGCCGGCAGCGCCCGGGAAGATTCCTTCAACAAGCGTCTGGCCAGACTGATGGCACAACGCATCGACGCCCTTGGCGGACAGGCCACCTTCGTCGACCTGCGTGACTTTCCCATGCCGATCTACGACGGTGACCTGGAGGCCGCCGAGGGTCTTCCCGAGCACGCCAGCCGCCTCAAGCGGATGTTCATGGAGCATCAAGGTCTCGCCATCGCCTCCCCTGAGTACAACGGCTTCATCACACCGCTTCTGAAGAACACCATCGACTGGGTCTCGCGCCCCGACGGCGACCTGGGCGCCCTCGAGCCCTACCAGCACAAGGTGGCGGCCATCGTCGGCGCCTCACCCGGCGGGCTGGGCGGGCTTCGCGCCCTGCCGCTGCTGCGTCAGCTCTTGAGCAATATCGGCGTCACGGTACTGCCTGACCAGCTTGCCGTGGGCGGCGCCGGCAGCGCCTTCCATGAAGACGGCAGCCTGGCCGACGAAGGCAAGGCCAAGGCGCTGGACAACATCTGTCAGCGCCTGGTCACTACCCTGGCGCGGTCGTCACAATGACGGCCGTCGGCCCCTGACGGTCAAAGGGCTGAACGCCGGCTGACAACCGCCCGCCACCAGTCCCGCATCGGGGCGGCTACCACAGCGCCCCGATCATGATCGTCAGACACGCCAGCATGCCGATGGCGAAGACGAGGGAGCGGGTCCACTGCCAGTTCAGGGCGTAGGCCAGCGGGTGGAGCAGGCGTGAGGTGAGAAAGACCAGCGCCGGCACGTCGAGGCTTTCAAGCTCCACCCCGGTGCCGATAGCCACCACCGCGGTGGTGGCGTAGACGATCAGCGCCTCCCAGGCGTTGGACTGGGCCGCCTGCAGCCGTGCACCGACGCCTTCAAGACGCGCCTGCTGGGCACGTGGGTGGCGATTGTCCAGGTGGCCGAACTGGCGCACACGCCAGGCGGCGCCGATCCAGGCCAGCAGGATCGGCAGCAGGGAGGCAACAAAGAGGGTGACGAGAAAGATCGACATGGAAGGCTCCGAGGGCGAATTGCCCCCAGCATGGCACAGGGAATGGCTGACAGGCGAAGGGCCAGGCGTCAGCATGGCGGTAGTTGCCTGACACCGGGCAATACCGCATCCCCGAGGTTTCCTTCATGCCAGCGAGCCGAGCCCACGACGTCACCCACGCCCCCGATGTCCACCCTGCCCGTCATGCCGTGACCAGCCGCGCCCTGCACGCCTCGCTGGCGTTGACCATCGGTCTTCTCTACCTCACTGCCTACGGGCGCAAGTGGGCGACCACCCAGCTCGAGTCGGCCAACTGGTACCTGCTGGTGGTCCACGTCAACCTGGGGCTTTTGAGTGTGGCGCTGTCGCTCGGGCTGCTGGCGGCCCACCTGTGGCTGCCGCAGCCGCCACCCCTGGGTCTGCCACGAGTGACTCGCCTCGCCCACCGTGGCCTGCTCGCCGTGCTCCTGGCGCTGCCCGTGGCGGCGTATATCGGTACCGGCTTCGACCTCAGGGTGCTGGGCCAGTGGACACTGCCCGCGTTTCAGCGCCTGCCATTGGCGGCGTCGCTCGCAGCCTTGTTCGAAGTACCGCTGATCACCCTGATGGAGCCGTTTGGCCGCTTCCATCGGGACTGGGGCGCCGATCTGCTGCTGCCCTTTTTGCTTGGTGGCCACATCGCGGCGGCCCTGTTTCACCATCTTGTGTTGAAGGACGGCGCTCTTGGCCGAATATGGTCACTGCGCCGTTGAGCGGCGCCCCATGCTCCTCGCCACCGCGGCAGACATGCGAAGAAGCCCGCGCAGTCACCTGCGCGGGCTTTTGTGCTTCGGCCTGGAGAGCGGTCTTCAGGCCTTGGCGGGCCCCTTGCGCAGCGGCACGTCCGGCACCGCCTCCATGCGCTCGCGCTCTTCGGTGATCAGCTCGAGTGCCTGGTCTTCGCTGAGCTCGGAAGCCGGGGTAAACAGACTGACCACAATACCGGCGGCCATGGCCAGGCCCACCGCCGGGATGCTCGGGTTGCCCCAGTACTCACTCCAGCTCTCCACCGAGATGACCGTCAGCGAGGTGGCGGACGCCACCACCAGCGAGGCAATCGCGCCCTGCCAGTTGTAGCGCGGCCAGAAGCGGCCCAGCACGCCGCACACGAACATGCCCGCCAGCACGGTCGCCACCATCTTGGTGATGTAGGCGATCACGTTGTCGGAGGTCAGGGCGAAGGCAAGCGCCAGGCTGATGGTGCCGACCAGGCCGACCCGCGACAGCATGACCACGCTATTGGCCGAAGGCGCGCGGCCCTTGACCAGCACGTAGAGATCGCGGATCAGGGTGGTGACACCGGCGATGGCGTCACTGCTGGCGCTGGACATGGTCGCCGACAGACCGGCCACCAGCAGCAGCAGGCCCAGCCACAGCGGCAGCACCTCAGTAGCCAGATACGGGAAGGCGAAGTTGCTGTTTTCCAGGTTGGGGTTGAGGGCGTAGGTCGCCATGCCGATGATCGCCGGCACGATGGAGAACAGCATGTAAAGGCAGCCGGTCACCAGGAAGGAGCGGCGTACCGAGCCCACCGAGGCGCCGGAGTAGATGCGCTGGCGGAAGGACGGGGTCGCCAGCACGCCGACGGCGATCACCGTGATCAGCGACAGGGCGGGCACCAGGCCGACCTTGTCGATGGCCAGGAAGCTGGTCGCCGCGGCGTCCATGGAGGCGGTCATCTCGGAGAAGCCGCCCACCTCGACCACGGCCACCGCCGCCATCAAAAAGAAGCCGACAAACAGCACGATGGCCTGCACGGTGTCGGTCCAGACCACCGCCATGTAGCCGCCGATGACGCAGTAGACACCGAAGCCCAGGGCCACCACCATCTTGGCCTGCCAGGCGGGGATATCCGCCATCCACGCCAGATACAGGCCGCCACCGAGGATATGGGCGCCGAGCCAGCCGATGCAGGCGACGTAGATGAACAATGCCACGACATTGCGCACCAGGCGGTTGGCCCCGACGTAGAACGACAACTCTTCGCTCATGGTCATGAAGCGGTAGCGGCGCACACCGGCGAAACACAGCGCCAGCAGCAGCACCCCGATCGAACCACCCAGACCATAGAGTGCGCCGCCCCAGCCGTTGGCGTAGCCGAAGCCCACCGCCCCCATGCTGGAACCTGTTCCCACCATGGTGGCCACGGTGGTACCGATGGTCAGGAATATCGGTACGCTGCGCCCGCCAAGGAGGAAGTCATCGCCGGTGCCGCGATCGTTCCGCGACATCCACCAGCCGAAGCCGATCATCAGGACGATGTAGACGCAAAAGGTAGCAAGGAAAAGATGACTGTTCATACAGACCTCTTATACTTGTCGTCTCGGTCGTTGCCGCGATCGAGACAGTGAACGTGAACGTTTGCTGTGCCTGGCGTCGGGTCCTTGCCGGGATCCGGCGCCTTCCTGTCGCTACGATGCGGGCATCCCTGCCCCGGTCGAGTTGCCGCTCGACGCAATATCCCTGGTTTAAGCGCGGTCGGCGCGGTAGCAGGTCAGGTCCACCTCGACCTTGCAGTCCACCACCAGATCCTGAACGCTGCAGATGCGCGCCGGCGGGTGATCCTTGAAGTACTCGGCGAACACCTTGTTGAACGACTGGAAGTAGCGCGAGTCGGTCAGCACGGCGGTGACGTGGACCACGTCCTCGATGTCGTAGCCCGCCTCGCGGGCGATGGTCAGGGCATTCTCGAAGGCCAGTCGGCTCTGCTCGACGATGCCACCTTCCACCACTTCTCCATCGGTCATCGGGGTCTGACCGGACACCTTCAGCCAGCCGCCGGCTTCCACCGCGCGGGAGAAGGGAAGTTTCTGACCGCCGGTACCGACGCCGCCTTCGGCGCCATAACGCTTGATCGTCATGTCAATGTCTCCTGAAAAAGGCTGATGCAATAAACGTGGCTAGAGTGGCGTGGCCGCGAGGCGCACGCTTCGGCGCAACATGCGCCCGGATCGTTGGCCCGACGCCTGACCGTTGGCGTAGGCCGTCGTGCCGTTGACCAGCACCCGGAGGATGCCGCTGGCGGGCGTCTTCGGCTGGTCATAGGTGGCGCTATCTTCCAGGCGCTCGAGATCCAGAAGGACCAGATCGGCGAAGGCGCCTGGACGAATCACACCGCGGTCTTCCAGGCCAAAGGTGGCGGCGGAAAGACCGGTCATCTTGCGTACCGCCTCGGCCGGCGGCATCACTGCCAGGTCGCGGCTGTAATGTGCCAGCACGCGGGGAAAGGCGCCCC
This sequence comes from Halomonas sp. BN3-1, assembly GCF_003056325.1. Classification (NCBI taxonomy): domain Bacteria; kingdom Pseudomonadati; phylum Pseudomonadota; class Gammaproteobacteria; order Oceanospirillales; family Halomonadaceae; genus Halomonas; species Halomonas sp. BN3-1. The sequence goes on along the minus strand of NZ_PYVV01000008.1, from coordinate 214,142 downwards.
ACAGGCGCGGGTGCGGATGCGGGTCATTGGGTAGGCCGTCGGAGCCGACCATGGTCAAGGGGTGCGCCAGCACCTGGCGCATGTCGTCCTCGCTCATGTTGTGATAGACCGCGCCGGCGGGTTGCAGGCGCCTGGCCGCGTCCATCAGCGACAGCCCCCAGTCGGCGGCGATGTCGGCCAGCGGCCGACGTGCCTGCTCCGGATGCGGCTTCGACCAGGTGATGGTGATGTCGATCTCGTCGGTGACCTGCCCCAGATCCAGGGTCGAGGAACCGGCGGTATAGGGGTAGCAGTCGCAGTGAACACGCTGGCGGCTGGCGGCGTCGGTCAACTGCGCCAGGGCCCGCGGCGCCTGGCCCCAGTTACCGGCACCGGCGCACTTCAGGTGCGAGATCACCAGCGGTGCACGGGCCTCGGCGGCGGTGGCAAAGGCCTCGTCCATCGCCTCGGCCTGTCCGGCGAACTCGTCACGCAGGTGGGTGGTGTAGATGCCGCCCGCCTCGCTGACCGCGCGCACCAGGGCACCGACCTCGGCACTTGGCGCCTGACGGGCGTTGCGATAGGCAAGCCCGGTGCTCATGCCGATGGCCCCTTCGGCCAGCGCCTGTTCCAGAGCAAGGCGCATGGCGGCGATCTCGTCGTCGCGGGCCGGGCGCTCGAAGTCATCCATCACCAGTGAGCGCAGGCTGGTATGCCCCACCAGTGCCGCCACATTGACCGCCGGGCAGGCCGTCGCCACGGCATCGGCGTAGGCGGAGAAGCTGGGGTAGGCGAAATCCTCGGCGTCGCCCAGCAGGTTCATCGGATCGGGCACCTCGCTGCCGCGCAGCGTGACCGGCGAGGCGCTGATGCCGCAGTTGCCGACCACCACCGTGGTCACCCCCTGGCTCAGCTTCGGCAGCATCTCGGGGGTGCGCACCACATTGGTGTCGTCGTGGGTGTGAACGTCGATGAATCCCGGGGTCAGCACCAGCCCCTCGGCCTGCACCACCTCGCTGGCCTCGTGCCCGGCGAGATCCCCCACCGCCACGATACGATCCCCCTTGATCGCGACATCCGCGATACGAGGATCTGCGCCGGTGCCATCCAGCAGCGTGGCGCGACGAATCAAGAGGTCATGGTGCATGTCAGTCTCCCAGCGGCTGGCGATTGTCACCGCCGCGATGGTCATCAAGTGCAATCTTCAAACGCCTGAGCTTGGTGCGGGCCTGGTCGCGATGACGCATGGCCAGCTCCAGCGCCAGCACGTCGATGGCGGCCATCAACGCATAGCGCGACGCCGAAGGGTGAAGAATGAAATCGGTCTCCCGGGCGGCGATGGGCAGCACCACGTTGGCGGCGGCGGCAAGCGGAGACCCCACGGCGGTGATGGCGATCACCTGGGCCCCGTACTGACTGGCGATCTGGGCCGACTCGACCATCTCCGGGGTGTAACCGGACACCGACAGCACCACCACTACGTCCTCGGGCTCCAGGGTGGCGGCCACCATCCTCGGCAGCAGACCGTGAGGATAGGCGCTGACCGCATAGCCCAGGCGCATCAGGCGAAACTGCAGCTCCTGGCACATCACGCTGGAGCCGCCGCCACTGCCGAAGGTCAGGATCTGGCGGGCATTGTCGAGTCGCTCCACCGCGCCTTCGATATCGGCTTCTAACAGCAACTCGCGGTTGAGCGCCAGGGTCTGGGCGGCAACGTCGTAGACGATGCTCGATCCCCGGGCGGGATCGGCGTCCTCGATAAAGCGACGACCGGCGGCCAGGGCACGGGTCAGGCGCAGCTTGAGGTCACGCACGTTGTCGCAGTCCACCGAGCGGGCGAAGCGGGTCACGGTGGCGTCACTGACGCCTGATCGCCGGGCGATCTCGCTGATGCTGGCCTCTGCCACGAAGTCGATGTCGTCGAAGATCAGCTCCGCCACCTTGCGCTCCGACTCGCTCAGGGAGCGAACCACCGCGGTGATGCGCGACAGGATATCGATCTGTTGACTCACGGCTTGCCTCCCTCCGTTGCGACGTTGCCAGATCACGAAGCCTGTCCAGGGCCCTCGTCATCTGCGGTATCCTTACGCTATGTTAGTTTCTAACAACCATCCACCGTTTTTTGAAAATTTCCGACAATGGTCGTAGTCAGATCAATCTTCGAACATTGCCAATCGTCTGGTGCGGCGTAACATGAGCCGCGTTCCGCCTTCAGGAGAACTTCCATGGCCCACTCCCCCTCTTCCTCTTCCTTCGATGCCAAGGGTTGCCACAAGGGCACCCTGGAAACCGGCGACCGGCTGCTGGCCGACGTCAGCCTGCCGGCAGCGGTGATCCACCAGGCGCCGCTCGCCCACAATCTGGCATGGATGCAGGACTTCGCCCGCCGCCACGGCGCCGAGCTTGCGCCCCACGGCAAGACCACCATGACCCCGGCGCTGTTCCGGCGGCAGCTAGAGGCCGGCGCCTGGGGCATCACCCTGGCCACCCTGCCCCAGTGCCGCGCCGCCTTCGCCGAGGGCGCCCAGCGACTACTGGTGGCCAACCAGATGGTCGGTCAGGCCAACATGGCCATCGCCGCCGGCCTGATCCGTGCCGGCGCCGAGCTCTATGTCACCGTCGACAGCGCCGAGAACCTGGACCAATTAGGCGCCTTTTTCGGGGCGGCCGGCATCTCCCTGAATATCCTGATCGAGGTAGGCGTCGAAGGGGGAAGGTGCGGACTTCGCGATGATGACGAGGTAATGGCGCTGGCGCGCCGGGCGGCTACCCTGCCCGGCATAGCCCTGGCAGGTCTGGAGGGGTATGAGGGCGTGGTCCATGGCGACGATCCGGTGGCCGGTATCCGTCGCTACGCCCAGCGCCTGGTCGACGGCGTCAAGCGACTGGCCGCCGAAGGCCTGGTCGAGCGCGACAAGCCCATCGTCACAGCCTCGGGTTCAGCCTGGTACGACCTGATCGCAGAAGAATTCCGCGACGGTGGACTCGAAGGCCGCTTCACCCCGGTGCTGCGCCCGGGCTGCTACGTGGTCCACGACCACGGCATCTACCGCGAGGCCCAGGCCGGCGTGCTGTCCCGGCGCCAGGACCTGCACCAGGGGCTTGAGCCGGCGCTGGAGGTGTTCGCACAGGTGCAGTCGCTGCCCGAGCCGGGGCTGGCCATCGTGGCACTGGGCAAGCGCGATATCGGCTTCGACCTGGCGCCCGAGGTGCTCAGGCGCTATCGCGAAGGCGGACAGGCCAGCGAGCAGCTGTCGGTGGAAGGCTGGCAAGTCGTCAAGCAGATGGATCAGCACACCTTTATCCAGCTACCGGACAGCGCCCGCGACGTGCGCATCGGTGACGTCCTGGCCTTCGGCGCTTCGCACCCCTGCATGACCTTCGACAAGTGGCGCCAGCTCCATCTGGTCGATGACGCGCTCAGGGTCGTCGATACCTGGGCGACGCGCTTCTAGACACTCTGACAAGCGAACGACCAAGGAGCGGGCGGAAACCATCCACCAGCCCCGCTCCTGCAATCTTTGCCGCAGCGCTGACGGCACGACCGATCGACGCCCTTCGCCTCTGCGCTCAATTTTCTGGCCACGCCCCCGACATACACTGACAGCGACCACCGGGCATCGCTCGGATCAAGAGGGCTGACAGCAAGGGAAGCCGATGGCCAAGAATGTCGCGCTGTTCTTCGATGGCACCTGGCAGGTGCCGGACATGGACCTGGAAGACGGTGACACCAACACCAACGTCAGCCGGCTCTACCAGGCGGTGGCCGACAATCCCATGGCCGAGGGCGGCACCGTCAAGCGCTACTACCATGGCGTCGGCAGTGACCTGCACTGGTACGACCGCCTGGTGGCAGGCGCCACCGGACTCGGGCTATCGGAAATTCTGGTCGAGGCGTACGTCGAGCTGGTCGAACTGTTGCGCCCGGACGACCGGCTGTTTCTGTTCGGCTTCAGCCGAGGCGCCTACACCGCGCGCAGCCTGAGCGGGATGCTTCACACCAGCGGTCTGCTGCACCCCGAACACCGGCAGTTGGCGGGACGCGCCTACGCGCTTTACCGCGATCGAAGACGTGGCCCGCAATCGGCCGAGGCTCGACGCTTCGCCTCGCGCTACGCCTGGGTGCCGGAGATCCACATGATCGGTGTGTGGGACACCGTGGGCAGCCTGGGGATTCCACTCAGGAGCTTTGCCGCCTTCAACCGCCGCCGATTCGAGTTCCATGACACCCGCCTGAGCCCGCTGGTGCGCCACGCCTACCAGGCGCTGGCGATCGACGAGCATCGCAAGGCCTTCGCCCCCACCCTGTGGTCGCCGCAGACCACCACTTCCACTCTCGAACAGGTATGGTTTCCCGGCGCCCACTCCAACGTCGGCGGAGGCTACCGGGACCGCGTGCTGTCGGACGTCAGCCTGGACTGGATGATGGGCCGCGCCTGCGAACAGGGGCTGCCGCTGCTGCCTGACAGCCGCCCCTTGCTTGGTTCACCACCGCGCGAGGACGACATCGTCGACTCCTACCAGAGGTTTCTTTCGCGCCTCTATCGACTGATCTCGCCCCGGCGCTATCTGCGGCGCATCGGCTTTGCCTCCTTCGGCAACGAGACGCTGCACCCAAGCGTCGCCACCCGTCGTCTTGCCCTGCCCGGCTATCGCCCCGCCAACCCTATCCACCCGCGTCTTGCGGCGACGCCGCCATCCACCTCGACACCGACAGCCCCCAAGTGAGGGCGCGAGCGCCTGCCACGGATACGACAACGCCCACTCGCAAGGAGTGGGCGTTGTCGGTGGCCTGAGGCGCTCTCCCTCGTCGGGGGTCCGAGGCCGGCGCTGCGCTTGCAGGACGAGTCTGGCCTCGAGAGCGCGCTAGTTCGAGGGGAAGTTGAACTGCGCGCTTTCCCTGTCCTGGCTCCTCGGCCAGCGCTGGGAGATGGCCTTGCGCCGGGTGTAGAAGCGCACGGCGTCGGGGCCATAGGCATGCAGATCGCCGAACAGCGACTCCTTCCAGCCGCCGAAGCTGTGGAAGGCCACCGGTACAGGCAGCGGTACGTTGATGCCGACCATGCCGACCTCGATGGCGTCGGCGAAGCGACGCGCGGTCTCGCCATCCCGGGTGAACACGCAGGTGCCGTTGCCGTACTGGTGGGCGTTGATCAGCGCAATGGCCTCATCGAAGCTGGCGACACGCACGACGCACAGCACCGGCCCGAAGATCTCGTCGCGATAGACGCTCATCTCGGGCGTGACCCGGTCGAGCAGGCTCGCACCGAGGAAGTAGCCCGGTGACGACGCGACCAGCGGATGCTCGCGCCCATCCACCACCAGCTCGGCCCCGGCGTCGACGCCCTGCTGGAGATAGCCCGCCACCTTGTCACGGTGCCCGGCGTTGACCAGCGCGCCCATATCCAGGCCGCGCTCGGTGCCGGCACCGATCTTGAGTTCCCGGGCCTCCTGCGAAAGCCGTTCGACCAGGGCATCGGCGGTGTCATCGCCGACACACACCGCCACGCTGATCGCCATGCAGCGCTCACCGGCGCTGCCGTAGGCGGCCCCGATCAGGGTGCTGGCGGCGTTGTCCAGATCGGCATCGGGCAGTACCACGGCGTGGTTCTTGGCGCCACCGAGCGCCTGCACGCGCTTGCCGTTCTCGGCGCCACGCTGGTAGATCGCCTTGGCCACCGGGGTCGATCCGACGAAGGACACCGCCTTCACATCCGGCGCATCGATCAGCGCCTCGACCACCTCACGGTCGCCGTGGACCACGCTGAACAGGCCGTCGGGTAGACCGGCTTCGGTGAGCAGCTCGGCCATCTTGAGCGCCGCCGACGGCACCTGCTCGGAGGGCTTGAGAATAAAGGCGTTGCCGCAGGCCAGCGCCATCGGATACATCCACAGCGGCACCATGGCCGGGAAGTTGAACGGCGTGATCCCGGCCACGATGCCCAGCGGCTGATGATTGGACCAGGTGTCGATGGCCGGCCCGGCGTTGTGGGAGTACTCCCCCTTGAGCAGCTCCGGCACACCGCAGGCGTACTCGACGTTCTCGATACCGCGCTTGAGTTCGCCCATGGCATCTTCAAGCACCTTGCCGTGCTCTTCGCTGACCAGTGCGCAGATCTCGTCGGCGTCACGCTCGAGCAGCGCCTTGAAGCGGTACATCACCTGGGCGCGCTTGGCCGGCGGCGTGTCGCGCCAGGCCGGCTGGGCACGGCGGGCCGCCTCGATGGCACGCTCGACGGTAGCAGCGTCCCCCAGGGCGACACGACCGACCGGCTCGGCGGTGGCCGGGTTGATGACATCCAGGTGGCGCTGCGACGGCTGTGACTCACCGCCGATCCAATGATTCACGTCTTTCATCAAAACTCTCGATATGACTTGCTGAAAAGGCGTCAGCGCCGGGCGGCCATCTCACATGGGCCCAGCGCACAATGACAGGGCAGCGTGACGCCTCAGAACTGGCGGTCGAGCAGCGCCTCGTCGAAGGGATAGCGGGACAGCTTTTCCACACCGCTGTCGGTGATCAGCACTTCTTCTTCCAGCTTGACCCCGTCGGCGGCACCCACCTCGCCGATGTAGCTCTCCACGGACACCACCATGCCGGGTTCGAGAACGCCATCCTTGGAGAAGCGATCGAAGTCCATATGGTGGGCGACCAGCGGGGTTTCACCGTGCATGCCGACGCCGTGGATGATGGAGGGATAGCGACGGTCGAGGAAGCGCTCGGGGATCTTCCAGGCCTGCTCGGCGATCTCGCGATAGCTCATGCCCGGCTTCAAGATGCCCATGTTGTGGTGCACCTGGTCGTAGGCCATGCGATACAGCTCCTTCTGGTAGGCGCTTGGGCGATTCGGGCCGACGTGGAAGGTCCGCGAGAAGTCCGAATAGTAGCCGTGACAACCGATGGTATCGGTGTCCAGCGCCACCAGCTCGCCCGGACGAATGACCCGGTCACTGGCCTCATTGAACCAGGGGTTGGTGCGCGGGCCGGACGACAGCAGACGGGTCTCGATGAACTCTCCGCCCTGGCGGATGACGTTGCCGTACATGATCGCGAACAGCTCGTTCTCGGTGATGCCCGGCTTGATCGCCGCCTCGACCTCGGCCACCGCAGCCTCGCTGCCGGCCATGGACTGGGCCAGACAGGCGATCTCCTCGGGGGTCTTGATGCGCCGGCAGTGCAGCGTGTCCTGCATGCAGTCGAAGACCTCGAGGCCCTGGGCCTCGAGTGAGCGCGCCAGGTTGAGCGCACAGCGATCCAGCCCGATCTTGCGGTTGCCGCGTCCGTGCTCTTCGATCAGTTCGGCGATCTCCACACCGAAGGGGTCCGAAGAGAGGTTGTCGCGCTGGTTGACGGCGGACCACACCACCTTGGAGGTGCGCGATTCATCGATGGTCTCGAGCCAGGTAGAGACGTGGGCGCTGCCCGGGTACTCGAACAGGATCACCGGCCCTTCCAAGGGCACATAGATGTAGCGGGTCGAGTTGCGCAGGAAGTAGCCGAACATGTTGCGCGAACCGGTGGCATAGCGCTGGTTGTTGGGGTCGAACAGCACCATGGCGGCGTAGCCTTGCTCCGCCATCGTCGCGCGCAGCCGCGCCAGGCGCCCGGCGCGCAGCTGCCTGGGATCGAAGGCGGTGGGGATGCTGTCGCCGTTGGCCATCGGCGCAGAGGGCACGACCGGAATATGGTCCGGCTCGTTGTCGGTCAGGTTGTCGAAATCGACGATGCTCATGTCAGGGTCCTGTTCGAATATGGCGGGGTCGCAAGGGGCACAGGCCGAGCCTCTACGTGCTCGGCTTCGATGTCATCGGCGTGGGCTCAGTCGGCCAGCGAATCGCTGCGATTCATGCCTTCCTTCAACAGGGTCTCGTGAATCGGCGCCATGCGCCCGAAGATGCGCTGGGCACGCTCGGGGCGACCGATGAAGCCGGGTTCCTTGGCGTAGGCGAAGATCACGGTGTGACGCTCCTTGTGGCCTTCCACCGGCGTCACCCGGTGCAGCGAATAGCGGCCGAAAAACACCTGCAGGTCACCCGGTTGAAGGTCCAGCGCCTTGAGCCGCGAACGGTCGCCGTCCAGCACCTGCTCGACCTCGTCGAAGTTCTCACCCTCGGGGCTACGGATGCCCGGGGCATACTCGAAACGGCCACCGCCGTGGGACTGGCGGGTCATCATGGTGACGATGAACTCGTTGGTGTCGTAGTGCCAGGGATGCTGGCAGCCCTCTCTCAGCACGTTGACCACCAGGTCCGCCAGCGGGTCGGCGTACTGATGAATCTCTTCCATGCCCACGACAGTGGCGATAAAGCGCTGGAAGTCCGGGTGCTGGTAGACCTGGCGAATGATGGTGTCTTCGCCGATGCGATCGCCGGCGACAAAGCCGTTGGTGCGATCGTCGAAGCGATTGAGCGGATGGCTGGCCGGGCGCTCGGGATCGCCGGCATTGTTGTAGGGGTTGGTCTCGGTCTGGTTGTAGTGCGCCTCGGGCGACAGCCGCTCGGTCTCGCGCTCCAGCCGCGCCAACGCCTCCTCGGGGACAAAGTTCTTGAGTACCACACAGCCATCGTCGGCCAGCTGTTCGTGACAGCGCTGGATCAGCGCCCGTCCGGACTCGCCGTCCAGGTCATGAATCGGGTAGTGCTCAAGGTCGATCAGACCGTCCAGCGAGGAAGTGGTGGGCGCATCGGTGGCCTGCATGAGGAACTCCTGCCTGTCTCAAGTGATGTTGGACAGGATAGAGAGCGCCTCTTCATAATAGAAATGAATGGTTGAGATATCACTTATTTCAAAGGCTCATCGATTATGGATACCGACCTGCTCCGCGCCTTCGTCACCGTGGCCGAGTGCCAGGGCTTCAGCGCCGCCGGCCGCGTGCTGCACCGGACCCAGTCCGCCGTCAGCCTGCAGATCAAGCGACTGGAGGACCAGATGCACAAGTCGCTGTTCGAGCGCACCAGCCGCAGCGTGCTGCTGACGTCCGACGGTGAACGGCTGCTGCCCTATGCGCGACACATGCTGACGCTGGAGGACGAGGCCAGGGCGGCACTCGGCGACCGCCAGCACGGCGAGAAGATTCGTATCGGCACCTCCGAGGAACAGGCCAGCGCCTACCTGCCGGAACTGCTGCCCCGGTTCGCCGAGGCCTATCCGCATACCCGCATCGAGGTCATCTGTGGCATCAGTGCCGACCTGGTGGACAGCTTCCAGCAGGGCCTGCTCGACGTGGTCCTGTCGATCCGCCACGGACCGACGCAATCGGGCCAGTTGCTCGGCTGGGAACCCATGGTGTGGGTCGCGGCAGAAGATGCCGATCCTACCCGTGGCAGCCGACTGCCCCTGGCACTGAATCCCGAAGGCTGCATCTTTCGCGCCCACGCCCTCGCCGCCCTGGGGCGTCAGGAACGCGCCTGGGAACTGCGTTACTCGAGCCAGTCCCCCACCGGCATCAACCTGCCGGTCCAGGCGGGGCTCGCGATCACCGTCAAGACACCCCGCAGCGTACCGGCGGGCTGTCGGATTCTCGGCGAGGAGCAGGGTCTGCCGGCGCTCGGCCAGGTGGAAATCGAGATGCACCGGCGCCCCGGACATGCGAGCGACGCCTTCAACACCTTCTGCCAACAGCTCGAGGAGGTCGTCACCCACAACGACGCAGTCGCCGTGCCCGAGTTTCAGGACCAGGCCTGAGCCTGGCTCGACCGCGTGTCGGTCGAATGCCTGAGTCGCAATATCATGATCGTGACGGATTAATGGTTTGATTACCTCGTCATTACAGGCGAACTACCCCCTGATCCCTATATCGCCACAAGGAGAGATACGCCACACTTCAATAACCAGGATTCTCCGATGGTCTCGCCTGCCCGGCGGTGCCCTTTTCCTGGTCCGGAGATGACAGTGACCACGCCATTTGACGACTCCCTCGAACCTCGGGCTTCCCAGTTTGCATCGGTTGGAATGGATGGAATGGAGCTCCTTGAACAGGAACTCGAACACCTCAGAGCTCGGCATCTAAAGCTTCGCGAAGAGGTCGCAGCCATTCGCCACTATGCCGGCGACAACCTGCCCGCCAAGGCCGGCCTTGTCATCGTAAAGATGCTGGAAGACGCCTTGAAATCCTGACCGTCTTCTCTTCCCGAGAACCAACATTCTTGCCGCTGCCAATGCCTCTTCTTGCTCGTTGATCGGGGAAAGGGGCTCGATGACCTTGCCGCTTTGTCGCGCCTCGGAACTACCCACCAGCGGGCAATAGTACGCCTTTGGCCTCTCGCTTTCTTGCCGCTGCCACAAGGTATAGTCACGGCTATATGTCTTTGTTTTGGCTTAAACTTGCAGCCTTGGTAAAGAGTTGCATCTGTCAGCCTGTGCGCTAATATCGCCATGCAAATTCGCTATCGTGTCCATAGCCAACGCCCAGAATATCGGTCGTGACGCTGGGCACGAGGCTCTTTCAGCGACATCACGTATTTTCAACAGGCAACCGCCGGATTCGCACCTTCATGACGCCCACTTCGACCCTGCTGCTCGCCTTCTCGCTGTCTTCCGATGCCTTTGCGGCCTCGGTCAGCAAGGGTGCCTGCGTGCGTCGGCTGCGTTTCGTGGTGGCCCTGCAGACCGGCCTGCTGTTTGGTCTGGTGGAAGCCACGACGCCGATCATCGGCTGGCTACTCGGCACCAGCGCCTATGACACCATTGCCCACTGGGATCACTGGATCATCTTCTTCCTGCTGCTCGCCCTGGGCGGCAAGATGATCCACAGTGGCCTCGCTCCCGCCCCCAAGGACTGCGCCAGCTGCGATTGCGGCACGACCAGCGATCGCACCCGCTGGTGGCTGATCATCGCCACCGCGATCACCACCAGCCTGGACGCCATGGCGGTGGGCGTAGGTCTGGCGTTCATGAACGCCAACATCTGGGTGACGGCACTGGCGATCGGTGGCGCCACCACCCTGATGGCGACCCTGGGCATGCTGCTGGGACGGCGGCTCGGCAAGACGGTGGGGCCGCGTGCCGAGATCCTCGGGGGGCTGGTCTTGATCGCCATCGGCGCCACCACCCTGTATCACCACCTGCTCGCCTGATCCTCTTGCCCGGTCGACCCTGTCGCGATCCCGGGCAGGTTAACTGCCAATGACTCGCTCCTAGCGCTCATCCATGCCGGCAACACGCTTGCTATAGCAAAGTTCGTCCACGATCTCGCCCGTTTTGTCGATAGTCTGGTGCACTATTGCCGGTATCAGACGGCAGGACACCTCATGATCATCAAGCCCAGCGCACAGGCGGCTCGATTGCCACGATGGATAGCGGTAACCTTTCTGGCCGTTCTGCTGACCGGCTGCGCTGAGCACTCCCCTCTCTCGCCAGCAGCGTCCGCCACCAGAACAGCCACCAGACCAGCCACCGAGATGACGTCAGCCCCCCTTGCGGGTCACGGCTTCCAGTCGTCGGTACAGATCGTTCAGCGTGATCAGATTTCCGGCGACCGACAGCACCTTTCGGCCAGCCCGGCGCTGCCCAGCGCCTCCCGTTCCGCCGAGCTGGTGGCCGGGGGGATCGGACGGATGACCGCCAACCAGCTCACGACTCAGGGAACCGCCGTGGCCCGCGCTGTCGGTGCCGATGGATGGGCCAGCGCTACCGAGTCCGCCCTGGCAAGCACCGGGGCCTACCTTGAGGGACCGCTGGGGGGATCTCTGGAAGCGGTTGAGGGTGTGCTCGACAGCGTCGCTGCTCTGCCGTTGCTGCATCGCTTCGATGACCGGCTGCAGCGGGTGCTGTCACTGGACCGCTATCGACGTCGCCTGGCCAGCACGCTGGGCATCGGCCAGCAGGAACTCGATCTCGAGGAGCCATGGGGCGATCTTGAGCAGTCACTGACCACCCGAGTGGCTAGCGCCATCCAGCTCGGCCTGGAACCGATCCTGATCACCTCCGACTCCTTGCTGTGGCCAAGCCTGGCGGCGGACCTGATCGTCGCCGGAGGCGATGCGCTGTCCGACGTCAGCGCCACCACCGGCAACGCCCTGGTCGACGCCTCCGCCAGCGGGCTGAGTCGTGCCGGCCAGTGGGTCGCCCTGGCCGGTCAGGTGCTGGGAGGCCAGCATGATGAGACCAGCCTGCAAGGGGTGGCGGCGCGCACGGCGCTGCGCCATGGCGGGATCAGCCACAGCGGCATCCCCCGGCTGGATGAGCAGGCCGTCGTCGGACTGGTCGAGAGTATCGGAAACGATGAGCGCAGCACGCTCACGGCAGCGACGGACCTGGGCCGAGGCAGCCTGAGTCAGATGCTGGCCACCGAGGCGGTGGGCCTGACCGGTGAGTTCGGCGTCATGGTCACGCGTCCCGGCGACATGCTCGACGACCGGGTGACACTCGCCCTGGCCCCGGCCCAGCAACTGGGCGACATGTCGGCCAATCTGTCATCGCTGGTAGGCGATACTCGCACCACCCTCGAGGAGGTCGGACGGCTGGTCGATGCCGGCCAGGACCTGTCCGGGCGTTTACAGGGTCTGGTGCTGGCGGACAGTCTGGACAGTGGTGTCACGACCCTTGGGCGCTTCGATCAGGGCCTCGACAGGACCGGCAACCGGCTGCTGCCCCTGGCCGACACCCTGGCAGACGGGCTGGCGCAGGCCGATGCCCGCGTCGAGACGCTGGCCGATCGCCTGGGAGGCACGCTTGACCCCGTCACCAGCGCCCAGCAGGACGGCGTCAACCGCCTGGCGGACGCCGTGGTCCAGGCGCCGATGTCCAGTCGCCCGTTAAGCGAACTGGGAGACGCCGTGGTCGCACTGGGCGACGGCATGCGCCTTGCGCCGATCGCCGCCGGGCTCGACTGGATGATGGTGGTGCCGGTACCCGGGCGCGAAGGCCCGCTCGCAGGCGACACACCTGCCGACTCGCCCACCGCCGGCACAGACACCGACCGGAGTCCCGGCCACCCCACCGTCGACGGCCACGCCCTCGCCGGCTCCCGCGCTGACCATATGCCCTGAGATGCCGTTGCCTCCGTGGCCTGAGCACGCCGCCACGGCAGCGCCATCTTCGCTTCAAGCTCCCGGGCATCTCAGGCGACAGCAGCGGCTGCAGCACCGGCTACCCGATCGATTTCCTTTAAAGCAGAGCCTGTTGAAACGTTGCTCAGACAGGCCCTCTCCAGCACGACCCTGTCTGGATCAACCCTGCCTATATCAACCCACCCCAGGGCGAATGGGCCAGAGCGCTGGCCGGCGTCGGCGCCAGCGGCAGGAGGGGCAGCAGGGTCGCCTGAAAGGCGTGATAGATATCCGGCTTGCCTTCCGGCCAGTAGCGCGCGCGGGGCTGGCTGCTCTCGTCGAGTTCGTGAATCCAGCCCCCCCGGTCATGATCGATGATGTGGCGATCGATGTAGGCCCACCAGGTGGCGTACCAGTCGGCATACTGCTGACGCCCGGTGCGCACCAGCAGCGCATGCGCCGCCCCCACCGCCTCGCTGGTGACCCAGTGGCGACGGGCGGTGATCACCGGACGCTTGTCCCAGTCCAGGGTGTAGACGAAGCCCGGCTGCCCGTCAGCCTGCCAGCCATGCTTGGCGGCGGCGGCAAACAGCCCTTCGGCGTCCTCCAGCAGCCAGGCCGGCGCTGGTCGTCCGTGCCTCAGGCACGATGCCTCCAGATTGAGCAGCAGGCGCGACCATTCCAGCGAATGTCCGGGCGTCAGGCCGAAGGGCCGGAACTGATCGGCGGGCAGGTCCTTGTGAAAGTCGTAGAGCACCGTCATCCGGCGATCGAAGTGCTCGGGGACCAGGTAATCATGCTGGCGGGCGTGGGTGTGGATAAAGCGCTCGGCGATCGCCACCGCACGATCGAGCCAACGTAGCTCTCCGGTAGCGTCGCACAGTGCCAGATAGGCCTCCACCGAGTGCATGTTGCTGTTGGCACCGAGATAGTCGTCGAGCTGCGTCCAGTCCCGCTGGTAGCTTTCCAGGCACAGCCCCATGTCGTCCGACCAGAAGTGGCAGTCGATGACGTCGATGGCCCGATCCAGCAGTTCGCGGGTTTCGCGACTGCCCAGCGCCATATGCGCCGACGAGGCGGCCAGCGCCACGAAGGCGTGGGTATAGGCGTGCTTGATGGTGGCGGCGCCGGGCTCCTGCTGTCCCTGGTACCAGCCTCCGTGTTGCTCGTCGGCGAGCAGCCCAAGCCCGGCGATGCCGTGTTCGACCTTGGCGCGGGCGAAGGGCACGCCGAGGCGGTGGGCGAGCGAGAACACATGGGTGAGTCGCGCGGTCTGCAGGGTCGTTACCGGCCTCGCGGCGTCCAGCTTGCCCTCGATATCGAGCCAGCCGTAGCCCCCCTGGGGGTGCTCGGCGGCGGCGCCGAACTCGAGCAGGCGCATCCCGGTCTTGGCGAGCCAGCGTCGGTGTTCGTCCTTGCGCAATAGACAGTCGTCCGGTGCAGCGATGTAGGTGGGATGTGACATGGCGTCCTCCGGGGTGACGAATAAAGGCGGCGAGTCGAGATGAGACCAAAGTGCTATACGTCCAGGCCTGACAGCGCGCTCTCGCTATCCTAGTATGACTACCATACAAGTCATATCAGACCAAAGCTCAAAGGCCTGACGCCTTGACGGCTCAAGGCTTCAACGGCCTCAAGGCCTCAAGGCTCAGAAGCCGGAAAGCTGAAAAGTCGAAAAGCTGGAAAGACTGAAACGCTCAACAACAGGTAGGTGCCCCCATGCTGACCCCCGCAATCGCTGAACTCTGGGAACAGGATGCCGCCGGTGGATCGGTGCGTCAGCGGCTCTACCGCGTGCTTAGACTCGCCATCATCCGGATGCAGTTCGCCCCTGGCCAGGCACTGTCCGAGAAGGAGATTTCCGACGCCTTCTCGGTCAGCCGACAGCCGGTACGCGAAGCCTTTATCCGCCTGTCCGAGGCAGGTCTGGTCGACGTTCGACCACAACGCGGCACCTATGTCGTGGGCATCTCGCAGAAGTCGGTGCGCGAAGCGCGCTTCGTCAGGGAGGCGGTCGAAACCGCCGTCAGCGCCTCCGCCGCTAGGCAAGGGCTCGCCGACAAGGTGATCTACGAGCTGCGGGATCTGATCGAACGCCAGATTCGCTGCGCCAGCAGCGGCCAGTATGACCAGTTCTTCATCCTCGACGAGGACTTCCACCGCGTGCTCGCCCTTGGCGCCGGACACGAGACCGCCTGGCGCGTCATCGAAGAGGTCAAGGCACAGCTCGACCGGGTGCGCTACCTCAGCGTGCCTGACACCACGCCCTTCGAAAAGCTGGTCCAGCAGCACGCCGACATTGTCGATGCCATCGAACAGAGAGACGAAGACAAGGCCCGCCAGGCCATGCTGGTGCATCAAAGCGAGATCCTGATCTCCCTGCCCCAGATGGTGCAGCGCTTTTCGTCGATCTTCGAGGACACCAACGGCTGATCGTTATCTACCCGGCAGACGTCTCTCATGGGCAAGGGCCAGCCGGCCACTGCCCTGCGGCCTGCCGGGTCACTCCCCCGGAAGCAACTACAACAGCAACGACAACAACTGAAGCGACAACAACAAGTGATAAGGAGACGCCCCATGTTCAAGAAGTCTGTCATTCTCGCCGCCGCTGTCCTCAGCAGCACCCAGGCGCTTGCGGCCTACGAACTGAACCTGTCCACCGCCCAGAGCAGCCAGGACCCCATGGTCAAGGCAATGGAAAACGCCGCCGAACGAATCGAGGAAAGAAGCGACGGCGAAGTCACCCTGAACATCTTCTCCAGCAGCCAGCTCGGCGCCGACAACGACATGATCGAGCAGATCCGTAACGGCGCCAACATCGCGGTACTGACGGACGCTGGCCGCCTGTCCGAGTTTCAGCCTGAGCTCGGGATTCTGGCCGCGCCCTACCTGGTCGAGAGCCACGAGGACTACGACCGCATCACCTCTTCCGAGCCCTACCACGAGTGGGTCGAGCTGCTGGCGGAAAACACCGGCATGCGCCTGATGAACTACAACTGGTTCCAGGGCACCCGCCAGATGTTCACCCAGAAGCCGATCGAAGGTCCCGAGGACCTCGACGGTGTGCGCATCCGCACCATCAACTCCCCGGGCTGGATCAAGACCATCGAAGGCATGGGCGCGACCCCGGTACCGCTGCCCTGGTCGGAAATCTACTCGGCCATCCAGCTCGGCACCATCGACGGCGCCGAGGCGCAGTTGACCGGCGCCCACGGCCTGCGGCTGCAGGAAGTGACCAGCAACGTCACCCTGACCAATCACATCCACCTGATGACGGGCCTGCTGGTTTCCGAGCGCTGGTACCAGGAGCTTCCCGACGAGCTGCGCTCCATGCTCGACGAAGAGCTCAAGAAGGCCGGTGACGAAGCCACCCAAATGACGGTCGACGCCCAGGCCGATGTGCGCAAGGAGATGGAAGAGGCCGGCGTCGAGTTCGCCGAGGTCGACACCGAACTGTTCAGCAGCCAGATGCAGGCGGTCTACGACGACATGGGCTGGACCGAACTGCGCGAGCAGCTCGAGCCTGTGCTCAGCGCCGGCGAATAACCCCCCTCAAGACCTGATCCAAGCGTCCACCGCTGCCGACGCCGGCAGCGGCTGGGGAGGACCCATGTGGAAGCACTATGACACTTTCGAGGAGTGGCTGGCCGTCGCGCTGCTGTTTCTCACCGCGGCCAGCATCCTGTTCAGCGCCACCACCCGGGCCATGGGCAACCCCATGCTTGGCGGCGCCGAACTGGCCCAGCTGTTCTTTATCTGGGCCTGCATGTTCGGCGCAGATATCACCCTGAAGAAAGGAGGCCAGATTCGGGTCGATGCCCTGCTGACCCGGCTGCCCCGATCAGGCCAGTGGCTGGCGAACCTGGTGACGGTGGGACTGATGATCGTCTTTCTGGCTTGCCTGGCACGCTATGGTTTCTCGCTGGCGTTCTCCAACTGGCAGCGTCCCCTGGGCTTTGCCGGGATCAGCTACGGCTACGTGACGCTGGCACTGCCCGTGGGTGCCGTCATGATGATCGTCTCGCTGGTCAGGCGGCTTGCCTCGGTGGGCATTGTTCAGGCGCTGGAGCCCGACAGCGACCAGCAGGAGCAGCTTCTGTGACGACACTCGCCATCCTGATTCTCGGCCTGGTATTGATGGCCATCGGCATGCCGGTCGCCTTCGCCATCGGCATGGCCGGTTTTACCTATTTCCTGTTGCCCGAGACCTTCCTGCCGACCAGCACGGCGGTACAACGGATCGTCTCGGCCAGTCAGTCCTTTCCGCTGCTGGCGGTGCCGCTGTTCATCCTGATCGGGCACCTGATGAACGCCAGCGGCATCACCCCACGCTTACTGCGTCTAGCCACCCTGCTGACCGGCTGGATGACCGGCGGCCTGGCCCAGTCGAGCCTGGCCCTGAGCGCTATGATGGGGGGCATTTCCGGCTCGGCGGTGGCCGATGCGGCGATGCAGTCCCGGGTACTGGGCGGCAACCTGATCGCGCGGGGCTATTCGCCGGGCTTCACCGCCGCCCTGCTGTCCATCGGCGGGCTGATCACCGCCACCATTCCACCGAGTATCGGCCTGATCATCTACGGCTTCCTCGGTGAGGTGTCGATCGGCCGGCTGTTTATCGCTGGCGTGGTACCGGGCATCCTGCTGCTGGTGGCGCTGATGATCGCCACCAGCGTGATGTCGCACCGACGCGGCTACGTGCCCGAACTCGAGAAGGCGCCGTCGCTGGGCGAAGTCTGGCAGGCGACCAGGAGCAGCATCTGGGCGCTGCTGTTCCCGGTATGGCTGCTGGTGGGCATCCGCTACGGCCTGTTCACCCCGTCTGAGGCGGGCGCCTTCGCCATCGTCTACGCCATCGTGGTGGGCTGTTTTATTCACCGAGAGCTGACGCTGTCATCCATCATCGACGCCTTCCGTGCCGGTGTTCGCGACGTCGGCATGATCATGCTGATCATCATGTTCTCCGGCGCCATCAGCTACGTGGTGTCCTTCGAACGGGTACCGCAGACCATCACCGAGGTCACCCTCGGGGTGTTCGAAAGCCCCACTACCCTGCTGCTGGTGCTGTCGCTGTTGCTGATCGTGCTGGGCATGCTGCTGGAGGCGACGGTGGTGGTCATGCTGCTGGCCCCCATCCTGGTGCCGGTGATCAAGGCCGCCGGCATCGACCCGGTACACTTCGGTCTGTTGATGATGACGCTGGTGACCTTCGGCGGCATGACGCCACCCGTCGGGGTGTCGATGTACACCGTGTGCGGCATTCTGCGCTGCTCCTTCATTTCCTACACCCGGGAAATGCTGCCCTTTGCCCTTGCCGTGTTCGCCGTGGTGCTGGCCATCATCTTCTTCCCGCAGATCGTGCTGTTTCTGCCCGACCATCTGATGGGATAGCGGATGCACCAGCATTTAGTGAAGCGGACCTGCCAGACACCCGCACCACACAACCGACCGAGCCTGCGGGCTTTCCTCCGGGACTGAGGTAGAGAACAAGATGACCCACTTCGTCGAAGCGCCGAACATCGCCTGCGACATCGGTATCGTCCACCTGGGACTCGGTGCCTTCCACCGTGCCCACCAGGCGGTCTATCTGGCGCGCTATCTCGAGCGCAGCGGTGACACCGCTTGGGGGCTGTGCAGCGCCAACCTGCGCTCCAGCGTCGGCCTGGTCGATGGGCTGCGTGCGGCCGGCCATCGCTACCATGTGGCCGAGTTCACCGATAGCGACAACGTCACACTCAGAGAGATCGGCGTGATTCAGCAGACGCTGTTCACCGGCCGCGACAGCGAAGGCCAGCAGGGCCGCGACCTGGAAGCACTGCTGGCACGACTGGCGTCTTCCAACGTGCGCATCGTGACCCTGACGGTGACCGAGAAGGGCTACTTTCTCAGCCCGACCAGCGGCGATCTGCTTGTCGACGATGCGATGATCAAGGCCGACATTGCCTCACCGAACACACCGCAGACCGCCCCCGGTATCCTGGTCGAGGCGCTGGCCCGCCGTCGCGCCGCCGGCCTGCCCCCCTTCACCGTGCTGTCCTGCGACAATATGCCGGACAACGGCCGCCGCACGCGCAACGCCGTCGTGCAGCTCGCCGCCCTGCGCGACAGCGACCTGGCCGACTGGATCAGCGAACAGGTGGCGTTTCCCTGCAGCATGGTCGACCGCATCGTGCCGGCCATGACCGACGCCGACTTCGCCCGGCTGGGCGAGCTGGGTGTCGAGGATCCCAACGCGGTGGTGTGCGAGGCCTTTTCCCAATGGGTCATCGAGGATGACTTCCCCCAGGGCCGGCCCGACTGGGAAGCCGAAGGGGTCGAGATGGTCACCGAGGTGGCCCCCTTCGAGACCATGAAGCTGCGCATGCTCAACGGCAGCCACTCACTGCTGGCCTACCTGGGCGCCATCGATGGCGTCGAGACGGTCTACGATGCGGTCAGCCGCCCCGAGTTCCGCGCCCTGCTGCGTCGTTACATGCTCAAGGAAGCGGCGACAACGCTGCACATGCCAGACGGGGTCGACCTCGAACACTACGCCGACGAGTTGCTGGCCAGGTTCGCCAACGACAGTCTGCGCCATCGGCTGGCTCAGATCGCCATGGACGGCAGCCAGAAACTGCCACAGCGCTGGCTTCACGGCGCCCTCGAGCGGCTGCAGGACGGCCACGAGGTGCCCTGCACCGCACTGGGACTGGCCGCCTGGATACGCTACACCTCCGGCGTCTCGCTCGACGGCCAGCCACATGAGGTGAGCGACCCGCTGGCATCGCGCTTCATCGAGCTGCATGAACGTCACGGCGAAGCCCCTGAAGCGCTGGTGGCGGCCTTTCTGGCCCAGCAAGACATCGTCCCTGCGGCCCTGGCGGCACAGCAGGGGTTTGCCGATGCTGTCACCGATGGCTACCGCCGACTGATCAATACCGGGCTTGCGGCGTCAC
Organism: Halomonas sp. BN3-1; assembly: GCF_003056325.1. NCBI lineage: Bacteria > Pseudomonadati > Pseudomonadota > Gammaproteobacteria > Oceanospirillales > Halomonadaceae > Halomonas > Halomonas sp. BN3-1. The sequence goes on along the minus strand of NZ_PYVV01000008.1, from coordinate 194,241 downwards.
TGAGCACCCTCTAGCCGGACCCGAGAAAAGGAGATTTCCATGCAACACACCTGGCGCTGGTTCGGCCCCAAGGACCCGATCCGACTCGAGGAGATTCGCCAGACCGGCGCGACCGGCATCGTCACCGCGCTGCACGAGGTGCCCAACGATGAGGTCTGGTCCCGGCAGGCCATCGCCGAGCGCAAGCAGATGATCGAGGACGCTGGCCTCGAATGGTCGGTGGTGGAAAGCGTGCCGGTACACGAGGCGATCAAGAAAGGACTGCCCGAGCGCAACGCCCTGATCACCCGCTACTGCGACACCCTGCGCAACCTGGCGGCCTGCGGCATCGACACCGTGTGCTACAACTTCATGCCGGTGCTCGACTGGACCCGCACCGACCTGCGCTGGGCGATGCCGGATGGCGCCCTGGCGCTGCGCTTTGACCAGACAGCCTTTGCCGCCTTCGACCTGTACCTGCTCGCCAGACCAGGCGCCGAGAACGAGTACAGCGACGACGAGAAGACCGAAGCCAGGAGCTACCTCGATAGCCTGGACGCCGAAGCCCGCCAGTCACTGGTCGATACCCTGATCGCCGGCCTGCCCGGCGCCGAAGAGCACTACACCCTGGAGCGCTTTCGCGAGGTACTGGCCGGATACGCCGAGATCGACGCCGAGCGGCTGCGCGAGCACCTCGGCTACTTTCTGAAAGCGGTCATCCCGGTCGCCGAAGAACTCGGCATCAAGATGGCGATCCACCCCGATGACCCGCCCCGGCCGCTGCTCGGCCTGCCCCGGGTGGTCTCGACGGCGGCGGACGCCGAGTGGATCCTTGCGGCCGTCGACAGCCCTGCCAATGGCCTGACGCTGTGCACCGGGTCCTACGGCGTGCTCGCCGCCAATGACCTGGTCGCCATGGTTCAGCGCTTTGGTCCCAGCATCCACTTCGTGCATCTGCGCTCGACCCGGCGCGAGTCCCCCGACCCTCGCTCCTTCCACGAGGCGCCGCACCTGGACGGTGACGTCGACATGGTCGCGGTCATCAGCGCGCTGGTCGCCGAGGAACGCCGTCGCGAGCGCGAAGGCGGCCGACGCTTACCGTTGCGCCCCGACCACGGCCACCACATCCTCGACGATCAGCACCGCGCCACCGCACCGGGCTATCCGCTGTACGGTAGGCTACGCGGCCTGGCCGAGCTGCGTGGCGTCGAGACCGCGGTGCGCCAGCTCACCTGACGCCCTGGCGTTCCACCAGCCGCTGCGCTGGCGACGCCCGTCGCAGCGGCTGTGGCCCAGCGCAGCGGGAGTGGCCCTTCACAACGAAAACGACCAGGCGGGGAGGCACGTTCCCCACCTGGTTGGCTCAGCGCCAAACCCTGCGCAGAGCACCCCTAGGTCGGCAGATACTCCTCGCTCCAGCTCTCCGACACGACGCCTTCTGCAATCAACCGATCGATCTCCTCTGGGCTGTGCCCCAGCTCCTCGAGCACCTGACGGCTCGAGCTGCCGTACTTCTCCGACGGCGCCAGCGGATAGATGCGACCTCGCTTGGGACGAATGGCGTACGGATCAAGCTGCGTGATGACGTGACCGCTGGGGTGCTCGTCGTAGACGGTGAAGGAGTAGCTGCCACGATCGATGCCCGGGGTGTTGTCCCAGCGCCGCGAGTTGTAGGAGCGCAACGCCTCGATGTTCTCGCACACCGCCGCGGCGATGCCCGCCTTCTGCAGCCGTTCCACCCAGTCGGTGGCCACCGCATTGATAAAGCGAGGTGCCAGATAGGCCGCCCGCTCCTCCGGCGGAACATCGACCACCCCTTCGATCCCCGGCACCTGGGCGAACTTGTGCAGGTCCCGCTCGTAGGCGCTGATCAGCACCACCCCGTCGGCGGTGAAATAGAAGCGTGACAGATCGTCGTAGCCGTTGAGTTCACGGCCCGAGGGCTCGTCGAACAGGCCGCGTCGCTCGTAGTCGTAGCAGAACGGCATCTGGGCCAGGCCGCTGAGCGCCGACAGCGAGGTCTTGACCCGGCTGACCCGGCGGGTACGCAGCTTCTGGTACAGGGCGGTGGCGACACCAAGAGAGGCACCGAAGCCGCACATCACATCGATGGTGCCGACGTGGGCGTGCTCTTCTGGCGTGTCCATGCTGCCCCCGAAGCGCAGCATGATGCCGGTGGTGGCCTGCACCAGGTCGTCGTAGCCCAGGTAGTTGGTGCGAGGGCCCGGCTTCACCCCGCTGAAGCAGTCGAGCTGGCAGAAGATCGCCTCGGGATTGATGCGCTGCATTTCCGCCTCGGTCAGCCCCATCCGCTCCACCTGCCTGTCGGTGGCATTCCACACCACCACGTCGCTCTGGCGGATCAGCTCGTCGAGGATTTCACGCCCCCGTGGCACCTGGATATCGGTCAACAGGGAGCGCTTGGAGCGCATATGCGACAAGCCGAAGATGACCGTGTTCCAGCAGTCGTAGAACGGCTTGGCGGGGTCCACCTTGATGATGTCGGCGCCGAAGCGTGCCAAAAAGGCCACCGAGTGGGGACCGGCGATGACGTTGCACAGGTCCAGCACCTTGACGCCTTCGAGCCAACCGTCCTTGGCGTTGCGCGCACGAACCCGGGGCAGCTTGGTCTCGATGCGATGCAGCACCGCCAGCGCCTGGTCGAACGACACCCAGCGGCGCGGCGTCGGGGTGAGCATCTCGTGGCCGCTGTCGTGCAGCCAGACCATCGGGCCGGGCTGGGTCATCAGGCCGAATTCGGGATCGTCCACTTCGATCATCAGCCCGGCGGTCTCGGCGTGGTCGTCGTGGATCCACTCCTGCAGCCAGCGCTGCGGCGCGCCGGGAAACTTGCCACGGCCGAAGATCTTCTCCCACTCCTTGGAGGTGCGGGTCAGGAAAACCTCCTTCATGCGCGCGGCGATATGATCCGCCCAACGCTTGGGCAGCGGGTAGACGCCAAGCGACACGTCACTCTGCCACTGGCTGGTGGGCGCATAGGTGTCGGGCTCTTCCACCAGCCCTTCCTCCACCAGCTCGTCGTACAGACCGAGCACCTTGAGGCAACGCTTGGCGTGCTCCTTGTGACTCGGGCAGACCACGTAGAACATGCGCCCGTCCTTGCACTTGTAGCTGCGATAGAAGGGATCGAGCAGCTCCTGCAGTTCGTCGTAGTCCAGGTTCATCGGCGCGCCTTCGATGCGGCGACGCTCGATCTCCTTTTCGCGCTGGGTCTTGTAGCGTTCCGGCAAGCCCTCGATCTTGATCGAGTTGTAGCAGAGGCCTTCCATCAGGGCGCAGGCGATGGGCACTTCGATCTCGTCGCCGAGGCCGGTGCGCTCACGCGCCTGCAGCGCCAGGGTGACGGCAGTGGCCGCCAGCATGGTGCCGTAGGCCGAGCCCAGCGGCAGCGGCGAGAAGGACGGATTGATGCCCATCAGCACCCGGTTGAGCCCCATGTCGGTAAACACCCCCGAGTGGGCGGCGATGACGCTCTCGAAGGCCCGCCAGTCACGGCGCAGCTCGTCGTTGGAGGCAAAGCCCGGCATCGACAGGGTGATCAGTTCCGGACGCTCTTCGCGCAGCGCGCTGAAGTCGATGCCCAGGCGCTGCATGACGCCGGGCCGGAAGCTTTCGATCACGATATCGGCCTCCTCGATCAGCGCCAGCGCCTGTTCGAGGCCCTCGTCGGTCTTGAGGTCGATCGTCACGATCAGCTTGTTGCGCTGCAAGGTGGCGTTGGCCGGTGACTCCCACATGGGCCCCGTGGGCGGGTCGACGTGAATGACCGTGGCGCCCAGGTCGGCGAGGATCATCGCCACCGCAGGGCCGGCCATGTACTGACCGAAGTCGATGACCTTGACGTCCTTGAGCGGCAGTTGGGAATGAGGATTCGGTGACATCGGGGTCTTCCTGTAAAGCAAGGGTGGCAACGGGAGGAGGCCGAAGCCTCCTCGGTGACGTCAGTGTTTGCCGTCTTCGATGACCAGGTGGGGTTCAAGGACCTTCTTGGCGAAGTCCTGGCGCAGACAGCTCGGCAACGTGAGGAGGCCGAAGCCTCCTCGGTGACGTCAGTGTTTGTCGTCTTCGATGACCAGGTGGGGTTCAAGGACCTTCTTGGCGAAGTCCTGGCGCAGCCAGCGCACCAGTGACCATGCCAGGATCGCCAGCACGGGAATCATCGGCAGCGCCACCACGATGGTGGAGGTCTGCACCGGCTTGAGCCCGCCAAGCTGGATCAGCGCTACCCCGACGCCGGCGATCAAAAATGCCCAGATCAGGCGGATCTTGCGCTGCGGTTCCTGATAGCCGGACAACTTGCGCGAGGTCACCGACGCCAGCACGTAGGCGGAGCTGTCGAGGGTCGTCGCCAGGAAGATGAAGCACAGCAGCACGAACAGGGTGGTGATCACGCCGGACATCGGCAGGGTGCCGAGGATCGCCTCAACGGCGGCGGGGATGCCTTCGGCCGAAAGAATGGCCGCCACGTCCAGGGTGCCGGAGATCTGCAGGTCCAGCGCATAGCCGCCCCACACCGCGAAGAACACCCAGCAGCCCAGGGAACCGAACACCATTTCGGCGATGATCAGCTCACGGATGGTGCGACCACGCGAGATGCGGGCGACGAACAGGCCCATCATCGGGGCGTAGGCTATCCACCAGGCCCAGTAGAACACCGTCCAGTCGCGCCAGAAGCTGGAGTCCCCCACCGGGTCGGTCCACATGCTCATGGGCACGAAGTTGGAGACCATCTTGCCGAGGCTGTTGACCCAGCCCTCCACCATGAACAGGGTGTCGCCCACCACCAGGGTGAAGACCAGCAGTACACCCGCCAGCAGCACGTTGATGTCCGACAGGATCTTGATGCCCTTGGCCAGGCCGAACCACACACTGGCGGAGAAGATGGCGGTCCAGATCAGCAGCACCGCGATATCCAGCATGAACGACGGTGACACCCCGAGCAGACCGCTCAGCAGCTGCGATACCAGCGGCACCGCCAGCCCCAGCGAGGTACCGACGCCTCCGACGATGCCGAACACCACCACCGCATCGAGAAGCGCGCCCCACCAGCCGTCGGCATGACGCCCCAGCACCCCGCGGGCGGCCACGGACAGCCTGACGCCCGGGCGGTTGTGGACGAACATGGAGTAGGCGATCGGGATGGCCGGCAGGCAATAGAAGGCCCAGGGCGTGAAGCCCCAGTGGAACTGGCCGTAGGTCAAGGCCCACTCGGCCGCTTCCTGTGAGCTTGGTTCGACGCCGAACGGAGGGCCTGTGAAGTAGTAGATGGGTTCGACCCAGGCCCAGTTGACGATGGCGATGCCGATGCCACCGGCAAAGATCATCGCCACCCAGCTGAAGTAGGAAAACTCCGGCTTGTCATCGGGGCCGCCGAGCCGCACGTTGCCGTAGCGGCTGATGGCCAGGCCCACCAGAAAGACCACCACGGCGATGCCGGCGAGCAGATACAGCCAGCCGAATCGCCCGGTGGCGAAGGCAAAGGCCGCATTGACCAGTGCGGCCCCCGACTCCGGGAACACGATGATGGGCAGGATCAGGCCTGCGATGACCAGCACGGCGGGTACGAAGACCCGCAGGTCGAGCCGATCGGGATGGGACTCTGGCGCGTTCATCAGGGATACCTTTATCGTTTGTTGTTGTGACGCTTGCTGCGCAGGACGCCGGCGTCAGCCGGCGGCCTCGAGCATCCAGCCCGCCGCTCGCTCGGCGATCATCAAGGTCGGCGAGTTGGTATTGCCGCTGGTGATGGTCGGCATGATGCCGGCGTCCGCCACCCGCAGGCCCTGGATGCCCCTCACCCGCAGGCGTGAGTCGACCACCGCCATGGGATCGTCGGGCTGCCCCATCCGGGTGGTTCCGACCGGGTGGAAGATGGTGGTGCCGATGTCACCGGCCAGCCGCCACAGCTCTTCATCGGTCTGGTACTGGACGCCGGGCTTGACCTCTTCCGGTTCGTACCTGGCGAACGCCTTCTGCTCGGCGATCCTGCGGGTAACGCGCAGCGAGTCCGCCGCCACCCGCCGGTCCTCGTCGGTGCTCAGGTAGTTGGGGGCGATGGACGGCGCCTGGGCCGGATCGGCGCTCTGAATCCTGACGCTGCCGCGGCTGGTCGGATTCAGGTTGCAGACGCTGGCGGTGACCGCCGGATAGGGATGCAGCGGCTGGCCGAAGGCCTCCAGACTCAGGGGCTGGACGTGGTACTGGATGTTGGGGTGCTCGTGCTCGTCGCTGCTGCGGGTGAAGATACCGAGCTGAGACGGCGCCATGCTCATCGGGCCGGTGCGCTTGAGCAGGTACTCCATCCCGATGCCGGCCTTGCCCCACAGGGTGCTGGCCATGGTGTTGAGGGTCTTGGCGCCCTTGACCTTGTACACCGAGCGTATCTGCAGATGGTCCTGCAGGTTCTCGCCGACCCCCGGCAGTTCGTGGACGACGTCGATGCCGTGCTGCTTGAGCAGCTCACCAGGCCCGATACCGGAGAGCTGCAGGATCTGGGGTGAGCCGATGGCGCCGGCGGACAGCACCACCTCACGGCACGCCCTGGCCAGCTGGGTGGTGCCCTCGCGCTTGACCTCGACGCCTTCACAGCGCTTCTCGCCGTCGGGCTCGCCGCCCGCGACGATCAGCCGGTTGACCTGGGTGGAGTGCCACAGCGTCAGGTTCGGCCGCTTGAGCGCCGGACGCAGGAACGCCTTGGCGGTGTTCCAGCGCCAGCCGGAGCGCTGGTTGACCTCGAAGTAGTCGACACCCTCGTTGCTGCCACGGTTGAAGTCCTTGGTCCGAGGGATACCCGCCTGGACCGCCGCCTCGGCGAAGTCGTCCAGCACCTCCCACTTAAGCCGCTGCTTCTCGATGCGCCACTCGCCGCCGTGACCGTGAAAGTCCCGGTGGGCGGCGTCGGCGTCGCCGCCCTCGTCCAGACGATAGTGATCCTCGTGCTGGATAAAGGCCGGCAGGCAGTGCTCCCAGCGCCATTGGTCGTCACCGGTGACCTCGGCCCAGTGGTTGTAGTCCCGGGCCTGGCCGCGCATGTAGATCATGCCGTTGATGCTGGAGCAGCCACCGAGGGTCTTGCCGCGCGGGTAGAGCAGCGAGCGCCCGTTGAGGCCTGCGTCCGGATCGGTGCGAAAGCGCCAGTCGGTGCGTGGGTTGTCGATGCAGTACAGGTAGCCCACCGGCACGTGGATCCAGTGGTAGTTGTCACGACCACCGGCTTCGATCAGCAACACCCGGTTGTTGGGGTCGGCGCTCAGGCGATTGGCCAGCAGGCACCCGGCGGTGCCTGCTCCAACCACGATATAGTCAAACTCGCTGTCGTATTGTTGTGCGGTTGTCATCGCAGGTCCCTCGATTCAGGACGTTATTTGGCGGTCGGCATCACGAACTCCGCCCCCGCCTCGATGGAGTCGGACCAGCGCTGCATGATCGACTTCTGCTTGGTGTAGAAGCGCACGCCCTCTTCGCCGTAGGCGTGCATATCGCCGAACAGCGAGCGCTTCCAGCCACCGAAGCCATGCCACGCCATGGGCACCGGAATCGGCACGTTGATGCCGACCATGCCCACCTGGATGCGACGGCCGAACTCGCGGGCGACCTTGCCGCTCTCGGTGAAGCAGCTGACACCGTTGCCGAACTCGTGGTCGTTGATCAGCTCGATGGCGGTAGCCACGTCCGGCACGCGCACGCAGGCCAGCACCGGACCGAAGATCTCCTCGCGGTAGATCGTCATCTCCGGGGTGACGTGATCGAACAGGGTGCCCCCCATCCAGAAGCCCTCGCTGCAGCCTTCGCCGGTATTGCTGCTGTCAAAGCCACGACCGTCGACCACCAGCTCGGCACCCTCCTCGACGCCCTTGTCGATGTAGCCGGTAATACGCTGATGGGCCTGGGCGGTGACGATCGGCCCCATCTCGGCGTCCAGCTGCATGCCGTCCTTGACCTTGAGACCACGGGCGCGCTCGGCGACGCGTGCCACCACGTCATCGGCCACGTCGCCGACCAGCACCGCCACACTGATGGCCATGCAGCGCTCGCCGGCGGAGCCGTAGGCGGCACCGATCAGCGCGTCCACCGCCTTGTCGAGGTCGGCATCGGGCATCACCACCATGTGATTCTTGGCGCCGCCGAGGGCCTGCACACGCTTGCCCAGCGCCGCACCACGCTGGTAGATCAGGTTGGCGATGGGGGTGGAGCCGACGAAGGACAGCGCCTTGACGTCGGGATGGTCGATCAGCGCGTCCACCGTTTCCTTGCCACCCTGGACCACGTTGAACACGCCGTCGGGCAGCCCGGCCTGCTTGAGCAGGTCCGCCATCATCAGCGAGGCGCTGGGGTCGGTGGGGCTGGGCTTGAGGATGAAGCTGTTGCCGGCGGCGATGGCGACCGGGAACATCCACATCGGCACCATGGCCGGGAAGTTGAACGGGGTGATGCCGGCGACCACGCCAAGCGGCTGGCGCAACGTCCAGTTGTCGATGCCGGTGCTGACCTGGTCGGTGAAGTCGCCCTTGAGCAGCTGCGGGATACCGCAGGCGAACTCGACGATATCAATACCCCGTGCCACCTCACCCTGGGCGTCGGTGAAGACCTTGCCGTGCTCACGGGTGATCGCCTCGGCCAGGGCGTCCTTGTTGGCGTTGAGCAATTCGAGAAAGCGGAACATCACCCGGGCGCGGCGGATAGGCGGGGTGTCGGCCCAGCTCGGGAAAGCCGCCTTAGCCACCTCTACCGCCTTGTCGATCTCGCTGGCAGAGGCCAGCGCCACGCGGCCACTGACCTGGCCGGTCGCCGGGTTATAGACGTCCTGATGACCCAGGGAGGCGCTTTCGTCGATCTGGCCGCCGATGAAGTGAGGAATCGTCGAGGTCATGGGGTGCTCCTTTATAAGTGTTGTTAAAGTCATTCGAGCGTGGCCGTATGAGGAAAGGTGCCCAGCCTGCTCGTCTTGTCGCTGTACAGCCTAACTCTGGCGGCGACCTGAGCAATTGAGTTATTTGAAACCCAGATATAAGCTTCTCAAATAACATACTCTGTTGAAGGAAGGCGCCATGCAGGACTACCCCACGCTGCGAGCATTCGTCACGGTGGCACACCTCGGCAGCGTCTCCCGCGCCGCCGAGGCGCTGCATCTCACCCAGCCGGCGGTTAGCCTAAAGTTGAAGCAGCTGCAGGCGACGCTGGGACTGACGCTGTTCCACCGCCGCCCCCAGGGACTGGAGCTGACGGCCCACGGTCAGGCACTGCTGCCCACCGCTGAGAAGGCCCTGGAGAGCGCCCGGGTGTTCGATCAGATGGCCCGCTCACTGCACTCGACGGTGCGTGGGCTGTTGAGAATCGGCACCATCATCGACCCCGAGTTCATCCGTCTGGGCAGCTTTCTCAAGGTGCTGGTCGAGCGCGCCCCCGAACTCGAGACCGAGCTGCACCACGGCATGAGCGGCTACGCCCTGTCGCGAGTGGAGCGCGGCGAGCTGGATGCAGGTTTTTATCTGGCGCCCCCCGGAACAGGCAGCACCCACGCCGATGGCACCGGCGAACTTGCGTTTGTCGAGCTGACCCACTTTCGCTACTACGTGGTGGCGCCCTCCGGCTGGGAATCGCGGGTCGAGGACACCCGCTGGTCGACGCTGGCCACCCTGCCCTGGATCGTCACGCCGCCCGACTCGGTCCACCATCGACTGCTCAAGCGCGCCATGCAGGACAGCGGCGAGACGCCTCGGCGGGTCGCCCAGGTCGACCAGGAGGCCTGCATGCTCGACCTGGTACGCGCCGGGGTGGGGTTGAGCCTGGCCCGGGACTCGCTGGCCTTGACCGAGCGCCAGCGCAGCGGCCTGACCATCGTCGAGGGGGTGACGCTGGACTGCGCCCTGTGCTTTGTATGGAAGAAGGAACGCACCCGCGAGCCGCCGCTGCAGGCCGCGCTTGCCACCCTGGAGAGCGTCTGGCCCAACCGGCCTGGGTGAGGCTTGTAGGAAAAGTGCCTGCGCTCGGTGGCTTTTCGTACAAGACCCAGGGCCTGAGTCAGCCCGGGGTAGACCCCGCTGATAGGCGCTCGCACCTGCTACCCGACAATAGGCGCCCGAACCCGCCGATACGCGCCCGACCCCGCTTTGGCAGCAGCGCCAAATGCACCAGAGCTGCGCCTTTCTGCGCCTGGCGACGCTCGAATCCGTCGTCGGGTGCTACCCTCCAGACGTTGGCTGACGGCTTTCCCCGGTTCAGGTCAAGGGCGACGCCTGTCTCGATCGCTCCTTGCTCGCACCGTCAGTTCGTACTTCCAGCCACCAGATGTCAGCGTCACGCTCCCTTCGTTCTTCACCACAAGGAATGTCCCCATGACCGACCTTTCCCGCTTCCCCATCACTGCCAAGTGGCCGGCGACACACCCCGAGCGCCTGCAGCTCTACTCGCTGCCGACCCCCAACGGGGTCAAGGTCTCGATCATGCTGGAGGAAGTCGGGCTGGACTACGAAGCGCACCGGGTCAACTTCGATACCAGGGACCAGCACTCTCCCGAGTTTCTCTCGCTCAGCCCCAACAACAAGATTCCCGCGATCCTCGACCCCGACGGCCCTGAAGGCCAGCCGATCGGACTGTTCGAATCAGGCACGATTCTGCTGTACCTGGCCGACAAGACCGGCCAGCTGGTGCCCCAGACGCCCCAGGCCTACTACCAGGCCCTGCAATGGCTGATGTTCCAGGTCGGCGGCGTGGGCCCGATGTTTGGCCAGATCGGCTACTTCCACTTCTTCGCCGGCAAGGAACTCGAGGACAAGCGCCCTCTTCAGCGCTACGTGGACGAGGCCAAACGCCTGCTTGGGGTGCTGGACAAGCGCCTGGAACAGCGCGAGTGGATCATGGGCGAGGACTACTCGGTGGTGGATATCGCCATCCTTCCCTGGGTACGCAACCTGGTCTACCGCTACGACGCCGGGGATCTGGTCGAGTTTGCCAACTTCCCCCACGTCGACCGCACCCTCCAGGCGTTTCTCGAGCGTCCCGCCGTGCAACGAGGCCTCAAGGTCCTGGCCTGAGGCGATATAGCAGGCGCTACCAGGGTGAAGGTGGCGATCGGTGAATGTGGCGACCGGTAGAGGTAGAGCGAGACGAAAGGAGGTGAGAGCCGCACGATCGAACCTCAGCCCACGGGTGACTCGCCGCCGGGTTCAGGCGATGATTGTGCCGGCACAGCAGACTCGGCGAGCCTCAAGGCGCGCCGTCCTGTGCCTGTCCGCCTGCCCCGTGGCCCCAAGGCCCAGGGCAACACCCCCACACGACGGAACCACCGCTCATGCCCGTTCGCCCCGTTCATCTTCTGCCCCTCGTCTTCGCCGTGGGGACCACCTCCGCCCAGGCGGCCTCCGCGCCAAAAGACGCCGACCGGAGTACCGTCGAGCAGCAGAGTAGCCGATCCTGCGAAAGCCCGACCATGGACCAGCAGATCGAGGCACTGATGGATCACCACGGCATCCCGGGCGTGTCGGTGGCACTGATCGACCACGGCAACATCTGCCTGAGCCACTACGGCGTCGCCAGCCGGGAGACCTCGACCGGCGCCGCAGTGAACGACGACACCCTGTTCGAAATCGGCTCGGTCAGCAAGACCTTCACCGCGGCGCTGGGCGCCTGGGTACAACAAGGCGGAGCCTTCTCCCTGAGCGACAGCGCGGCCAGCATCGAGCCCGACTTCGAGGGTCGTCCGGTAGGCGAGGTCAGCATGGTAGAGCTTGCCACCTACACCGCCGGCGGCTTCCCGCTGCAGTTTCCCGCGGGCGTCGACGACGCCACCCTCCACGACTACTTCGTGAACTGGCAGCCGGACTTTGCCGCCGGCACCAAACGCCTGTACTCGAACCCCAGCATCGGCCTGTTCGGCCTGCTCGCGGCCCAGAGCGAAGGCGCAAGCTTCGCTGAGCTGATGCAGGACAGCGTGCTGCCCACACTTGGCCTCGATGCCACCTGGCTTACGGTGCCCGACGACCAGGCCCGCCACTACGCCCAGGGCTACAACGGTGATGACCAGCCTGTGCGCGTCAACCCGGGCCCGCTGGACACCCAGGCCTACGGTATCAAGACCACGGCACGGGACCTGGCACGCTTCGTTCAGGCCAATATCGACGCCTATCAAGGCAGCCAGGACGACCAGCGCATGGCACAAGCCCTGCTGGCCACCCACCAGGGCTACGCCACCGTCGGCGAGATGCAGCAGGGACTCGCCTGGGAAAGCTACGCCCTGCCGACGACCCTCGATACGCTGCAAAACGGCACCACCGCAGAGATGGCGCTGGAGCCCCAGCCTGTCACCATGCTCGAGCCGTCAGGCGAGCCACAGCCCCAGCGCTGGTACCACAAGACCGGCTCCACCGGCGGCTTCGGCGCCTACGCCGCCTTTATGCCGGCGCATGAACTGGGCATCGTCATCCTCGCCAACAAGCGCTACCCCAACGGCGAGCGCGTCGAAGCCGCCTGGCGGATACTGGAGGCGCTGGAGCAGTAAGAACGAAAAGTGCTTGAACCCGGTGCCGCCCGGAGCAATGAAACAAGGAGCGAAGCAAGGGCGAAGCACGGGGCTGTGCAAAGGCAATACATGGGGCAGAGAAGCGTCTACGACCGGTGGTAGGCACTAACCGAGCCAACCAATGAAACCAGACGGCCTGGGCGCTGAATTCTCCAGCCCTCAGGCCCTGAAAGCCGCAGCACAAGCACCGGGGGGAAGCGCTTGGAAAAGACGATAGCTTGTCTGAATCGCAGAAAGCGTCAGGGAGCGTCGGCTCGCAGCGTGAAGCCAAGGGCATTCATGACCTTCATGACTGTCGCAAAACTTGGGTTCCCATCGGCCGAAAGCGCCTTGTAAAGCCCTTCGCGGGTCAGGCCGGTATCGCGCGCCAGTTGCGTCATGCCTCGCGCTCGAGCGATATCGCCAAGCGCCGCCACGACGAGAGCGGGATCACCTTCTTCAAGGCAGGCCTCAAGATACAAGGCCATGTCTTCTTCCGTCTGCAGATGGTCAACGACATCCCATTTCTGAAGTGTGCTCATGGTGCCTCCGTCAACTCCCTCGCCAATCACTTGGCGAGTTCAATATCTCTGGCCTGGCTGGACTTGTCGCCGCCTGCCAGCAAAATGATCAGTTCGTGCCCCTTCTGGACGAAATACACTCGGTAACCAGGCCCGTAATGGATCCTCAGTTCCGAGACTCCCTCACCGACAGCCTCACAGTCACCGACGTTACCCAGTTCAACGCGCCGTAGCCGAGCCAGTATCCTGGCCTTGGCCCTGGGATCTCGCAGCTTGGCGAACCAGGCAGCATAGGACTGCGTCTCGCGGATCATATTCATACCATCAAGTGTTAACCATAGTTAACACCTTGACAAGATTTTTGCTCGGCGTACCACGGCCTTATCCCAATGACCTAAACGCCCCCTTGGGGCTGGTACACTACGCGCCCTCTCCTGCCCGACCTCTTGATGCCGATGACTGACCGAGATCCCCTGGCCCAGGCCCTCCGCTTTTCCGTGGCGCCGACGATCGGTCGGAGATAAAGCCCACAATCACGAGCTTTCCCGGCATCGCGCACCAAAAATGCACCAGCAAGAAACAGTGGCACGGATCCTACCGCTGAAGTTGCGCTTGTCGGTGAGACGGGCGCGAGCATGGATGTGACGAACGCATACGTGCGCATTAGAGGCGGCCCCGCTGACCTTCCCCTGACATATCGCCTTTCCTTGCAGGAGGCTATTGAGCCCCCTTATCGAAACGCGCACAGTCGGATGTGCTCGACTCAATTCTCCTCATAGGCATCAGCCACCGCACGCTCGATAAGTTCCGGAGCCACACCGCGAGCCTTCAACGCCTCCACCAAACGCCGCACACCATCATCGAGATAGCGAGCCTCATCGCGACGCAGTCCCTCGCTGACGTAGGCTTTCAGCAGCGTCTGGTAGCCTTGAAACCCCTTCAGTGGCGCTATCGCCTTCAGCGACTCCACCACATCAACCGGCACCCGCAGCGTCACTGTCGTCATGGGACGGTCCTTCGCCAATCGCCTTTTCAAGGTCTCATTGAGCATAAATCGCCTCCTCTCGCCTGGTGGCCCGTCGCGCCGAGATGATGCGCAAGCCATCATCGCGAATCTCGACATACACCACGAACAACAATCGAGTGTGGGTATCGAAGCCAATGACGGCCTCACGAGGTTGTCCATTGCGTGAGGCGTCCTGCACTACTAGCAGCGGATCATCGAATACAGCAACCGCGGCCTCGAAATTGACACCGTGCTTGTGCCAATTGCTGATCGCCTTGGACAGGTTCCAGCAAAACGTCGTGCCACGATGCAGGTACTGGATATCCATATCGAACCCTATGTACATACATTGTATTTACATTCCTGCGAAAGGACAAATCGTACCCCCTTGCTGAACTCCATCAGTACACAGAGGCTCGAGACAGCGTCCCCACCAACGGTCTAGCTGGCACCACACAGCTCCGCCTGGTACCCATCGTCGATTCCACAATACCCACTCCAACAGCAGGGCGTGGGCACGACTCCTCTATCTGCAAAAGTCTTGCCTAGAAGGCAGTACCAGAGGCAACCGTTCGTACCCCCCCCCTCCGTCACCACACCAACAATGAAAACGCCCCCTTGGGGCTGGTCCACTACGCGCCCTCTCCTGCCCGACCTATTGATGCCGATGACTGACCGAGATCCCCTGGCCCAGGCCCGCCGCTTTTCCGTGGCGCCGACGATCGGTCGGAGATAAAGCCCACAATCACGGGCTTTCCCGGCATCGCGCACCAAAAATGCACCAGCAAGAAACAGTGGCACGGATCCTGCCGCAGGCATTGCGATTGTCGGTGAGACAAGCGCGAGAATGGGTATGACGAACGCGTGCGTAAGCGTCAGAGGCGGCCCCGCCTCAGAATCCGCAACAAATTCTCAGCAGCCACTTGGATGCTCCGCAGGAGGCACGGCTAGCCTCTCGACACGATCTTTGGCTATGTTGGTCGCAGGCCAAGGAGGAACAAACATTGCAGACCCTTTATCGCGTACTGACTCTCGCGACCTGGGAAACCGCCCAAGAAAGCGGGATAGTGCCCCGCTGCGGCAACGACCACAAAGAAGACGGCGTACATCTCAACCTGCCGGAAGCGGTTGACTACACAGCCAACCGTTACTTCACATCCGCCGAGAACCCTGTGCTACTTGAGATCGATACATCATCGTTTGCCGAACTCATCGAATGGCGCATCCCGCTGCCACACGAACCTTGGCATAGGCCCCTGGCTCGCATAGCAGGGATACCGATCGAAAGCGTCAAATCAGTCAAGCGCATCGATCCAACAAAGCTCAACAACTAGAAGCGCCCTTCACTTCCCTGAAGATGGTGAGAATCGCATGATTCCGCATGAAAGCTAGCCTGTTGCCCAACGCGAGGGAACCCAGAGCGCAGGCGCCCTCGGCGGGAGTGCAAGGCTGCCCAAAAATCGACAGGTTTAACGCGCAGGCGGGCCGGGGTGTAGACGGCGCGCCAGGTGTCACTGCGCTCTTTCGACACACCACAAGAGAGGCTTTTAGTGCCAAGACAGCACATAGGCTCATTGCCACACCAATGACTGGCTGATCTACTCACTTTGCATAGGACAAAAGAGCGACATTGGTAAACAAGGAAAGAGACGATGTTTGGTCCAGGGGATGGAGTCATTCGTGTAGGAGATAGCTCATCACATGGCGGGAAAGTGGTGACAGGGCAAGCAAACTACCTTGTCGATGGCATTCCTGTAGCGGTGGTAGGTGATATGGTAGCTTGCCCTCAAAAGGGACACGGGGTATGCCCCATCGTCGAGGGCCATCCCACATTCTCGGTGAATGGCAGCGCTTCTCATCTGCAGAATACAAGACAGAATAATCGAGCCAAACATACAGGAAATTGCAAGCATATACTGTTTTATCGGATCGAAACAGGTGAAAAACTACGGCACAAGAACCGAGAGAATTAATTATTTAAAATTATAGAAAACCCCAAAAATGAATAAAAAATTAATCGAAAAAACATACATATATATATCTTTAGCGGTAAGCGTTATTATGGCGATGTTTTCGGTATACGCAGCCATACAGCACAATTCATATGAAGAATACTGTATATATACCACTTATCCTGAGTGCGATTATCGCTATGGGCCTATAGCATTACTTTTCTTTAGCTGGCTAGTCGTCACATGGGCAGTTTTGTCGGCACCTTTGGCAATTCTTTTAACCACATACACTTTTATATCTCGACTTATTTCCAAAGGATAAAAAGAATTCTACCCAATCGCCAAAACGAACCTCTTGACGAAATCAACACCAATAATACACATTATAAGTCTTTGAGATATCGCAAAACCGAACAACCAAAAACTTATCTATCACCACCAACTTCGGAATGGAAGTGAAAAAAAGATATCTCGAACTTGTATATCTAACCGTATCAATCACCATTTCTCTATCGATTTCTGCACTTATGGTATATGTCGCCATTGATCATAATCCACAAGGAGAATTCTGTAGTTATCTATCCGGAACAACACAATGCGAGTATCAACTTGGATCTATCGCCTCAGTGTTTTTCGGCTGGTTTTTCGTGACTTTTTTCGCACTATCACTCCCTGCGTTTGCTTTGCGTTTCCTGGCAGGCATGATTCGATGGTTTAAATCAATAACGAGGCGCTAGCGCCGGCTTAAACATAATTCTTTAGAAAATAATGTCCCATAGGTGACAAGCTATCACTGGGTGGTAGCCTGCCAGCTTTTGGTCACGAATTTACGATAACCAATTCCCCTTTCGGGCCCGTGGTCTTCTGAACCACCGTGTACCTCAGCTGCGTCGTCTACAGGTCTAGCCCCTGGAACACCTCGCGCATCTTGGGTACGTCGTTGACGCTGATGACGACCTGCCCTTTCGCTGTCCAAGCTGGCTCGACCATGCGGTCGTATTGCTCGATCCGAAGAAGCAAGGCCGGACACACCGGCTCACCACAGGAGACACGACATGCACTATCCCATTGCCATCGAGGTAGGTGACGACCAGCATGCCTATGGTGTGGCAGTGCCCGACCTGCCAGGCTGCTTCTCGGCCGGTGACACCTTTGATGAGGCGATCGCCAATGCGCGCGAAGCCATTGAAGGACATCTCGAGAGCCTGGCCGACTATGGAGATCCCATCCCTTCAGCCAGCGCTATTGAGCAGCACCTGGCGGATCCCGACTATGCTGGCTGGGTGTGGGCCGCAGTCGAGATCGACATGACTCCCTATCTGGGCACATGAACTCGAGCGCTGCGTGGGGTGATTCACGGCGTCAAAGCACTGCGCCCCAGATCGAGGCTCACCCACTCGCCGTGGGCCTCGTTGATCACTTCAAGGGCTCGGCTCCTTCATGAAGACGATGCCCAACTTGCGATAGTAGGGCAGGACCGCTCGTAAACGCTCACTTCCAATGTCTCAGCACCAACGATGAAAACGCCCCCTTGGGGCTGGTACACTACGCGCCCTCTCCTGCCCGACCTCTTGATGCCGATGACTGACCGAGATCCCCTGGCCCAGGCCCGCCGCTTTTCCGTGGCGCCGATGATGGATCGGGGATAAAGCCCACAACCACGGGCTTTCCCGGCGTCGTGTACCAAAAATGTACCAGCAAGAAAAAGTGGCACGGATCCTGCCGCAGGCGTTGCGCTTGTCAGTGAGACAGGCGCGAGCATGGGTATGACGAACACGTGCGTACGCGTCAGAGGCGGCCCCGCCTCAGAATCCGTGGGGGCTCGGAAAAAGGTAACAAAGGTAACGCCTTGCGAAAAACACGCCTATCCGACTGATTTCAAAAGGATTAAAACGACTGTCCAAAAGGTAACAAAAAGGTGATGAAAAGGTGATGCGTTACCTTTTGGAAAGGTATTTTTCTTGTTTTCAAGAGTCCAAGAAAATCAGATGGTTAGCCGGGCGTTACCTTTTGCGTTACCTTTTGCGACCTTTTTAAGGTTACAGAATTTTTTAATAAAAACAGATGCATAGGGTCTATCCTCTGGTCCTGTCACCGATGTTACCTTTTTCCGAGTCCCCCCCACATTCTCAGCAGCCACCATGGGTGGTGACCTCCGCCACCACGCTCCTCTGGCGCTCGTTGAGTTCGCATGATTCCGCATGAAAGACAGCCCCTTCCCCAGCGCCATGGCGCCCAGAGCGCAGGCGCCCTCAGCGAGAGTGCAAGGGTGCCCAAAAATCGAAAGGTTTAGCGCGCAGGCGGGGCGGGGTGTCGACGGCGCGCCGGAGGAGTCGATCAGTGCTGGGAGGAAACCTCCGGTTCCGGATCCTGGTGCTGGAACCTAGATAAAAAAACTGCCTGATCGGGCAGCGATGTAGCGGCATGCCAATGCTGCCAGTGTATGACGCAAGCGGTGCCGGCATGCAATAAGCAGAGGAGGAACTTGATGACTTTCTGTTTATGTAATCGCTAATTTAGCGGAGGATGGCCTGCAGCGGCTCAAGCGCATTGGCGACGAAGGTTCTATTGCTTGCTAAATGCCACAGATTGTACCAGTGTTGATAACTAAGCTCTTCAGTCACAGCAGCGTGTGATAGGGAAGAAACTGAGATCATTTAACATTCTATGAAACTACTAAGCCTTACTTTTCGCATCTTATTGCCATGAACGAAAAAGCAGACAACCAGAACTGCTCCTCAACAAAATACAAATAACGATTGCATGATAAAAAACAACCTTGATTAATAATTATACTGAAAAATATAAAACGAGAGAAACCCATGAAAAAAATCTTGTCAGCACTTGCTCTTTCAATTGTTTTTACACCATTTTCAAGTGTATTTGCAATTGACTTAACCAATATAATTTGCAACACCCCTGAGATGTCAAGGACAACTCTAACAAGAGCTTGCAAAGATTCTTCAGTATTTGTTAAAGACACCATATGCCAAGGAAACGAGGGAGAGGTGTGGTGTAAAAGCGCAAACTTAGAATTAGGATCCCCAGCAATAATAACAGTGGAACTAGGCTTCAGAAACAGACACGTCAACAGGATAAGAAATGATCTAATGAACTTTAGCGCAGTAATTTACGACAGTTCAAGCAGCGGAACAGTAACGGCTGAACTTCATAATGACTGTTCTCTAAGAAACCACCAAATAAACCTCAGCAATTCAATGGGTGACTTTCTTACCAAGGTGGCAAATCTGCTAAATATCTCTCTAACGAAAAACCTCCCTGAGAGCATACCTAACTGTAGCTGAGAAAATCTTCTAATGAACCACGGAATGAGAGAAACAGTAAACAAGTGGTGGACAACGACAGGTCTTTTCCTTCTCTACCTATCTTTCAACGGCTACTCTAGGGTCCAAAGCTGGAAGCTTTCTTTGCCGGGATTCGATTTCAAAGATTTTAGCCCGCACGCCACTGCCTTGCTTGTAATAGTAATAACTCTACCGCTAATATATTCCCTTCAAAAAATCACAATATTTTATATTAGAAGTTCCATACCACCATATTCCATAGCGGAATCTCTCCCTTCCGCCTTCAACTCCAACCTTGATTTCTCACACTCCATATCAAAAAGCCATCAGTACTTATTCTTTTTTCTTTTTTTTATCTTCCCGGGGATCACTATAATCCATCTAACAAGATACTTTTGGGACGGGTGCACGAAACTAGAAAACTGCATGAGCCCTAAAAACCCGATCCTAATATTTAGAAATAACTATGAATATTACGGAGTTACTTTCTTCCCCTTCATTGAACCTTTGGCAATATTATCCATATCCATTTTTAGCATTTACTTTTTGCTAAAACCTGTAATTTATATCATGAGGAAGGACCTCAGAAAGTAGACCTGACTTTGCACAAGGTAGATGTAAACCATCTCAATAGCCGCCCGTCCGGGCGGCTAGGTAGCTGCTTAAAAAAGCTGTCAGCGGGCTGGATCAAGCCCTGCAGCCTCTCCCTCGTCCAATGAGTAGGGCCGAAACTTGACGACCTCCTCGCCCAGGTAGTCGTTGATCTCGCTGAGGGTGGCTTGCAGCGGCTCGAGCTCGTTGGCGACGAAGACGCGAGCCGCCTTCTCGATGTCGCCGAAGCCACCGGTGTTGTTGGGGATGATGCCCATCAGCTGCGGCGGGATTCGGTGGCCGGCGAGCTGGTCATCACGGGTGATGTTCTTGATCGAGGCGAACTCGTCCTTAGCGGCTACCTCCGAGATCGGGATGATCTGGATACCGTCTTTCTTGCCGTTGGGGCTGTAGAGGAACAGGTTGCGGAAGTTGCCCACGCCCTTGCTCTCTTTCAGGGCGCTGCGCATATCGTCGATATCGTTCTGGTTCTGGGCCGCGTCCGAGACGTACATGATGAAGCCGGCATGGCTGCCGTTGAGGTAGTACTTGCGCCGAAACAAGGTGGCGTTCTCGTTGAGGTAGATCGACTGTAGGGCTCCCAGGTAGTCCGGTACCCCGTAGACCTCCTGATTAATATCCGGCTCCAGGATGTGGATCAGGCTGCCCGGGGCGAACTCGCTGCGATCAGCCCAGTTGGGCACCCAGAAGTAGCGGTCGAGATCGGCCCCACGTCGAACGTACTTGGCCCGGGCCGGGCGCAGCTGCAGCAGCTTGCCGAGGCGCCCGCGGACCTGCTCGAGGTAGCAGTTGCCAAACACCAGATAGTCGGTGGCCAGCGCGCTGAAGGCCTGCCGGCTCAGCAACGGGTGTGGCACGAAGGAACGCACCAGAATGTTGCGCTTCACCTGGATGGCACTACCGTGATGGGCGGTGGCGCGATAGGTCTGGGCCAGCGCCGGGAAGTCCACCGGAGGCTCGTACCACTCGCTGCCGAGCATCCAGCACCCGGAGTAGAAGAAGTCATAGCCATCGGTCACCGGTACCGGTTCACCGAAGCTGAAGGCCTCGGCCTTCGCCGGCGTAGTGGCCTTGTCGCCACCGTCGTAGGCGCGGTAGGCCGGCACACGCACCCGGGGTTTCTCTGCAAGCGGCTCGCTCATCCAAACAGCTCCATCATTGATCGTCCGGTGCCGTGCTCCGCCGGCCCGTCCAGGGGTTCGTTGTGCAGGGCGTGCATGGTCGCCCAGGCCAGGTCGGCATGGCCGGTCAGGTTGTTGCGCCCTGCGCTGTAGGTGATCTGACGCCCCGACGCGGTGAGTCCACGCCGAATCGCCATAAAGGACTGAACGAGATCCATCGAGCCGGCGTCGAATTCGAGCCGTCCCTTGTTGATGATCTGCTGGGCCTGCATGACCAGGCGCGCCTTGATCTCGGGGGTGTAGCGGTAGCGGGTGACCGTGGGGAAGAACTTGGCCACCAGCTGGGCGACGGCCTCGCCAAGTCCCGAGGTGTCGATGCCGATGAAGGTCACGTTGTAGCGGCGAGTCACGCCGCGGATGAATTCGGCCTGGGCCTCGTAGTCACTGCCCTTGATGCGGTGCTTCTCGAGGATCCGGTGCTTGCCGTTCATCGAGCGTGGCGGCGCTACCACTACCAACCCCGCGCCATCGCCCTCCTCACCATCGCCGGCGGGGTCATAGCCGATCCACACCGGATGCTCGCCGTAGGGACGTGGCGCAAATGGCTTGATGTCCTGCCAGACGTCCCAGCTATCGACCATGCAGCGTTGAATCATCGCCAGCGGGAAGGCCGACTGGGTATCGTCGACGAACTCGCACATCAGCAGGTTGGCGAACTCATCATCGCTGTACTCGAGGCGCAGCTGGTCGATGTCGAAAAGGTCACAGCCGCCGGCGATGGCGTCCTCGATCGTGACGATCTGGCGCCACTGGCCATCCGGCCCGCGGGCGCCGTCCTTGAGCGCCGCGTGGCCAGTATCGATCTTCACCCGGTCGGCCTTCTTGCGCCGCTTGTTGAAGCGCTCGCCTGTCCAGAACGGGTAGGCCTCATGGGCCACGCTTGAGGGCGTCGAGAAGTAGGTCTGGCGCCACTTCTTGTGCATCGCCATCCCGCTGGTCACCTTGCGGAAGGTCTCGAAGCCATGGATCCAGAAGTACTCATCCAGGTAGGTGTCGCCGTGGTAGCCCTGGGCCGTCTTGGCGTTGGTGCCCAGGAAGTGCAGCTCGGCACCATTGGCGAGGATGATCGGGTCGCCCTTGAGCTCAACGCCTGAGACTTCCTTCACGAACTGCACGATGTAGTGCTTGAAGATGTGGGCCTGGGCCTTGCTCGCCGACATGAAGATCTTGTTCTTGCCGGTCTCCAGGGCATCGGCGATGGCCTCCCGGGCGAAATACCAGGTCGCGCCGATCTGGCGGCTCTTGAGCAGGTTGCGGATCCGCTCATGCTGGCCGGCCCGGTACCAGGTGCGCTGGTAATCGAATAGCGAGGCCTCGAAGGCCTCGACGATCTGGATTACGCCCTCGTCACCGACATCGTTGGTCTTGGGCTTGCGCTTCGGCCCGGCGTTGCGCCGTTCGATGTTGGGATTGAGATCGCTCTCCTTGCCGCTGCCCTGGTACTTGTGCACCCGGGCCAGCCGCTCGACCTGCCTGCCCAGCAAGTCCAGCTCCTTGAAGTCCTTGCCCTCTTTCTGGTCCTTCCAGATCAACTGGATCATGCGTGCCTCAAGCGCGCCCTCGATCCGTTGCGTCGGTGTGGCGTCGTCCCAGGCGTCGCGCTTTTTCCAGCTATCGATGGTGGCCCGAGGCAGGTCGAGAAACTCGGCGATGCGCGCAATGCGCCACCCCGTCCAGTAGAGGTGCCGGGCGCTCAGGCGGCCGCCGTCGTCGTTGATATCGGTCGTGGGAGTCATGCCGCCAGCCTACCCGCGCCATCGCTCAGCGTTACCTGGCCAGCGTTGTGACAGCGCCTGGTCACAACGGCAAATGGTTGAGGCTATTGGGGACGGGGCGGAACCTGACGGCAGCATCGAGAGCCCATGAACCGAGGACACCCCATGCCCTTCTTCCGCGTCGCCACCGAAGGCGCCACCACCGACGGCCGGATCATCTCGCGTGACTGGATCACGCAGATGGCCGGCAATTACGACCCCAAGAAGTACGGTGCCCGTGTGTGGATGGAACACATGCGCGGCATGTTCCATGACGGCCCCTTCCCCGCCCTGGGCGACATCAAGGCCCTGAAGGCCGAAGAGGTCGAGGACGGCAAGCTGGGCCTGTTCGCGGATATCGACCCTACCGACAAGCTCAAGCAGATCAACGGCGAACGACAGAAGGTCTACACCAGCATCGAGGTCGACCCCGACTTCGCCGGCAGTGGTGAAGCCTATTTCGTCGGCCTGGCCGTTACCGACAGCCCCGCTAGCCTCGGTACCGAGATGCTGCAGTTCAGCGCCAAACAGGGCAGCGCCTCCCCGTTGGCGGCGCGCAAGCAACGTCCCGAAAACCTGTTCACCGCCGCCGTGGAGGTCGAGCTGGACTTCTCCGACGCGCTGCCGGAGCCCGACAAAGGCCCCAGCCTGACCGAGCGCATCACCGCGCTGTTCAAGAAGCACGACGCCAAGAGCACCGCCAGAACACAGGCCGGGTTCGACGCCTTCAGCAAGGACCTGGAGCAGACCTTCGAGCTGTTCGTGAAGCGTCATGAGGCGCTGGAATCCGAGCTTGAAGCACGTCCTTCCACCGACGCCTTCAACGAGCTGAAGACCGCCCACGACGACCTCAAACGTCGCTTCGACGAGCTCTACACCCAGCTCGACAACGCCCCCTCACCGCAACACCACCGTTCACGCGCCACCGGCAACGACGGCGGCATCGTCACCGACTGCTAAGGAACCGACCCGCTCATGCGCAACGATACCCGCAACCTTTTCAACCGTTTCACCGCCCAGGTGGCGAAACTCAATGGCGTACAAGCGGCCAGTCAGAAGTTCGCCGTCGACCCCAGCGTCCAACAGCGCCTGGAGAAGCGTATCCAGGAGTCCAGTGACTTCCTGGGCCGCATCAACATGATCGGCGTCGACGAATTGAAGGGGGAGAAACTCGCCCTCGGCGTCTCCGGCCCGATCGCCGCACGCACCGATGTCAGCCAGAAGGATCGCGAGACCCGCGACCTCTCGACGCTGGATTCCCAAGGCTACGAGTGCCGCCTTACCGAGTTCGACACCCACCTCGGCTACGGCAAGCTCGACGCCTGGGCCAAGTTCCCGAACTTCCAGGAGCTGGTGCGCGACGCCATCGTCCGCCAGCAGGCGCTGGACCGGATCATGATCGGCTTCAATGGCACCTCCGCCGCCGCTCAGACCAACGCCGCCACCAACCCGATGCTGCAGGACGTCAACATCGGCTGGCTCCAGCACTACCGTACCCAGGCCCCGGCCCAGGTACTCAAAGAGGGCGCTACTGCCGGGACCCTCAAGGTAGGTAAGAGTGGCGACTACGAGAACCTCGATGCTGTCGTCTACGACGCGGTCAACGAGCTGATCGATCCTTGGTTCCGCAACGCCACCGACCTGGTCGCGATCGTCGGGCGCAAGCTGATGGCCGACAAGTACTTCCCGCTGATCAACCAGACCCAGCCACCCACCGAACAGCAGGCCATGGACGTGATCATCAGCCAGAAGCGTATCGGCGGACAGCAGGGCCTCCAGGTGCCGTTCTTTCCCGACAACGCCATCCTGGTCACCACCCTGGATAACCTCTCGATCTATTGGCAGAACGGCGCCCGCCGCCGCTACGTCAGCGAGAACCCCAAGCGCAACCGCATCGAGAACTACGAGAGCTCCAACGACGCCTACGTGGTGGAGGACTTCGGCGCCGGCTGCCTGATCGAGAACATCGAGCTGGGCGACTTCAGCGCCTGATAAGGAGTCACGATGACCAGCCCCGCCCGCCGCCACTACCAACGGGTCTCCGCCGCACTCGCGGCGGAGACAGCCGGCGAGACGCCGATGCAAGGTGACGCCTACGAACTGATGCAGGCCGCCCTGTTCGAGGACTACCGCCGGCTCAAGTCGACCCAGTCCATGGAGCGCAAGGCCGAGATCAAGCGCGAGGTCCTGCCCAAGTACGCCGACTACGTCACCGGCGTACTCGAGGCCGGCCAGGGCGCCCAGGACGACGTACTGATGCGCGTCATGCTGTGGCGTATCGACGCCGGAGACATCGCCGGTGCCGTGGCCATCGCCCGCTACGCCCTGGCCCACGGCCTCAATCCCCCCGATCAGTTCGAGCGCTCCACCGCCGCCATCATCGCCGAGGAAGTCGCCGACCAGGCTCTCAAGCGCCTCGACGAGGAAGGCATCGACACCCTGGACCTGCTCAAGCAACTGATCGACGTCGAGCTCCTGACCCGCCAGGCAGACATGCATGACCAGGTGCGCGCCAAGCTGTTCAAGGCCCTGGGCTACACCCAGCGCACCGCAGGCCAGCTGGTCGAGGCGCAGTCCAGCCTAGAGCGCGCCCTGGCACTGAACGACAAGGTTGGAGTGAAGAAGGACCTTGAGCGCATTGAGCGCCAGATTCAGCAAGAAAACACCAAGCAACAGAACGCAGGCGGTCAGGGCTCTCCCCAGAACGGGGCCTGACGCCGCTACCGAGTCGCACGCCGACGTCAGGGGGCGCCGGGTGAGAGCAGGCCGAAAGCCGCCCCGCTCGCAGCCCGGCTCACCCCCTCCTTCAACGGCATTTGAGAACACTCGCCATGTCACTGATCGCCTACAACGTCCCGACCAGCGAAGCGCCGGCGGAGTCCATCGAGAACAACGGCTTCTGGCCGGCACTCGACGCCCAGGACTACCGCGCGGCCGAGCGGGTCGACGGCAGCATCACCGATGCCCGGGTGGACATGGCGCTGCGCGTAGCCATGGCCGACATCAATCGCCAGTTGGCGAACTGGCAGCAGGATCGCCAGGCCAGTGGCAGCACCACCATTGATGACGTCGAAGCACCCGACTGGATGCCACCGAACAGCTACGCCCTGCTCTACCGCCGGGCGGTCTACGCCACCGCCACGGCCTCACTGATGGAGCGCTACCGCGACCACAGCGCCACCGGAGATGGCGACGAGCGCGGCGAGGGCAAGGACCTGGCCGCCGACGACTACCGCCGCGATGCGCGCTGGGCGGTCAGCGAGATCCTCGGCAAGGCGCATACCACGGTGGAGCTGATCTGATGCCCAAGGTCCGCACCCAACAGGACGAGACGCTGGACAGCTTGTGTTATCGCGTACTTGGACGCACCGGCAGCGTCACCGAGCAGGCCCTGGAGCTAAATCCGAGTCTGGCGGAACTCGGCCCCCTGCTGCCCCAGGGCCTGCTGGTCACCCTGCCCGATGAACGACAGGCCGCCCCCCTTCACGCCGACACCCTGCAACTCTGGCGCTGACACTCACGAGGAACCCATGGCCGAACCAAGCACTGCCACCGCCGTCGCCACCGCTACAGGACTTGCCGCCCTGATCGGCTGGTTACCCGGCGTCGACGCCAATGCCGTCATCGGTGCCTTCTGCGGCGCCACGCTATTCGTGATCAGCGCCAAGGAACTGGGGCTGTTCGAGCGCTTCGCCTATCTGCTGATCTCTTTCGCCATCGGCTACCTGGGGGGGCCGGCCTTGCTCGGCGACATGCTTGAGCACAGCGCTGTCTCAGCCTTCATCGCCGCCGCCGTCACCGTGACTGCCGGGCTGCGAGCTATCGAGGGAGTCAAAACCCTTGATCTCAAGGCCTGGCTGGGAGGGAGGAAATGACCATCACCGGGATCATCACGCTGATCGCCGCCTTGTTGATCATCCTGCGCCTATTGACCTATCGCCGGCGTGGCCGACGCTATCGCCCTGGCGTCGGCGTCGCCGCTTGGGCCTGCATCGCCGGCTGCACCGTCGTCATCGCCCGAATTCTGGCCACCGGATCGCCGGGCAGCGCCTGGCTTGTGTGCCTGCTACCACTCGCTGCCACCCATCTGCTGATGACTGGCGGCAACCTCGCTCATCTGTTTCGTGTTCCGTGGAGGTCCTGATGCGCCAGTTCGCCGCCCTACAGGAAAAGAGCCTATTCATCTCCGCCGGCCATAGCGACAGCGACCCTGGCGCAGTAGGCAATGGTCATACCGAGGCCAACATCGTCCTCGAGTTCCGCGACCTACTGGCCGAATACCTCGGCGAGCGAGTCATTGTCGACAAGGACGGCACAGATGGAAAGAACCTGCCGCTTCGCGATGCGGTAGGCGCCGCCAAGGCACACGACCTGGCCGTCGAATTTCACTGCAATGCCGCCGCAAGCCAGGCCGCCACCGGCGTCGAGACGCTCAGTGCCGGCCACCACTACCCGCTGGGCAATGCCCTCT
Source organism: Halomonas sp. BN3-1 (assembly GCF_003056325.1). Classification (NCBI taxonomy): domain Bacteria; kingdom Pseudomonadati; phylum Pseudomonadota; class Gammaproteobacteria; order Oceanospirillales; family Halomonadaceae; genus Halomonas; species Halomonas sp. BN3-1. The sequence continues at coordinate 166,943 of NZ_PYVV01000008.1, read as the reverse complement.
GCCACGCCATCGCTGATGCCCTGGGCATCGCCAACCGCGGCGCCAAGGGTGAAGCCAGCGGGCAGCACAGCAGGCTGGCCTTCATCCGTCAGGGTGGTGGCGTCATCGTCGAGCTGTTCTTCCTGAGCAACAAGCGCGATCTGGCCAAGTACATCGCCAACCGCCGTCGCTGCGTCGAGGCAGTGGGAGACGTTCTGATCAATGAGATCTGCGCCCCTGCCCTGGAATATTCGGCATGACCCAGATCCGTCTGCTCGCCGCTGTCCTGATGCTGGCCACCACCGCCACCAGCGGCTGGCTGGCCCGGGGTTGGTTTGAAGACAGCCAGCGCCTCACTGCCCAGCGCGTCATCGAACAGTCCATCGCCGCCGCTATGGCGCGCGAGTCCGAGATCGCCAGTGCCGTCGAGGCCAGGCTGGCCGAACTCAAGGCCAACGAGCGAATCATCGATCGAGGGATCATCCGTGAAATCGAGAAGCCCATCTATCAGCGCGTTTGCCTTGAGCCTCGCCTTGTCCGGTTGCTCAACGACGCCGCCGCCGGGCGCGCCCCCGCTGCAGCAGACGTTGCTGACGCCATGCCCAACGACACTGCCACCGCTGACTGACGGCACCGCCCGGGATGTGGCGTTAACGCTGCGCGACTGGGCCAATCAGTACCACGGCTGTGCCACCCGTCATAACGGCCTGATTGATGTGTTGAGTGAGACCAATGAGAGGCCAGAGTGGAGAAACTGATATCGCTACGCGACCATCTGCTCGGTGCCGTCGCCGAGCTCCAGCGCAACCCCGACAAGCTGCTGACCTTTATCCAGGATGGCAGGGTCGCCTTTCACCGTGGCCAGCACCTAAGCCACGAATACCGGGTCCCCGCCCAGCTCGTCATCACCGACTACAGCGGCACCCTCGATACGGTCATGATCCCCCTGCTCCAGTGGCTGTCCCGCTACCAGCCGGACCTCGACCCTGACGAGGCCGTCACCATCGAGGCCGAGATTCTCGACAACAAACGCTGGGATCTGGCCTTGACCGTCCAGCTCACCGAGCGGGTGGTGGCTCTGGTGGACTGCGACGCGGGTCATATCAACGTCGAGCACCGCATGCCCGAATACCCGATTGATCCCTGCCCGGCAGACGCCTGGCAGATGAACATCAAAGGACCGGGCGACCAGGACTACCAGATGGCCGCCGAGTGGTCATCGGACTGAGGGCGAACGGCATGACCAACGACCTCCAGGCGCTGGAAGACTGGGTCACTCCACTGCTCGACAACCTCAGCTCGAAGGAGCGCCGCGCCCTGGCACGCCGAGTGGCCCAGGCGCTGAGACGTTCCCAGCGCGAGCGCATCAAGGCCCAGCAGAATCCCGACGGCTCCCCTTACGCGCCACGCAAGCCACAGCGACGCGCCCAGCAGGGTGCCATCCGTCGTCGCACCATGTTCGCCAAGATCCGCACCACCAAGTACCTCAAGGCCCGCGCCCAGGGTGACACCGCAGAGGTGGGCTTTGTCGGCCGCGTGGCCCGTATTGCTCGGGTTCACCAGAACGGGCTTCGCGCCAACGTGGACCGCGACGGCCCCCGCGTGACCTACACCCAGCGGCGCCTGATCGGCTTCAGCGACGCAGATCGGGAGCTGATCCAGGACACCGTGCTGCGCCATCTGACCGGTGCTCACTGACCGCTTGGTCATAGCGAGGTTGTGACTCGTCCGGCTCACAACGCCCCGGTATGGCAGTCACCACCACAGCGCGCAACGATGCCCGCATGACACCCTCTCGCCCTCTCCATGGTGCCGCCGAGCTGCTGCGCCTGATCCACAACCTGATCCGCTTCGGCACTATCGCCGAGGTGGATCATTCCCGTGCCCGGGTCCGGGTGAAGAGCGGCGAGCTACTCACCGCCTGGCTGCCCTGGATCGAAAGCCGCGCCGGCACCACCCGAGACTGGGACCCGCCCACCACCGGCGAGCAGGTGGTGCTGTTTTCCCCCGGCGGCGATCCGTCCGCCGGCGTGGTGCTGACCGGCGTCTTCTCGCAACGACACGCAGCGCCGTCGGACAACCCCGGCCTGTGGCGGCGCGTGATGCCGGACGGTGCCGTGCTGGAATACGACCACACCAACCGCCACCTGAACGCCGACCTACCCGGCAGCGCCACCATCACGGCTCCCGGCGGCGTGACCATCAACGCTGACGTGACGCTCAACGGACGCGTGACCATCGCGGGGGACGGCGTGACCCACAACGGCAAGGACATCGGCGACAGCCATCGCCATGGTGGCGTGGAGTCTGGGCCCAGCAACACGGGAGTGCCGACATGATGGACGCCACCACCGGGCGCCGGCTCGACTATCTCGACCATCTGCGCCAGAGCGTCACCGATATCCTGACCACCCCGCTGGGCTCTCGGGTCATGCGGCGCGACTACGGCTCACTGCTGCCCGAGATGATCGACCGCCCGCTGACCGATGCCACCCTGCTCCAGGTCTACGCCGCCACGGTGATGGCGCTGCTGCGCTGGGAACCGCGACTGCGCGTCACGGCTGTACGTACCAGCGTCAGCACGACCAGCCCCGGGCGGGTCGTGCTCGACCTCGAGGCCCAGACCCGTGAAGGCGAGCCCGTGAATCTGGAGGTGCCGCTGGCATGAGCACCATCGATCTGTCCCAGCTCCCTGCCCCCCAGGTCGTCGAGGCGCTGGACTTCGAGGCCATCCTGGCCGAGCGAACCGCTGCCCTGCTCGAACTGGTTGGCGATGAGCGCCGCACTGAGGTAGAGGCCACCCTGGCACTCGAGAGTGAGCCTCTGACCAAATTGCTCGAGGAAAACGCCTACCGCGAGATGATCTGGCGACAGCGGGTCAACGAGGCGGCCAAGGCCGTGATGCTTGCCTACGCAAGAGACGCTGATCTCGACCAGATCGCCGCCAACTTCGAGGTGGAGCGCCTGGTGGTCAGCCCTGGTGATCCGAATGCCACGCCACCGGTTGCCTCCGTACTGGAAAGCGACGATCAACTGCGCCTGCGCGCCCAGCGAGCCTATGAAGGGCTCAGCGTCGCCGGGCCCCGTGGCGCCTACGAGTTCCATGCTCTGTCCGCCGATGGCCGGGTGATGGATGCCAGGGCCACCAGCCCGAGCCCGGCGGTGGCCATCGTCACCCTGCTGTCGTCCGAGGGCGATGGCACCGCCAGTCAGGAACTGATCGACCTGGTCGACGCCGCCCTGTCCGCCGAGGACATCCGACCCGTGGGTGACCGCCTCACGGTGCAGTCGGCCACCATCGTCGACTACAGCGTCGACGCCACCCTCTACGTCTACCCCGGCCCCGAGCAGGAGCCCATCCTGGCCGCCGCCGAAGCGGCCCTGGCTCGCTACATCGGCGAACAACGCCGCCTAAGCCGCGACATCCGCCGTTCCGCGCTGCACGCGGCTCTTCACGTCGAGGGTGTGCAGCGGGTGGAACTCACCGCGCCGGCGAGCGACGTGGTGCTCGACGTCACCGAGGCCGCCCACTGCACCGGGACCAGCGTGATCATCGGGGGCAGCGATGAGTAGCGCCGAGCGTATCCGCCACCTGCTACCCGCCAACGGCACCGCCCTGGAGCGCGCCGCCGCCGAAGCACTGGCCGAGATCCAGCGCGTACCGGTACCGCTGCGCGACCTATGGCGTCCCGAGACCTGCCCCGCCCACCTGCTGCCCTACCTGGCCTGGGCTTTTAGCGTTGATCGCTGGGACCCGACTTGGTCTGTGGCCACCAAGCGCGGCGTCATCGCCCAAGCGTTCTACGTCCACCGCAAGAAGGGCACCATCTCGGCCCTTCGCCGTGTCGTCGAACCGCTGGGCTACCTGCTCGAGGTCGTGGAGTGGTGGGAGACCAGCCCCGAGGGAATCCCCGGCACCTTCGCCCTGCGTATTGGCGTGCTCGACACCGGCATCACCGATGGCATGTACCAGGAGCTTGAGCGGCTGATCGATGACGCCAAGCCGCTGACCCGTCACGTCATCGGCCTGGATATCGCCGGCGAAAGCCGTGGCCTCATCCACGTCGGCGCAGCCATCTACGACGGCGACGTGACCGATGTCTACCCGTTCACCCCCGGCGACGTCGAGACCACCAGTCCCTTCTTCGTCGGCGCCGCCGTCCACACCATCGACAGCGCCACCGTCTTCCCCTTATAAGGCTGAACATCAGGAGCCCGCCCTATGCCCCAGTTCTACACCCTGCTCACCGATACCGGTCAGGCCAAGATCGCCAACGCCGTGGCCCTCGGCACCCAGATCCAGATCACCCAGATGGCCGTGGGCGACGGTGGCGGCAACCCGGTTACCCCGGACTCCAGTGCCACCGCTCTGGCCAATGAAGTGCGCCGCGCACCGATCAACGCCGTCCACACCGATGACGACAACCCCACCTGGATCGTCATCGAGCAGGTGCTGCCACCGGACGTCGGCGGCTGGACCATCCGCGAAGTCGGGGTATTCGACGCCACCGGCGACCTGATCGCCATCGGCAACCTGCCGGAGACCTACAAGCCGGTACTGGCCGAAGGCTCCAGCCGAACCCAGACCATCCGCGTTGTGATGGAAGTCAGCGACACCGCAGCAGTGACGCTGAAAGTGGATCCCAGTGTGGTGCTGGCGACGCGGGAGTACGTGGATCAGCAGCGCCTGGCCCATGAGCAGAGTCGGAATCACCCGGCGGCGACGGAGACCGCCCAGGGGATGCTGGAGATCGCCAACGAAGCGGAGGCATTGGCAGGCTCAGATGATGCCAGGGCGATGACGCCGGAAAAGGTGCATGCCGCGTTCGGCCAGTTTGGTGTCGGAGCTCTCCCCAAAAAGCTGACCACGCTACTGGAGCGGATAGCGCCAGGAACATATATCGCCTACGGCGCCGGCCACGCCCAAAGTACGGCCGGTATGCCGCCAGGTTCCGGTGATGCTGCATACACCGTACATGCAGGAAGATTCAGCGCGCTCTCTGGACAGACGTTTCTCATCATCGAGAACTCCAATGCAGCAGGAAGTGGCTCAGTATTTGTTGGCACCAGATACAGCGAGACAGGCGATTCACCATATCCATTGGGCTGGAGAGAAATTCATCATTCAGGAAATTTCAATCCCAACAACAAAGCGGATGTTTCGGCCTTGACCGAGCATGCCGAAAGCCGCGAACACCCCGCTGCTAGTGAGACTGAACAGGGGATGGTTAGAGCTGCAACGCAAGATGAGACGAATGCCGGCACGGTGGTTGGAGCCTTTGTATCGCCTGAAAAACTTAAATCGTGGGCGAGCCAATGGGTTAAACAAGCGACGGAGTCAGCATCCGGAATGCTCAAAGTCGCCACACAATCACAAGTCGATGCGGGCAGCAACGATACAACAGCCGTCACCCCCAAAAAACTACGGTGGGGATTCTCGGTCGCCTTGGCGAACAACGGCTACATTGCCCTTCCATCATGGTTGGGTGGAGTCATCGTCCAGTGGGGGAGCCGTAGAGCCCTGAGTGGTTCAAGTAGCTACAACGTCGACACAAACTTCCCGATCGCCTTCCCCAATGCTTGCCGATCTGTAGTGGTATCCAGCGGACTCGACACATCGAACCTTGACGCTGTGTCCAACTACAGAAGCAACAGCGAGAAGGTGCAAATGGGAACGCCGACAAGTACCGGCTTCAATGCACAGATGACGCTAATTGATGGCTATACAGCAGACAATCGCGCATTCAGGTGGTTGGCCATCGGCAACTGACCAGGAGGCAACATGGCAGAAATATTCTACAGTGCGGCGCACAACACCTTTTTCCCGGAACGGTTTTACGACGAATACGTCGCATCAGGACTTTGGCCGAAAGATGCAGTGAAAGTCACCAAAGAAGAATGGAAGGTTTATGGTGAAAGCGAGCCTCCAGATGGCTACCTGCGAGGTACGGATGAAAACGGCAAGCCAGCTTGGGTGCCGATCCCTCCAGCCTCAATTAACGACCTCGCCACCCAGGCCCTCTCCCGCATCAACTCGGGCTACCAGGCCCAGATGGGCCAGATCCTCAACGACTACCCCCAGGCCGAGACGCTGACCTTCGACAAGCAGGAGCGAGAGGCTCGCCAATGGCAGGCGGACAACAGCGTAGCCACGCCCTATATCGACGCCATGCTGGTCGAACGACCCCTGGACAAGGCCGAGTTGGTGGGGCGAATCCTGGCCAAGGCGGATGCGTTTACTCAGGCCAGCGGCATGGCCACCGGCAAACGCCAACGACTCGAGGAAGAGGTAAAGGCTGCCCTGGAAGCCGAGGACCGCGATGCCTTGGAAGCCATCGACTGGTAGCAATATCCCGATCGCCATCGCCTATGCCACGGGCGCCCTGCCACTGTAACCCTACCGGGCGTTGTGACCTCCCCCTGTCACAACGCCCGCTCGTTGAGCCCCCTCCACCCTCCCGCGCAGCATGACACCACGTCATGCATCGACCCGATATTCCCTGCGCAGGAGCCTCACCCATGGCCCAGGACTACCATCACGGCATTCGTGTCGTCGAGATCAACGAGGGCACCCGACCGATTCGCACCGTTGCAACAGCGGTGATCGGCCTGGTGGCCACCGCGCCGGATGCCGCCCCCGGCGTCGCCGCCAGCACCACCGTCAACTTTGCCGCTGCCAATACCGGCATCACCTACACCGCCGCCAGTGCCGGCACCGACGGCAACGCCATCCGCGTGCGCTACCTCGACCCAGCCGCCGCCTCCGCCACCCTGGCCGTCAGCGTCTCCGGTAGCGACATCACCGTCAGCCTCGCCACCGACACCGAGGGCGACCTGGCCAGCACCGCCAGCGAGGTGGTCGCGGCAGTCAACGGTGAGGCCTCCGCCAGCGCCCTGGTGACCGCTGTCGAGGCCGAGGGCTCCAGTGGCGCGGGCATCGTATCCGCCACGCCCTTCACCAGCCTGACCGGCGGCCAGGATGAGCCCTTCCCGCTCAACACACCGGTGCTGATCACCGACATCCTCGCGGCCCAGGGCAAGGCCGGCGCCGAAGGCACCCTTGCCCGCTCCCTGGCCGCCATCGCGGGCCAGGCCAAGACCCTGGTGGTGGTCGTGCGGGTGGCGGAAGGCAGTGACGCCGCCGAGACCAAGAGCAACGTCATCGGCGGTGTGGACGCCAGCGGCAAGAAGCTCGGCCTGCAGGCCCTGCTCACCGCCGAACAACGCTTTGGCGTTAAGCCCCGCGTGCTCGGCGTACCGGAGCTGGACGACGCCGACGTCGTCAGCGAGCTGATCGGCGTCGCCCAGAAGCTGCGTGCCTTCGTCTACGCCTCCGCCTTCGGCTGCACCACCAAGGAAGAGGCGGCCATGTACCGGGAGAACTTCGGTGCCCGCGAGGTGATGGTGATCTGGCCCGATTTCACCGGCTGGGACACCGCCACCCAGAGCACCCGCAACCACTCCGCCGTGGCCCGGGCGCTGGGCATGCGCGCACGTCTGGACAACGAATTCGGCTGGCACAAGACGCTCTCGAACATCCCGGTCAATGGTGTCACCGGCATCAGCCGTGATGTGTTCTGGGACCTGCAGGATCCGGCCACCGACGCCGGCTATCTGAACAGCCACGAGGTCACCACCCTGATCAATCGCGGCGGCTACCGCTTCTGGGGCTCTCGCACCTGCTCGGTGGATCCGCTATTCGCCTTCGAGAACTACACCCGTACCGCCCAGATCATCGCCGACACCATCGCCGAGGCCCATCTCTGGGCCGTGGACCTGCCGATGCACCCAAGCCTGGTGAAGGACATCATCGAGGGCATTAACGCCAAGTTCCGCGAGTGGAAGCGCCTGGGCTACCTGATCGACGGCGTCGCCTGGTTCGACCCGGAGATCAACACCCCCGAGGTGCTCAAGGCCGGCAAGCTCTACATCGACTACGACTACACCCCGGTGCCGCCGCTGGAGAACCTGATGTTCCAGCAGCGCATCACCGACCGCTACCTGATCGACTTCGCCGACCGCGTCGCCGCCGCCTGATCGCCGGGCTCAGCGAAACGCCCAGTTAGGAGAAATCCATGCTTCCCAAGATCCTCAAGGACTACAACCTGTTCGGCGACGGCCACAACTGGCAGGGCCAGGTGCCCACCGTCACCATCCCCGAGCTCGCCCGCCGCATGATCGAGTACGAGGGCGGAGGGATGGATGGCCCGGTCGAGGTCGACATGGGCCAGGAACTCATGACGATGACATGGACCACCGGTGGCCTGGTCGTCGATGGCCTGTTCGACAGCTTCGGCTCCCCGGTGCATGACGCCGCCCTGCTGCGCTTCACCGGCAGCTACGAGAGCGACGAGACCGGCGAAACCGTGCCGGTCGAGATCGTCGCCCGGGGCCGCCACAAGACCATCGCCATGGGCGAGGCCCAGAAAGGCGACAAGTCCGACTGGGAGATCACCACCACCCTCACCTACTACAAGCTCGTCATCGATGGCGAGACCGTCATCGAGCGCGACGTACCCGGCTACGTCTTCACCGTGCGCGGCGAGGACCGCCTCGCCCAGCGCCGCGCCAACCTCAACCTGTAACCCAGCGCCGCCCCTGGGCGGCGTAGGCCTTCACCTGACTCAGACCCACAGGACCCACCATGACCGACACCACCAACGTCGCCGAACTGCCCAAGCCGATCACCGAGACCGTCGAGCTCGACACCCCGATCACGCGCGGCAAGACCACCGTCACCGAGATCCAGGTTCGCAAGCCCAAGTCCGGCGCCCTGCGCGGCGTCTCGCTCACCGACCTGCTGCAGATGCAGGTCGCCGCCCTGACCACCGTGCTGCCCCGCATCACCGAACCGGCGCTGACCGAAGCCGAGGTGCGTGACCTCGATCCCGCCGACCTGGTCCAGCTGGGGGGCACCGTGGCCGGTTTTTTGGTGCCGAGGAAGACGCGCGAGGCGAGCGCCTAGCCCTGCCCGAGCGCGTGGACGACGCCATGGCAGACCTCGCCATGGTGTTCCACTGGGGCCCGCCGGAGATGGACACCATGAGCCTGGCCGAGCTCATGTCCTGGCGGGAACAGGCCCGCCGCCGCGTCGAGCCAAGGAAAGGTTGAGCCAGCCCCAACACCTGACCCACCCGCACCGCCACACCGCAAGGAACACCGATGGCCCGAGACCTCAAGCTGCAAGTCATCCTCGACGCAGTGGATCGGGCCACCGGCCCGCTGAAGAAGATCACCCAGGGCAGCGGCGCCACCGCCGAGGCCCTCAAGGCCAGCCGCGATCAGCTCAAGACGTTGGAACGCGCCCAACGCGAGCTGCGCGGTTTTCGTGACCTCAAGCGCCAGAGCGAGGACAGCGCCCGCGCCCTCACCGACCAGCAGCGTGAAGTCCAGGAGCTGACCCGCCAGCTCGAGCAGGCCGATAGCGCCACCGGCGACCTCACCCGCCGCCGTGCCCAGGCCATCCGCCAGGCCCAGCGTCTCAAGGAGCAGTATCAGGCGGAGCAACAGCAGCTTCAGTACCTGCGCACCCACATGACCCGCGTCGACGGCGTGACCGGCAAGCTGGGCGACCAGCAGCAGGCGCTGAGTCGGCGCATTCGTGACGCCAACGAGCAACTGCAGCGACAACAGCGGGAACTGGGCGAAGTCGCCCGCAAGCAACGCCAGGCTGCCGACGCGGCCCGTCAGTTCCACCGGGGCATGGGCCGGGCCGGTCGCCTGATGGGAACCGGTGCTGGCGGCCTGGCCACCGGTGGCGCTTCGCTCTACGGGGGCGCCCGACTACTGGCTCCTGGTGTCGACTACGGCGCCGCCATGTCCCGCGTCCAGGCCCTGACGCGCCTCGACAAGACTGATCCGCGCTTTCAGGCACTCCAGGACCAGGCCCGCATGCTCGGTTCATCGACCTCCTTTAGCGCCACCCAGGCCGCCGAGGCCCAGGGCTTTCTTGGCATGGCGGGCTTCGATCCCGACGCCATCATCGCCGCCATGCCCTCAATGCTGGATCTCGCCAAGGCCCAGGGCGCGGATCTTGGGCGCACCGCGGATATCAGTTCCAACCTGTTGTCCGGCTTCGGGCTTGATCCCGCCGAGATGACGCGCCTGGCGGATGTCATCACCGCCACCACCACCCGGGCCAACGTCGACCTGGAGATGCTGGGCGAGTCGATGAAATACGTGGCGCCGGTGGCGCGGGAGATGGGGCTGTCGCTGGAAGAGTCTGCCGCCATGGCCGGCCTGCTCGGCAACGTCGGCATCCAGGGCAGCCAGGCCGGCACCACGCTTCGCGCCATGATGCTGCGGCTGTCGGCCCCCACCGGCGCAGCCTCCGACGCCTTAGCGACACTCGGCATCAACGCCAAGGACGCAGAGGGCAACCTGCGCAACGTGCCCGAGATCCTCGCCGACGTGGCCAAGGCCACCGAGACACTCGGCAGCGCTGACCGGCTGGCCTACCTCAAGGACATCTTCGGCGAGGAACCCGCCGCCGGCATGGCGGAGCTGATCAACCAGCAAGGCGCTGCCGGCATCGAGGCATTCGTGGCCACCCTGGAACAGGCCGCCGGCGAGAACGCCCGGGTCGCCAAGGTCATGGCTGACAACATCAAAGGCGACCTGCAGGGCCTCAACAGCGCCTGGGAAGAGATCGGCATCACCCTCACCGACACCAACGAGGGGCCGCTGCGAGAGCTGATCCAGAACGTCACCCGCATCACCCGGGCCGTGGGCGACTGGATGAAGGCCAACCCCGAGCTGACCGCCCAGCTCGCCACCGCAGCTGCCGCTGTCGCCGGCCTGGTCGCCGTGGGTGGTGCCCTGACCCTTGCCCTGGGCGCCCTGCTCGGCCCCATGGTACTGACCCGCTACGGCCTGCAGATGCTGGGACTGAAAGGCGGCGCCTTCACCCGTGTGCTGGGTGCCCTTGCGGCCCGCGCCATTCCCACCCTGATCGGCGCCCTACGCATGCTCGGAGCCGCCGCCATTGCCAACCCTATCCTGGCCACCATCGGCCTGATCGCCGCCGGCGCGCTGTTGATCTGGCAGAACTGGGGCACCCTTGGCCCAAAGTTCGCCGCACTTTGGGAAGGCATCAAGGCCACCGCCGGCGACTTCTGGGAGTGGCTGAAAGCGACGGCTGCCTCCGCACGTGACCTGATCATCGCCGGCTTCACCAACTGGACACTGCCCGGCCTGATCCTCCAGCACTGGGACGCCATCAGGGCCAGCGGCGCCGAACTGTGGCAGTGGTTTCAGGACGCCCCCAGCAACGCCATTGAGGCGGTGGCCACCATGCTCAGCGACTGGGACCTCAAGGGCCTGCTCGAGGAGAAGTGGACCGCCGCCATAGACTACTTGAAGAGCCTGCCGGGGCGCATGCGAGACGCCGGACTGGACGTTGCACGAGGACTCGGGGAAGGCATCAAAAATGGCGCCGTATCCGCCTGGGAGGCCGTCAGCGACGCCGCCAGGGGCACCGAGCACCGCGCCCGCTATGAACTCGACACCCACTCACCATCCCGAGTGTTCAAGAGCATCGGCGGCGATGTGATGGCGGGGCTCGCCCAGGGTATCCGGAGCAGCGAGCAGGCACCGTTGTCTCGGGTCACCGCCTTCAGCCAGCGCCTGCGTCAGGCCGGCGCCGGCCTGGCCCTGGGCGCGGCCACGCTGCCAACCGTGGCCACCGCTGATATCCCCATCGACACCCGGCCGCCGCTTTCAGCCGGCAGTACCGGCAGCGGCGTGATCATCCAGGGAGGCATCAATATCAATGTACAGCCGGCACCGGGCATGGATGAGCAGGCCCTGGCCCGCTACGTGGCAAGCGAAGTCCGCCGAGCACTGGACGAGGCTAAGCGCGAGGCCGGCGCCCGGAACAGGAGCGCTATTTATGATCTTGACTAATATCTCGCTCCTTCGTGTCACGCCGATACAAACCAAGGCATGCCGTCGACAGAGAGATGGTGATCCCAAGGTAAAAGAAGCTGCCAAATATCGCATAAACACTTCGTATAGCTGGATCATCTTTGTCGTAGGCAGGCAGCCCGTGCAGAACAAGATGACAACCAATCATCAAAGCAACGCCAACAATCATGTAGAAAAAACAAAGTTTTCCAGCTTCACTTTTGTAATTAGCTGCAAGCGCAATACCAAGAAATACGAGAAGTCCGTCGATACTGTAGCTTGGAAGACGAGAAATAAACTCATAATGCAACCCACCCTCTTTTAGCATCCATAAGACACCAGTTGCAACCATGAATGAGAGCACAAAAAATAAAATAACGAAGAACATATCCGCTCTTTTTGACATAGGTAATCCTCCATGATGATGGCATACGGACTCTTTATCTTCGGCGTATCTTCGGCGGCATACCAGGAGCTACAACGTCAATCAGGCTGGCGACATTTGCCACAAAGCCGTGTAGGGCGCCGGCCTTCCCGGCAGTTTCTGGGGCCCGACGGCGATAGCGTCACCCTCACCGGCACCCTGCTGCCTCAGTTCACCGGTGGCCAGCAGAACCTCGACCAGCTACGCCAGATGGCCAATGCCGGCGGCGCCTGGCCGCTGATCGAGGGTAGTGGCAACGTCTACGGCCTGTTCGTGATCGAAAGCCTCAACGAGCGCAAGAGCGCGTTTTTCCGCGATGGCACCGCCCAGAAGATCGACTTCGAATTGACCTTACAACGTATCGACGAAGACGCAACTGACCAACTGGCCAGCAACGCGCTCTCCCGAGCGCTGGTGACCGGACTCAACGGGGTCCTGGCATGATCCAACTTCTCGGCTCTTCGCTACTACAGCCTGGGCGCCCTGCACGGACACCGGACTACCGTCTGACGCTACAGGGCCAGGTGATCAGCCCGGAGCTGGACGCACGCCTGCAGCGCCTGTCGCTCACCGATCGCCGCGGACTCGAGGCCGATCAGCTCGATATCACCCTCAACGACCACGACGGGCGCCTCGCCCTGCCGCCGCGTGGCGCGGAGCTGCACCTGGCCATGGGCTGGAAAGGCGAGCCGCTGATCGACCGGGGCACCTACATCGTCGACGAGGTAGAGCACAGCGGCGCCCCGGACCTGATGACCATCCGCGCCCGCTCCGCCGACATGCGCCAGGGCCTGCCGGGCAAACGCAGCCAGAGCTGGGACAATCTGATACTGCGCGACATCATCACTACCATCGCCAAGCGACACGACCTGGAGCCGAAGATCAGTAAGGTCCTCGGCGGGATCCGCGTCGGTCACATCGACCAGACCGAGGAAAGCGACCTGCACTTCCTTACCCGCCTCGCCGAGCGCTACGACGCCATCGCCACCGTGAAAGCCGGCAACCTGCTGTTCATCCCCGCCGGCCAGGCCACCACCGCCAGCGGCACAGAGATTCCTCCCATCGACCTGTACCGCCAGGTTGGCGACCGCCACCGCTACGTGGTCACCGACCGCAACGCCTTCACCGGCGTACTGGCCTACTGGAACGACACCGTCCACGCCGAGCGTAAGGAAGTCATCGCCGGCGACACCGACAACCTGAAGCGCCTGCGCCCCACCTACGCCAGTGACGACGACGCCCTCGCCGCCGCCCAGAGCGAGATGCAGCGGCTCGAGCGCGGCGGCGCCGAGTTCACCCTGGATTTGGCCGAAGGGCGACCCGACCTCTACCCGGAAACACCGGTGCGGCTGATAGACTGGAAGCGAGAGATAGAAGAGACCGCCTGGCTGATCACCGAGGTACGGCACGACCTCAGCGATAGCGCCCTGACAAGCTCATTGCAGATGGAAATAAGCAATTCTGGCGCTCACGGCGCCATAGACCAACTTGAACAGTAAATCCCCAGATACCTCAACACATGGCGAACAGGCCAAGCCACCCCAAGCATGAGTCTACGCAGGTTAGGTAAACACATTCAGGCGATCACCAAGGTAGAGGCCCATGGCTTTGACGACGGCTCTCTTTCCACTGCGCCGCCGATGGTCCGCCCATTACAGTGCTCTGTACAGCCTAACGCAAGTCACTTGCCAGATCCGCAACATCAAAATAAGAATATAGCCTTTTGCCATTTAAAGCATTCATATATACATCAGCCACAAATTCGACTTTATTATCTGGAAGCGCATCCCATCTTTCTCTCAACTCTTTTTTCGGAATAGTTGATGTTTCGACATATACCTTTGCTATGTCATGAACCGAAAGGTTCTCAAAAGAAAAATAAAGATAACATGGCGGATATCTTTTATTAAGGATATCTTCCAGTTCCGAACTCCAACCCTTTTTCATCTCCAAAAACAACTCTGCGTCTTGGTAGCGCAATACTGCCAAATACAACAAAAAGAAAAAGTGAACTTTATCCCCTGCAGTGTTAGCCAAAGAACTCTTAACGTGAATCATAACTTTCTGAACATCTCTCAACGACAAACGAAATGTTTTACAAATAGCTATAAATGTCGCATGAAACGTTCCAACTGCACCATTTTCGGACAAGATACTGTCTTTATGCGGCTCAACTAGAGGCATTCCTCCCATTGACATATAGGAGTACCCTCTTTCCCGAGTCTTATCTTTAAGAACTGGCCTCAAATCAAAAAAATCAGACGCATCCAAGCTTTCTAATGAGATTTTTGCCCAACCATCCAAATCATCATTTTTCAGCCGATATGTGACGTCGAAAAACCTTCTTAGATACCGTTGCGAATCAAATCCAACACCATATACTGCCCTAATAGAATGTACAAGCTGAGAAGTGTCGGTAGCTACAACAAACTTGCAATTATCGACATCAAAGAGATGCTTTACTCTTTCTAAAAGCTCAACTGCATAGGTTGGCCTACATCGGTCAAGCTCATCAATAAAAACATATACAGGGATTGCAACATCACTTTTACGATCAGTGTTTTTTTCCTTTGATACCACCGCAATTAGATTGGTGAGCTCGTTTTTAAACTCCTCAACCATCATTGATGTTTTTGACGAGTCCTCGAGAAGCTGGGTGACTGCGGATTCTGTGGCAGTGTAACCAGCTTCTGTTATCTTATCAGATATTTCATCAAGGTCTGTAGAGAGTGCTTTTTTAACCAATCCCTTAACTATCAACTTACCTACCTCGGGACCGGCTTTAAGGGCTACCTTAGCAGACTTTCTCAAAAATTCAGCAGCAGCATCATTTACTTTCTTTGATGTAGGAGCCTGATTAACCAACTGTTCTTTTATCGCTGCAACCAAGTCGAAAAACGGCTCACCTGAATAGTCAACCTCCCAAGCATTAAAATAAACTGCTCCACGAGTTTCACAAATAGACCTTTTCCACTCGGTGGTAAAATATGTTTTACCCTCTCCCCAAGGAGCGTCAATATTCAACACCCGTGCATCATCTTGCTCATCTAAGAAATTTGTCAAGAAGTCCGCAATAGGTTTTCTGTTCAGGAGATCCCCATCCCAAGCACTCATATTTCATCTCCTCTATGCTCTAAACACAGCCACATGATGCACAACTACTCCACGACATTCCGAAGATTTTGCAAAAACCCCCTGACCACCGTTTAAAGGAATTAAGCGACATGATCCACCAATACGATGACTACGAAACATCCGCAATTGTCCCTAGATATCGACCACAGTAAGATCGTCATGCTGTACAGGCCTAGACTCATCAACGACCAGCACGTCACCCTCGATTATCTCGCCATTGACACCGGCTTCATCCGACACCTCGACCAGGTAGCACTGGGGCGATATCTCTTTAATACCCAAGGTAGAAACGCAGGGATTGGTAAGGCCCGGAATCGCCGGGCCAAGATAGTTCACTCGCATAGTGGTCAGCCTGGCAGTTCGCCTGTTTCAATCAGATAAAAAAACTGCTCTTGGCTGAGAATGGTGCAACCTTTGGTACTGGCCTCATCGACTTTGGTACCGCTGGGACGCGGACCAGTACAAAGAAACTCGAGGTTCTTGGTAATACTCTTTCTTACGACCATGCCCGAATCTCTAGCCATGCTTTCAAGGTTCTTCCTTTCAACTTCTCCGAAACCTGTAAAGGCTATTTCAAAGCTACCAATGGATCTATCTCGGAAAACTGGTGAGGCCGTCAGACAAGAGCCAGTGAGAAGCTCTCGACCACTAATCCATTCAACAATGTTATCTTTTCGAAAGGTTCTCGTGGCGTCACGAGTATGGCAGTAGCCTTTGATGTAATCCCCATCCACACGAAAGTTAGATACTTCTCGAGTGGTAACCTGTCCAGAGGCATCCTGATAGCAGAACTGTAACACTGGTCGTGAGCTGCTACGTCTTGGAGGAGTAGAGCGACCAGCGGCACTTGCCGATATGGAAACGACTGGGTTTTTCTCGACTTCATTCTGACGGGCCTTGGCCCTAGCCTTCTTGGCACGCTTCTTCCATTCTGGAGAGCGCATCGCTTGCTTGACAGAGTCATGGTTTTCAAGTTTCGCTCTCTCCAAGCGAGCCTTGGGAGGGTCAATGGAGGCAGCCTTCTTCTTCGTTCGTCTGACCAGGAATATCATGACCAAAACAACAACGGGAAGAACAACAAAGACTTCCATACGTCCCACTCCCTGCATCCTTGATTTAATGCTTGCTTTAAAGCAAGTCTCTTACGAAATCCGCCCGATCCTAACCACGCAACGCCCCAATACCGCGACATTGCCGAGCTTCTCGGGCGGGATCATCTCCGCCTGGTAATGACTGTTGTCACTGATTAACACCCAGGCACCGCCGGCAACGCGCTGCACCCGCTTGATGCGGCGCTCACCTTCCACCAGCAGCAGAAAAACCCCTTCCGGACGGTCGGGGCGATCCTTCCTATCTACCAATACCCAGTCACCATCGGCCAGCGTGTCCTCCATGCTGTCACCACGAACCTTGACCCCCACCACATGGGCGGGGTCCAGCCCCTGGGCAGCGAGCTGTTCACCAGGGAAGTAGATGGTGGTCTCAACCTCCTCCGCTTCCAAAGAGCGCCCATCCCCCGCAGCGGCCTCAATGTCGTACAGGTTGATGGGACACAACTCCCCACCCATCAACAAGGTGTCGTTATGTGAACCACCATCAAACGCGTTCACCTCACCACCAGATGACGAGTCCACGGAACGCGACCCTTTCAGTACATACAGAAGATCCACCCCCTGCTCAGCAACGGCTGTCAGGTAGGCAGAATCGGGGTTACGAAGCCCTTTCTCGTAGTTGATCTGCGTGGTTTTTCCTACACCGCCGATCGCCGCCAAGGCCGTCTGGCTCAACGCCAAACGCTCGCGCTCTTCCTTCAGGCGCTCACCAATGGTCATTTTTTTGAACCCCGATTATTGACAGGTTCACTTTTGTGAACCATGATCGCTTTACAGTATTAGACAACCTTTAGGAAGCCTAACCCATGAACAGCACTGACACCATGCAACAGGTCCCTGTTGCGGCTCGTTCGCCCCGTGGATGCAACCGTTCGGTGATGACCATGGTCACCGATCGGGAGCGACACAAGCTCGAGGGCATCGCGGAGCTGGAAATGCGCTCGCTCTCCTCTACCGCTCGCATGCTGCTTCTGCTCGGTATCGAGCGCTACGAAGCCGACACCGAGCAGGCGGCTCGTTGCTGATCCTGCTCTTGTCCTGACTTGCCGCATAAAGGAACTCCGCCATGTACCAGGACCCGAAACGCGTTCGCACCAACAAGGCCACGGTCTACCTCGATCAATACGAGGCCGATGTCATCACGGCGCTGGCCAACTACCTGGGTCTGCCCAAGGCCGAGGTGATGCGCCAGATGATGATGAAGGAAGCCCGAGAAGTCCTCGGCGTCGACCTTGCCACCGTCACTGACACTGTCGCCGCTCGCGCTGGCTGAATGAAGCGCTACATCCACCGTGCATTCGAGGTACGCCATGCCGGACCAAGCCATGGAGCTCGATCAACACATGAAAGCCGTGCTCGATGCCGTCTGTGCCCAGCAGAACCTGCAGACCCGAGAACAGGCCGCCGAGTGGCTACTGCGTCGGCGTATCCGCCGGGGCGCTCAGGGGCTCACTGGTCGGGGCAGAGCGATATACGAAGTGAAAGGAGATAGCCGGTGAGGATCACCTGCCCGCATTGCCGCTCTCGGCTAGCGACACGAACAAGCAAGCGGCCGATTCCCGCCCTGGTGCTGGTGTACGCCCAGTGCACCAACCTGGACTGCGGCTGGGGCGGAAAGATGCAGCTTGAGTTCGCCACCACCACCGCACCGAGTCGACAACCCAACCCAGACGTCTGCATACCCATCGATCCCGGTCTTCGGCGCTGGGTACTGGAACAGATCAAAGACTGACGAGGACATCCTGATGACCAATGTTCTGCCCCTGCGTGGTATTCACCTGGATCCGCACAACCTCGCCGCCGCGCAGCTGTTTCGCGATCGCTGGCTAAATCGCCGCGATGCCTTGGCCAACTGCGTCGACTACCTGCTGGCAAACACCGATACGACGGTCGAGCACGCCGAACTGACAGCCCTCCAGGCCTACGCCGACCTCGAGGCCACCAACCGGCGCGAGCGTATCGATGTGGACGCCACCACGTCGCAATTGGTCGTGCTGCGCCTGGGTGATGGTACCCCCGTCGCCCTGACGGTGACCGACCTGCTTCAAGTCCTGAGACAGGCCCGGCAGGAACAGCGCACCAGCGTGATAGATCGCCACCGACAGCGCCCTGTTCTGATCGACCAGTAGTCGCCGCCACCGGCGTCGGGCTTTCGCCCACCGTTTTATCGCCCAGCTTTCATCATAAGGAGGCCAGCGTGAATCCATCGCTGCGCCAGGACATTCTTGCGCGTTTGATTCGTGACTACCGCGCCGAAGAGCGGGGTCACTACCTGCAAAAGGTGGTGTGTCCCGCCTGCGGCAAGCGCGAAGCGTACATCTCCAGTGAGTCGCCCTGGATGCTGAAGTGTGGGCGCGAGAACAACTGTGGTAGTCAGTTTCATATCAAGGAGCTGTTTCCCGAGCTGTTCGCCAGTTGGAGCGAGCGCTACGGCACGCCAGCGCTTCAAGCCAAGAGCAAGACGTCCGTCGCCGACGGCTACCTGCGCGACGGTCGGGGCTTCGATCTGGATCGCATCCAGGGCTGGTACAGCCAGGAGAGCTACTGGAAGCCCAACGTTGGCGGCAGCACCACGGTGCGCTTCACTCTGCCCGGCGGAGTCTACTGGGAACGGCTACTCGACAATCCCGAGCGCTTCGGTAAGCAGAAGGCCAACTTCGTCGGCCGCTACAAGGGCAACTGGTGGCAGCCGCCGACCTTGACCGCCGCTGACCTGGTCGAGGCCGGCGAGGTGTGGATCGTCGAGGGTATCTTCGACGCCATCGCCCTGTACCACCATGGCATTGCCGCGGTATCGGCGATGAGCTGCGCCAACTATCCAGACGTCGCCCTCAAGGCCCTGGCCGATGCCGCCCACGGCGTCGGAACCACGCGCCCCACCCTGGTGTGGGCGCTGGATGGTAACCGGGCAGGCCAGAACGCTACCGTCAAGCATGTTGCCCACGCCAGGGCCGCCGGCTGGGAGTGCCGCGCCGCACAGATTCCCGGCGACGGCCGCCATGACTGGAACGACTGCCACCAGCGCGGCGAGCTGACCGAGCAGCACCGCGAGACCTACCGCCACCACGGTGCCCTGCTGCTGGCTCCCTCCGCCATGGCCAAGGCACTGATCATCTACAAGCGCAGCGAGCGGCGGGAGTTCTGGTTCGAGTACAAGCGTCAATTGTGGTGGTGGAAGCTCGATATCGACGCCTTCGATCGCGCCGTGCGCGCTGAGGGGGAAGATGGCGGCGACCAGCAAAGCCTGAACCCGGCGATCCGCGACGCCGCCCTCGAGCAGGCCGGCAGCGTTAAGCGCATCTGCACCTGTTTCCCCACAGCGCTGTACTACCAGGCTAACGTTGTCACCGACGAGAGCTGGTACTACTACCGCGTCGAATTCCCCGACGGCAGCGCCCCGGTGAAGAACACCTTCAGCGGTGGCCAGTTGGCCAGTGCCAGCGAGTTCAAGAAGCGCCTGCTTGGCGTGGCGCCCGGCGCCGTCTGGACCGGCACCAGTCAGCAGCTCGACACCCTGCTCCAGGACCAGATCGGCGGCATCAAGACCGTCGAGACCATCGACTTCATCGGCTACAGCAAGGAACACGCCGCCTATGTGTTCGGCGACCTGGCCGTCGCCGGTGGCAAGCTGATACGCATCAACAGCGAGGACTATTTCGAACTCGGTGCGCGCAAGCAGCTCAAGACGCTGAGCCAGTCGGTGACCCTGCACCTTAACCCTGACCGCGAGGCCTACCAGACTGACTGGACGACTCAACTGCTCGGCGCCTTCGGGGCCAAGGGCGTGATCGCCCTGGCGTTCTGGCTGGGCAGCCTGCTGGCCGAACAGATCCGCGCCGAGATGGGCAGCTTTCCCTTCCTGGAGATCGTCGGCGAGGCCGGTGCCGGCAAGTCCACGCTGATCGAGTTCCTGTGGAAGCTGGTCGGTCGCCGCGACTACGAGGGCTTCGACCCTTCCAAGGCCACCATGCCTGCGCGCTCACGCAACTTCGCCCAGGTCTCCAACCTGCCGGTGGTGCTGATCGAGTCTGACCGCGAGCAGGACGGCGGCGCCAAACAGAAGCAGTTTGACTGGGACGAGCTCAAGACCGCCTTCAACGGCCGCTCGATCCGCGCCCGGGGCGTGAAGAACAGCGGCAACGACACCTACGAGCCGCCCTTTCGCGGCTCCATCGTGATCAGCCAGAACGCCGCCGTGCAGGCCGGCGAGGCGATCCAGACACGCATCTGCCACCTGCACTTCACCCGTGCGGGCCAGAACCGGCAGACCAAGGAACTCGCCGAGGCGCTGGAAAAGGCCGAGCTCAAGCACGTCAGCCAGTTCGCCCTGGACGTGGCCCAACGCGAAGCCGAGCTGCTCGGGCTGATCAACGAGCGCGCCAAGCCCTTCGCCGAACGCCTGGCCGAAGATCCCGACATCAAGGTGCTGCGTATCGCCAAGTGCCACGGTCAGCTTGCGGCCCTGGTGGAGTGCCTAGGTCCCGACGGACTCGGCCTGTTCAACGGCCCGACCATCGACGTGGCCATCGGCCATGTCTGGCAGATGGCCCGCGAACGCCAACAGGCAATCAGCGCAGACCACCCCCTGGTCGCCGAGTTCTGGGAGGCCTTCGACTACCTCGAAGGACTCAAGGCCGAGCCGGTACTCGATCACTACGGCGGCGATGGCGATCTGATCGCCATCAACCTCAAGGACTTCGAGCGCTACTGCGGTGAATACAAGCTGCGCGTGCCCGAAATGCGCGAGCTCAAGCGCTACCTCAAGGCCAGCAAGACCCGCAAGTTCGTCGACGCCAACCGTACCGTGCGCTCCCGCATCCGCCTCAACGGCGCGAGCGTGAAGTGCTGGGTGTTCCAGGCATAGCAGGCAACGAAGGAGGCCCATATGCAGCGTACCTACACCCTCGACCAGGCCGCCGGCCTGCTGAACCTCGGCCGCAACACCCTGGCCCGCCGCCTGCGCGAGGCCGGCGTGCTGGGCGCCGACAACCTGCCGACCGGGCCTTACCGAAACAAGAGGCGCGGCAACACCCGCCTGTTGTTGGTGACCACCGGCACCTACTGGCACCCCGCGTGCGGCTGGACCCACTACGGCCGCACCGAACTCACCGACGCCGGGCTCGACCACATCGCCGACAAGCTTGGCATCGCCATCGCACACCTGCCCGCAAAACACGCCTACCGGGCAGCGCAACAACCGCACCACGCAAGGAGCGCCTCATGACTATGCACCGCGTTACCGAACGCCTGCGCGAGCGAAGCCGCCAGGCCATGGAGAAGATCCTCGCCCAGGAGGCCGACGCCGAACAGCGCCGAGCGCAGCTTGAACTGGTCGGACCCGAGGCACTGCGCCGCCTCGTCGACGTCGCCAGCGGACACACCGGACAGAGCCAACACTGCCGACGCATTCTGCTCGCTGCCTACAACGGCCCGACCTGGCCGCTGGATCTCACTCGCCTGCGGGTCATCGATCGCGACCTGCAGCGCGCCGCGCTAACCCTGATCGAGTGGGCCACTTACACCCCCCGAGAGCTGCACGAGTACCTGGACGACGGAGACCGCCTGATGCAGCGCTTCTGGAACACCGAGACCCACAAGGAAGAGGACTGATCATGGCTGACAACGCCGATATCGCCAGCGAACTGATGGAACGTCGCATGGAAGGTGCGCTCACGCTGTGCCGCCTGCCGACGGCCACCGCCACCAACACCGAATGCGAGGAGTGCGGCGACGAGATTCCCACCGCTCGCCGCCAGGCCGCGCCCTGGGCCACCACCTGTATCCAGTGCCAGGAACTGAGCGAGAGGAAACGCCGCCATGTCCGCTGACACCATCCTCATCATCATTGCCGCGGTGGCCATCCTGATGACGCTACTGCTGGCCTGGGAAGCCTGGAAACTCAGCCGCGAGACCTTGGACCTGTTCGATCCGGAGCGTAACGAACATGCGAATGAGGACGAGCCATGAACGAGCGAAAAGGAGGCGTCCTGGCCAGAGCCGCCGCCCTGCTTTGCAAGGACAGGGGCTTTCGGCTCTACCTGGACCGGCGTCGGCGCCACAAGTTTGGCCTGACCGCCGAGCAGCTACCCGACGGCACCCACAACGAACAGGACGCTCGCGACTGGCTCTGCGCCGCCTGCGGCGTCAACAGCCGCGCCGAGCTGGATCATCGCCCCAAGTCCGCAGCGGTGCTGCGGACCATTCAGCAGCGCTATCATCACTGGAAAAGGAGGAGCCAACCATGAACACCTACTTTGGACTGCTAGCGGAGTTCAACGGGCGCTCCGAGCTGCCACTCGATGAAGTGGCGCCCCGCTACTTCGGCATCAGCCCGCGCACCGCCAGCATCCGCGCAGGAGCCCAGGCCCTGCCAGTACCCACCTACCGCGCCGGCGACTCTCAGAAGTCTCCCTGGCTGGTCAGTGCTGTGGATCTTGCCAAGTACCTGGATAAGCAACGGGCTGAGGCACATCAGCTCTGGAAACAGGTCAACGGGTAGTCGGTTGATACTTGCTGTTTGTCATGCCCAGGGCCGTCATGCCCGTTTGCTGACGCTCATCATTGGTCTGAGAGGTTCAGTGCAGGACCGTGACAGCATCGGGTAGATTGACGGGCACAACCTTCGGAATTCAAGGATAGAAGTATGGCCCGCCGCATAGATCAAATTCTCTCCGCCTCTGCCCAAAGATCTCTCTCAGCAAGCGAAATCGACCTGCTGGGTAGCTACATCCGCGACTTGGAGAAACGTAAGGCTAGACCAGACCACGAGCTCGAACGAGCTCTGGCCCGAACTGAGGAGGAACTCAAAAATTGCCGCTGGGTACTAAATAAAAACGATATTAACGAAAAAATGGACTGATCGGATGCCTCCCTTCAAGGAGGCGTTACTGACACCACATTAGCGGTTTAAGGCTATCTCAGCTGTAACGTCTCTGGACGCAGATGCGTATACCGCTTCAACACATCCCAGCTTTCATGGAGCGTAAACTGCTGCACCTCGACGATCTCGTATCCCGCCTCGAACAGGCGGGATGTCGCTTCGTGGCGCAGGTCGTGAAAGCGCAGGTCCTCGATGCCGCAGGCGGCTGTTGCCGCCCGCCAGCGGGTGCCAATCGACTTACCGTTGTAGGGGAAGATCCGGTCTTCCCCTTGACAACGCGGCTGACGCTTGATGATGGCCATGGCCTCGTGGGTCAGCTTGAAGCGCTTGTGGTTGCCCCACTTCTGGCGTGGGTGCTTGGCATCACGCACCCAGCAGGTCATGGCCTCGTCGTCGAGATCCGACCACAGCAGGCGCGTAATCTCTTCCTGGCGCCGTGAGGTGGCCACCGCAAAGTCCATGATGTCTTCCATGGGGATGATGGCACTCGGCCGGATCCGCTGCGAGCGCTGGAAGTAAGCGCGTATTCGCTCAAGCTCCCCTACCGTTGGACGTCTGTCCCGGGCACTCGACTTGCCGATCACACCCTTGCTGCGCAACAGCAGCCTGGCCGACTCGAACTCGTTGAGCTCCACCGGCATCTTCCATGCCGCCGCTGCAGTTTTGAGGATGATCCCCAGCCACACCACGTCCTGGTTGATCGTCGAGGGCTTAATGCCGCTGTCGCGGCGCATCACAGCGTGCTCGATCACCTGCTCGCTGGTGAGTTCGGTGATCGCTACCCTGGAGATGGGAAAGCGGCGTAGCTGCTCAATGGTAGCGCGCTTGGAGCGTCCGGCGCCCTGGGCGAACTCATGCAGGTAGCGCTCGATGGCGTCGTCCAGGGTCACCCCCTTCCAGCGTGCTTGGGCGACACCTGCCGGACTCGCCAACTCCAGTTCACGTCGTTTCGCCCATTCCTCCGCCATGGCCTTGCGCGGGAACGAGCGCGACTCGGAGTGATCCAGATCCTGGCGTGCGATGCGTATCTGGGCGATGTATGAGAAACTGCCGTCCTTTTTTCGGCGCTTACGAATCGTCGCCACCGCTCCCTCCTTGGTACCAAATCGACGCGACTCCAGCACCACGAGTACCAAATCAGTACCAAGCAGTCGCGAAAAACGGGCAAAAACTACTGTAAATATGTACAGATATGATTGAGAAGGCAACCCCCACAACCCGCATGAAGCCTGACATCCCGCGCCCCACGCTGGATAGAACTTTCTCTGTGGCGCCGATGATGGACTGGACTACCCGCGACTACCGCGTCTTCGCGCGCACCCTGACGCGCCGGACGCTCTTGTACACCGAGATGGTGACCACTGGTGCGATCCTTCACGGGCGTCCGCGCGAGCGCTTCCTCGGCTACGACGAGGTGGAGCATCCGCTGGCGCTGCAGTTAGGTGGCAGCGATCCAGGAGAACTCGCCGAGTGCGCGGCGATCGCCGAGGAGTGGGGCTACGACGAGGTCAATCTCAACGTGGGTTGCCCCAGCGACAGGGTCCAGAACAACCTGATCGGGGCCTGCCTGATGGGTCATCCGGACAAGGTGGCGCTGGCGGTGGCGACGATGCGCGAGGCGGTGTCGATTCCGGTGACGGTGAAGTGCCGTATCGGGATCGACGATCAGGACGAGGACGCCGATCTCGAGCGCTTTATCACCCAGGTGGCCGACGCCGGCTGCGAGGTGTTTATCGTGCACGCGCGCAAGGCCTGGCTGCAGGGGCTGTCCCCCAAGGAAAACCGCGACGTGCCGCCGCTGAATTATCCGCGGGTGCATCGCTTGAAGGCCAGTCGCCCCGATCTGCATATCGGCATCAACGGCGGCATCAAGAGCCTCGAGGAGTGCCAGACGCAGCTTAATCACGTCGACAGCGTGATGGTGGGTCGCGAGGCCTACCAGAATCCCTGGCTGCTGGCCCAGGTGGACCAGGCGATCTACGGCGAGCCGGGGCCTGCTGACAGTCGCCACGCCGCCGCCATGGCGCTACGCCCTTACATCCAGCGCCGCCTGGAAGAAGGTGCCAAGCTCAACCATATCACCCGCCATCTGCTTGGCCTGTTCCAGGGCTGCCCCGGCGGGCGCCGCTTCCGTCGACATCTGTCGGAGAACGCTCATCGCGACGGCGCGGGCCTGGCGGTGTTCGACGATGCCCTGGGCCTGGTGCCGGAGCCCGCCAGCGCCTGACAACAGCTGCACGACACTCCGCTGCACGGGCAAACCTGCCCTGCAAAAAAGACAACGGCCGAGCGATCTACTCGGCCGTTCTTTATTGGGTCCGGGGTTGGGGACTCGATCTTCATCAAGCCCTCTGGACATCTGTCTCGCTAGCCCTACCGCTACCCCTATCGCCACCCTCATGCCTTAAGGTAAGCGAGTGCTCACCTGCATGTGCAACCTTGGCTCCTGGGTGAACCGCTTCATGCCTTGAGGCCTAGTAGAGTGAATCGGGCGGCGGCTCCAGGCTCGAATGGAAGGTCTCGATGGCGCTTTCGGCTTCTTCGATGGCGTCGAAGCGGGCGATATGGAACAACGCCTCGCCTTCGTTGGCCAGGGGCAGCCGGCTCATGCCGATGACGATGCCGTCGGCCATGGACAGGATCTCGCCTTCGGTCTCGCCGAAGGGATCGGCGACCTTGCCCAGCACCTGCCCCTTGGCGACCCGGGCTCCCAGGCGCACCTTGGGCCTCAGGATGCCGTCGATGGGCGCACGCGCCCAGCTCGACCCATTGGCGACCTCCGCTGCCGGTGGCTTGCGACGGCGTTGCTCGCCGGTCAGCATGTCGAGCCGGCGCATCACCCGCAGCACCCCTCGGACACCAGCGGTGATCGCCCACTCGTCGAAGCGCAGCGCCTCGCCGGCCTCGTAAGTGAGCACTGGCGTACCGCGAGTCTGGGCGTAGTGGCGAAGGCTGCCTTCGCGAAGCTCGGCGTTGAGGATCACCGGAGCGCCGAAGGCGTCGGCCATGCGCCGGGTCTCCTCGCCGGCGTCACCTAGCTGGGCGCGGATCTGCGGCAGGTTGGTGCGGTGGATGGCGCCGGTATGAAGGTCTATGATGTGGGTCGCGTGATCGACGATCTGCTCGCGAAACAGCGCCGCGATACGCCCCCCGAGCGAGCCTGATTCACTGCCGGGAAAGCAGCGATTGAGATCGCGCCTATCCGGCAGATAGCGAGAGTGCTGAACGAAGCCGAAGATATTGACGATCGGCACCGCGATCAGGGTGCCGCGCAGACGGTTGATCTGGCGCGAACGCAACAGACGCCTAACGATCTCGACGCCGTTTATCTCGTCGCCGTGGATGGCGCTGCACACCAGCAAGGTGGGGCCTGGCTGGCGTCCGTGAACGACCTCCACCGGGATATCCAGCGGTGCATGGGTGTAAAGTTTGGCCACCGGCACGTCGATCTGGGCACGCGTGCCCGGCTTGACGGTAATGCCGGCCAGTTCGAAGGGGGCTCTTGCCATGGAAGTTCCTTAGTCGCCATGCCGCGCCGTCGAAAACACGACAGCACCTGTCGTCCTTATACCTTTGTGACGTCGCCAAAACGAGTCCAATTTACCTCAGTGCGCGTATCGATGCCGCTGATCTCGCGGGGCCAGTCCGGTAGAATACGCGGACTGACCCACCGCCGGAGCGCCCCGCCCCCATGCCCCGCCGTACCAAGCAAGAAGCCGCCGCCACCCGAGCCGCATTGCTCGATGCCGCCGAGGAAGTGTTCCTCGAGCGCGGCGTCTCGCGCGCCTCGCTCGAGGTCATCTCGCGACGGGCCGGCGTTACCCGGGGCGCCCTGTACTGGCATTTTCGCAACAAGGGCGATCTGTTCCGGGCCATGCTGGAGCGTGTCCATCTGCCGTTCGAGGACCTGCTCAATGAGCTCGACGACTCCTCGGTCGATCACCACCCGCTGGAGGCCATTCGCTTGAGCTGTCATGTCGGGTTGCGTCAGGCCGATACTCCGCGCCACCGCCGGGTTCACGGTATCCTGCTGCACCACTGCGAGCGTACCGACGATTTCGACCCGCTGGAGGCCAAGGCCGAGATCGCCCGAGAAACCTGCCAGGCCTTGCTGCGCCAGTTCAAGCAGGCTGATCTCAAGCAGCAGCTACGCCCCGGGCTTAGCCCGGAGCGTGCCACCGACCTGTTTCACTATGCCCTGAGCGGGCTGTTCTGGGAGTGGCTACGGGCGCCCCAGGCTTTCACTCTCAGTGAACGAGGCCCTGCCCTGGTCGATGACCTGATCAGCCTGATCGGTCGCGACTGACCCGTCGTCGCGAACTGCTACGCGATCGACTCGAGAAGGGCTCGACACGCTTCAATGCTGATGGCCGTGGGAGTGACGATGGCCGTGGTAGTGATGCCCGTGCGTCGGCGCCTCATGGGGTGGTACCGGTTCATGGCGCTCGATCAGCTTGAGCCTTACCAGCCGGGTACGCGCATCGAGGAACTCCTGCTCGGCCACCGAGCGGAAGCTGTCGTGCTCTTCCAGGTACTTGACCAGCACCCGTACTTCCCCTTCCCGCGGCATCGCCCCCGGCTTGCCCCTCAGGCAGATCTCCCGGGTTCCGTCCGAGCAGAGCACCGCACGGCAGCACCCCTGGCCATCGATGAAGCCGACCACCTGAACACGCTCGCCCAGCAGGCAACGGCGGTTGAACGAGGGCCGATCGCGATAGCGCTTCAACAGTACCCGACAGAAGCGGGATGCCAGCGGGGACGACAGCGCAAAGGCTCCCCACAGCACCACGATGCCCAGCGGCACGATCACGATCGCCAAGTTGACCCACTGCAGAATCAGCAGTTCCGCCACTAGCGTGAAGACAGCAGCGAACAGGATCAGCGCGGTCAAGGCCACCGTCACCGGCACCCCGGCAAACCCCAGCGATACCATCGTGCTGGCCATATGATCGTCACGCAGGCTGTCACGTTCGAACAGCTGCAGCGGCACCAGCTTCAATGCCACCAGGATCCAGTAGAGCGCGACGAGTGGAAGCAGCACCGTGAACAGAATCAGCGGAAAACTCAGGGCAATGTCCCTGATCAGCGTTATGTCCATACCACCTCCCGTGGCGTTGCCACTTGCGTACTTGCTACCCGCAGCATAGCGCCATGGGCCACAAACCTCGACCCGTACATCCCAACTTTTCCTTTGGTGACAGCATGTTGCAACGCACAATATGCTGCACTGCACACCTCGCCCAGGTTCGCCACAAGCGTGTAATACGCAACAAAAAGCCCCCCTGCCACCAGCGACTCACCGCCTCTGCAGCATAAAAAAAAGCGCCGCCTGGAAAGGCGGCGCCTTGACCTGCATCAACCATTTTACCGATGAGGGGCGGTCATGCTGACCCGCCCACCCCGTTCAATGATCGGTGGCAGTGCCTTTGGCTTCTGAGGCGTTCTCGTCCTCATCGTCGTCGGAACCACGCTCTCCGAACAAGCGCAGGGAGAGGGACGCGATCATGGCGTAGAACGACGGCACGAAACAGCTACCCAGTATCGCCACCGAGGCCATGCCCATGGCCACCGTGGTACCGATGTGGTGGCTGCTGGTGTCACTGGCGCCGGTGGCCATGGCCAGCGGCAGGGTGCCGAAGATGAACGCCATGGAGGTCATCACGATGGGCCGGAAACGCAGCTCCGCCGCGGTGATCGCCGCCTCGCGGATGCTCTTGCCCATCTCCTTGCGCTGGAGCTCGGCGAACTCGACGATCAGGATGGCGTTCTTGGCCGCCAGGCCGATGACCACCAATACCCCGATCTGGACATAGACGCTGGTATCCAGGCCACGCATGGCGATACCGGCGATGCCCCCGAGGAAGGCGAACGGCGTGGCGGTCAATACCGCCAGCGGCAATGACCAGCTCTCGTACTGCGCCGCCAGGATCAGGAACACCATGACCATGCCGAAGATGATGGCGATGGTGCCGGCGTTACCCGCTTCGCTCTCCTGGTAGGCGGTACCGGTCCAGCCCATGCCCCAGTCGCTGCCAAGCGTATCCTGGACGATCCGCTCCATGGCCTGGAGCGCCTGGGTCGACGAGTAGCCTTCCGCCGGGCCACCCTGGAACTGGGCCGCCGAGTAGACCCCGAAACGCGTCACCACTGCAGGTGCGGCCGTGCGTTCGAGGGTCACGAACTCGGACAAGGGGATGCGCTCACCGTTGCCGCCGCGCACATAGACATTGTTGATATCGTCTGGCGTGTCGCGGTACTCCGCCTCGTTCTGCAGGTACACCTGGAAGTTGCGGTTCTGGTAGCTGAAGAAGTTGACGAAGCCGTTGCCGAAGGTGTTCGACAGAGTGGCATTGAGGTCGGTCAGTGACACGCCATAACTCAGCGCCTTCTGCTGGTCGATCTCGGCGCGGAAGGACGGCACATTGACGCTGAAGGTCGAGAACACCTGGTTGAGCGCCGGATCCTGATTGGCCGCCTGCATCACCTTGAGCGAGGCCTGGTAGATCTCCTCGGGGGTGGCACCGGAGAACGACTGCAGGTAGCCGGTGAAGCCGCCGGTGGTGGACAGGCCAATGATCGGCGGCATGTTGAAGGCCATGACGTTGCCGCCGTCGACCTCGGCACCGATCTGGAAGATCCGGCCGATCAGGTCATCCACCGTGGTCTCGCGCTCGTCCCAGTTGTCCATGTTGATGAAGATGATGCCGCGCGCGGTGTTGACCGAGCTGGTCAGCATGTCGTAGCCGGCGATGGCCGAGGAATAGCGCACACCTGGCACTTCCTCGATGCGCTTGCTGACCTCGGCCATGTAGGCCTTGGTGCGGCTGAGCGATGCCGAGTCCGGCAGGCTGACGGCTGCCAGGGCGATGCCCTGGTCGGTTTCCGGCACCAGCGTCGAGGGCGTGTTCTCGTAGAGCCAGAAGGAACCGGCCCCGACCAGCCCCACCAGCAGCAGGGTCAGCACCCAGGCCTTGACCAGCGCCTTGACCGCCACCATGAACACCCTGGTGACGCCATCGAAGAAGCGGTCGAACAGGCGCAGCGGGGTGCGCACCGCCCGCATGAAGGAGGATTCCTTCTTGTGCAGGTCGTGCTTGATGAAGATCGCCGACAGCGCCGGGGTGAAGGTCAGCGCCATCAGCGCCGAGAACGCCACCGAGATGGCGATGGTCAGGGCGAACTGCTGATAGATCTGCCCGGTAAAGCCGCCGAGGAAGGCCACCGGTACGAACACCGCCGCCATGATCAGCGAGGTGGCGATAACCGGCCCACCGACCTCCTTCATGGCCTGGATGGTGGCCTGGCGAACCGTGATCTCCTCGTCTTCCGACAGCACCCTTTCGACGTTCTCCACCACCAGGATGGCGTCATCCACCACGATGCCGATGGACAGCACCAGAGCGAACAGCGTCAAAAGATTGATCGAGAAGCCGAACACGTAGAAGCCTGCGAAGGTGGCCAGTACCGATACCGGCACCACCGACATGGCGATCACGGTAAAGCGCCAGTTCTGCAGGAAGATGAACAGGATGACGCCGACGATCAGGAAGGCTTCGATAAAGGTGTGGAAGACGGTTTCCACCGAGGCGTCGATGAACAGGGTGGTGTCGTAGGGCACCACGTACTCGAGGCCCGGCGGGAAGCGCACCTCCAGCTCGTTCATCTTTTCCTTGACCATGTCTGCCGTCTGCAGGGCATTGGCGCCCGGCTGCTGCTGGATCATGATCGGCGTCATGATGGCGCCGTTGAGGCGCGCCTCGACGCCATAGAAGGAGGCGCCCAGCTCGATCCGTGCGACGTCATCCAGGCGCAGCGCAGAGCCGTCCTCGTTGGTGCGCAGCAGGATATCGCGGAAGTCATCGGCGCTGGACAGACGTCCGCCGGCGGTGATGGTGTAGGTGAAGGCTCGCGGGCTGTCGATCGGCGTGGACGCCAGGCTACCCGCCGGTACCTCGGTGTTCTGGGCACGAATCGCCGCCGCCACTTCGGTGGGGGTCAGGTCGTACTCGGCCAGCTTGTTGGGGTCCATCCAGATGCGCATGGCGAACTCGCCACCGCCCAGCACCTCGGCCTCACCGACGCCGGGAATCTGGCGCAGCTCGTCGAGAATGTTCAGGGTGGCGTAGTTCTGCATGTAGATGTTGTCGTAGTCGTCCTGGGGCGAGATCAACGACACCAGCATCAGGATCGAGCTGGAACGCAGCTCGACCTGGACGCCCTGCTCCTGCACCGCCTCGGGCAACTGGGACAGCGCGCCCTGGACCCGGTTGTTGACGTTGATGGTGTTGATATCACCGTCGGTCCCGATGTCGAAGGCCACGCTCAGGCTCATGGAGCCGTTGTCGGAGCTGGTCGAGTTCATATAGAGCATGTTCTCGACGCCGTTGATCGCCTCCGCCAGTGGCGCGGCCACCGTCTGCGCCACGGTCTCGGCATCGGCACCCGGGAAGGTGGCGCTGACCGACACCGTGGGCGGCACCACGCTGGGATACTGCTCGATCGGCAGTACCCGCATGCTCATCGCCCCGATGATGGTCAGGATGATCGCCAGGACCGAGGCGAAGATCGGCCGCTTGATGAAGAAGTTGGCGAAATTCATTCGTTACCCTCTCCTCGAGCCTCCTCGGCCTCCTGATCGCCCTGCGGCGCGTTCATCGGCGCCTGCTGGGCGGCCTGGGTGGCACTCGCGGCATCCTCGCCCTGACCATCGCTCTCGGCAGTGCCCTGCCCGCTCTGATCGGCCGCTGGCTCGCCCGGTGACGCCGCCGCTTCCTGCTCAGCTTGCTCGGGCGCGGCCTGGCCGGCGCCCTGCCCCTGTTGCTCGTACTGGGCTTCTTGCATCAGTGCCTCGGCGTCGCCGTCAAACGGCTGGGGATCGATCGGGGTACCCGGCTTCAGGCTGCCCGGATCACCGACCACCACTCGCTCGCCGGGTTCGACGCCGTCGAGGATGATCTGCCAGGCGCCCGCCAGCTCGCCGAGCTGCACCGGACGCGCCCTGGCGACGTTGTCGTCATCGAGCACGTAGACCTGCGGGCCCATCAGGCCCTGGGTCAACGCCAGTTCCGGCACCGCCAGCACGCCGAAGCGCGCCAGCCCCTCGATCTTCACGCGCACGTACTGACCCGGCAGAACCGCGCCGTCCGGGTTGGCAAAGGTGGCCTCCGCCTGGACGGTGCTGGTCTCGGGATCGACACGGGAGCCAAGGAAGTCCAGGTGGCCGCTGAGCACGGCAGGCTCATCCCCACGCGAAGAGAACGCCTCGAGCGAGGCGGCGATGTCCTCGATGCTCATGTCCTTCAACTGACGACGCAGCTCGAAGGCGTCGTTCTGAGGCATCTGGAAACGGACCTCCAGCGGGTCCAGCGGAGTGATGGTGGCAAGTTCGGTATTGGGTGACACCAGGTTGCCGACATTGACCTCACTGAGACCGATCACGCCAGACACCGGCGCCGTGACCTCGGCGTAGTCCAGGTCGAGCTGGGCGCTCTTCAGCGCCGCCTCGGCCTGGGCCACGCTGGCCCGCGCGACGCGCGCGTCGGCCAGGGCCTGGTCGACCTGCTGACGGCTCACCGAGTTCTGGGCTGCCAGTTGCTGGAAACGATTGGCGTCACGCTCGGCCCGCGACAGCTCGGCCTGGGCGCTGGCCAGGTCGGCCTCGCGCTGGGCCACGGTGGCCTCGTACAGGTCCGGCTCGATGGTGTAGAGGCTCTCACCCTGCTCGACCTGATCGCCGGGTTCGAACTTGCGCTCCTCGAGCACACCGGTGACACGTGCGACCAGGGTGACTTCCTGCTCGCTCATCAGCTTGGAGGGGTAGGACTTGTCCAGAGGAATGTCCTGGTAGGCCAGCTCGGCCACCTCGATGGCCTTGGCGGGTGGCTGACCACCGGCCTGGCCGGCAGACGGGTCTTCTTCCTGACCACAGCCGACCAGCAGCAATGCCGCCGCCAGTGCGGCCCAGAGGCGGCCGCGATAGATGGTGGTTTTCATCCCTTGATTCCTTCGGGGTAATTGGATCGTCAGATGCCGGGCGCTGACCGCCTCGAGGGAGGAGGCGGTCAGCCGGGACGTCAAGGCGTGCGTCAGCCGTCCTGACTCGGCGGTGCGCCGATATCGAGAACCGCGTCGTATTCATCGGCCTCGCCCTGCTCCGGCAGGGTGAAGTTCACCTGCCCTTCCTCGACCAGGAAGGCGTTGAGCTCGGCGATATCCTGGGCGTCGAGCACCCCCGCCTGACGGTGCAGACTGAGCAGGTTGATCACGTAGTTGAAACGGGCATCGGCGTAGTCAGCGATGGCGTTGTACAGGTTCTGCTCGGCGTTGAGCACGTCGACGATGTTGCGGGTACCCACCTCGTAGCCCGCGCGGGTGGCATCCAGGGCACTCTGGTTGGAGACGATGGACTGCTTGCGCGCCGCCACCGTGGAGACGTCATTGCTGACCTGGGTGTACAGCGAGCGCACCTGCAGCACCGTCTCGCGGCGCTGGGACTCGAAGTCGTACTGGCTGGACTCCAGGTCGTAGGTGGTCTGGCGCACCGAGGCGCTAGTCCGACCGCCGGTGTACAGCGGCATGCTGGCGCTCACGCCCACCTGGCTATTGGAGTTGTAGTCCTCGAAGTTGTCACGCTCGTCGTCGCTGTAGGCGTAGTTGGCAAAGGCCTCCACCACCGGCAGATCGGCGGCCCTGGCCACATCGATCCGCTCACGCGCCACATCGACACCCACCTGCTGCGCCAGCAGTTCCGGATTGCGCTCGATGGCAAGCTCGATCCAGGCATCACGACTGGACGGCTCGGGCAGCGCAATGGGCAGGTCGTCCTGGAGCATCTCGATGCTGTCGTAGCGCTTGCCGGTCAAGCGCTCCAGCGCCTCGAAGGCCACCTGGAGGTCACTCTCGGCGACGATCCGGTCGGCCCGGGACTGGTCGAAGGTCGCCCGCGCTTCCTCGACCTCGGTGATCGCGATCAAACCGACGTCGAACTGCTCCTGGGCCTGCTCGAGCTGACGCCCGATGGCGCGCTCCTGGGCCCTGCGAGCTTCGAGGATCTCGTAGGCACGCAGAATATCGAAGTAGGCCGACGAGGTGTCGATCAACACCTGCTGCTCGGTAGCCGCCAGGGTGTAGGTCTGCTGCTCCAGCTGGGCCTCGGCCACGTTCACTTCGCGGCTGTTCAGGGCGTCGTAGAGCTTCTGGGTCGCCTGCAGGTTGAGGCCGTAGCTGAGGTAGTCGTCATCGCTGCCGGTACCGCTGAAGCCGGACTGCGACTGGGTCTCGAAGATATGGTTGTAGGCCGCCTCGCCAGAGGCGGTCACCTGAGGATTGAGATCCGCCTGTTCGACGTTGATGCCTTCTTCCGCACTACTGGTGGTGGACCGCTCGGAGGCCAACTCGGAGTTGTTGTCCAGCGCGTCGCGGGTAATGGTCAACAGATCGGCGGCCTGGACCTGGCCTATCATCAGGGCGGCGACAGCGGCACACAGAAGGCGGCGGCGAGAAGGAACCCGCGAGGTCAGAGTGACGGGGACTGGTCGGGAAGGCGTCATTGATAGCATCCTCGGATCTGTTGCTCGGCGTTGTCCACAAGTCCCTTTGACCAGGCCACAGAGACATCACACCAGGGACGCCGCGCGACGCGAGCACGACCTCCCTGACACACTGTCCTTGCCATTTCCTGGGCGCCTCGACTTCCTGGAAAGCACCGGGTGGCGTTCGAATCTAGGGGTATTCGATATACATACATTGTCGCATGTTTGGCGTCGTATTCTACCGCCCTTCATGCAAGGATGGTGAAAAATTCGCAATTCCGCACTATATTGCTGGCTAAACCATAATGCTGCACTGCAACATAGCCAAGATCGCCCTCCCCTGCAGGACCATCACCAGGAGCCACCATGGACACTCTGAGACTGGTCACCTTCCGAGAGCTCGAGATCGCGGTACGCGTGTTTCATCCCGAGGCCCCCAGAACCGTCATCGCCTGGCACGGACTGGCACGCCACGGCGGTGACTTCGCTGCCCTGGCCCGGGAACTTGGCCCCGAATGGCGAGTCCTGGCACCCGACACACCGGGGCGAGGACTGTCGAGCTGGTCGCTGTATCCTGCCAATGACTACTTGTACTCCCATTACATGACAGTCGCGTTGGCGGTCATGGATCACTTCGAACTCGACCGGGCAGCCTGGGTGGGTACCTCCATGGGAGGGCTGCTCGGCATGCTGCTGGCTGCCGATCCATCCAGTGCAGGCCGCATCGAACGACTGGTGCTCAACGATGTCGGTCCGGAACTGGTGCCACAAGGCCTGGCC
Source organism: Halomonas sp. BN3-1 (assembly GCF_003056325.1). Taxonomy (NCBI): domain Bacteria; kingdom Pseudomonadati; phylum Pseudomonadota; class Gammaproteobacteria; order Oceanospirillales; family Halomonadaceae; genus Halomonas; species Halomonas sp. BN3-1. The sequence continues at coordinate 131,198 of NZ_PYVV01000008.1, read as the reverse complement.
GAACTGGCCACCTACTTCACCGTGCCCCACCGTTTTTCCCGCTTGAGCCAACTGGAGGCGGAGCTTCGCCGCCACTACGCCGGCTTCGGCATAGATGACGAGGACGCCTGGCGCCAGCTCACCCTGGAGAGCGCTCGCCGCCTGCCGGACGGTAGCTGGACCTACCACTACGACCCGCGCATCGGCGAGCAATTCGTCCACGACACGCCCAGGGACACCTGGGCCGACTGGAAGGCCATCCGCTGCCCCTTGATGGTCGTGCGTGGCGAAGACTCACCTTTGCTGTCCGAGGATATCGTCACCCGCATGGGCGAGGCCCAGCCAGAGCTCGAGACGCTGGCGGTCCCGGGCTGCGGCCACGCCCCGATGCTCGATCGCCCGAGCCAGGTTGCACCGATCAAGGCCTTTCTCGAGAAAAGCCTCGCCGAGCAGCCTCACGAGCCGTCCAGGGCGGTTGCGCGTCCCTGGTGGCGGCGCCTGCTGGGGCTCGGCGCCTCCTGAAGCCCGCTCTGTCTAGGCGCTGTCCGAAAAGTCGACGAGCGAAGGTTAGACAAGGCAAAAATCGGTGAGAAAGCGCAGTTTACGGGGTGTAAATGAGCATTTTGATCCGATTTTTAACGCCGTATTACCGAGCGCAGGCACTTTTCAGACAAGCCCTAGTCGTTGGAGTCCTGCTCCAGCCGCGTGATCGTTCGCAACACTGCCGCGTGATAGCCACGGCCGAACAGCAGCAGGTGATTGAGCAACGGATAGAGCTGGAAGGCGGCTTCGCGCCGGGGCCAGTCGGCGGGGGCGCGCTCCCGCCCCCGCGCCTGCCAGTAGGCCTCGAAAAATGCCTCACCCGGCGCGCCGAACAGCGTCAGCATGGCCAGATCCACCTCCGGGTAGTGGCGATAGACCGCCGGGTCGATCAATGCCGGGCCCCGCGAACTGTGGATGACGTTGCCGGACCACAGGTCCCCGTGCACCAGACTCGGCACCTGGTCAGGCAGCCATGCCTCGAGCTGGTCGGCCACCTGCTTGAGGCGGGCAAGTTCACTGCGCGACAGCAAGCCGCGGCCGTGGCAGGCCTCGCCCAGGGGCATCAATCTTCGCTCACGCTGGAAGGCGCGTCCGTCGTGAAGCGGCGCATTGGGCTGGGGCGTCGCCCCGCAGGCGTTGTCGTGCGCCCAGCCGTGGGCGGCCTCGCAAGGCGCGTGCAGCTCCGCCAGCCCTCGACCCAGCGCCGTCCAGTCGGCGGGCCCAGGCTCCAGTGCTTCCATCACCAGCCAGGAGCCGACCTGGCCCATCACTGCGGGTATCACCAGCGAGCTACCGGCATCGCCGAGTGCGGCAAGGCCCTCGGCCTCTCCTGCCAGGCGTTCAGGATCGTCGCGCTTGGCCACCACCGCGCCCTGCGCTGTCTCGATCCGCCACACCTCGGCCATATCACCGCCCGACAGGGCACGTGGTGGTGCCGTGGCGGCTAGCCCCAGCGTCTCGAGGGCGTCATTCAGTTTCATGCTGGCTCCTGCTGGCTGCTGGCAGATTCACCGGGCGCAGGTTGCGCGTCGCCACCCTCGGGTGGTACACCCGGCTCGACCATCCCCCAGCTTACGCAAGGAGACCCCATGTACAAGCTTGCCTTCTTCGTGCCTAGAGACGACGCCGAGGCGGTCAAGGAAGCCGTGTTTGCCACCGGTGCCGGACGCATCGGTGACTACGAGGCCTGCTGCTTCCAGACCGCCGGTCAGGGCCAGTTTCGCCCGCTGGACGGCGCCGACCCGCACATCGGCCAGGTAGGCGAGCTTGAGCGGGTAGAAGAATACAAGGTGGAGCTGGTGTGCGAGGACGAGCTGATCGGCGCCGCCATCTCCGCGCTCAAGCTGGCCCACCCCTACGAGGAGGTAGCCTACGACGTCTGGCGGCTGGCAGATCTATAACGCGAACGAAAGCGGACGAGCCGCCGGTGGCCTTTCGAATCTGCGGCCGGCCACCTGGGGCAGTCCTGGCCCCGCCCCCGGCAAGCCTTGGACGTGTGGCGTCAGGCGCTGCCAAAGAAGCGCTTGCGCTGATCCGGTGTGATATCGCTGATGTGCAGCGGGAAGGTCGCGCTTGCGCGGTCCTCGAAGAAGTGACGCAGGGTACGCTCGATGGTGGGAAAGGCCAGTTCGTCCCAGGGGACCTCGTGCTCCTCGAACAGCGCGACTTCAAGACTCTCGGGACCGGCGGCGTAACCTCCATCGAGCTCGGCGAGAAAGATCATGAACACCTGATTGATATGGGGCAGGTCAATCATGGTGTAGAGCCCCGACAGCGCCACCTCGGCGCAGGCCTCCTCGCGGGTCTCGCGCCGTGCTGCGTCCGGGGTGGTCTCGCCGTTTTCCATGAATCCCGCCGGCAGCGTCCAGTAGCCTTCACGCGGTGCGATGGCGCGACGACACAGCAGCACCCGTGACCCGCAAACCGGCAGCGTGCCGGCCACGATGCGCGGGTTCTGGTAGTGGATGGTGCCGCAGTCGTCACACAGGTAACGCGGACGGTCGTCCCCCTCGGGGATGACGAAACGGACGGTCTGCCCGCAATGGCTGCAAAAATTCATGGGCTGCAATCGTTCATGTCGCTCCCGGCTCGGGAATGGAGGACGGGCTTGACGCCACTGCACGGGGCTGGGTACAAGGAGTGAAACCCTGCGGATCCCCCATGTTAGAGAAACTTCGCAAACGCCTGCAAGCGCATTCCCCCCGCCGCCTGACGCTGAAGCTGCCCGAGGCAGCGGTACTCATCCCGTTGGTCGATCGGCCCGAGCCCGGCCTGCTGTTCACCCGCCGCGCAAGCCACCTGTCGACCCACAGCGGCCAGGTCGCCTTTCCGGGCGGCAAGCGGGAGGCTCATGACGCCGACCTGCTGGCCACCGCCCTGCGCGAGTCCGAAGAAGAGATAGGCCTGCCCCCCGGCCAGGTAGAGGTGCTCGGCCAGCTCTCGGATGTGCTGTCGCTGCATGGTCTCAAGGTCACCCCTTTCGTCGGGCTGATTCCGCCGGATCTGCCACTGGTCCCGGACCTGGGTGAGCTGGACGCGATCTTCGAGGTGCCGCTGTCGCACTTTATCGATGACCAGCGTACCCACACCGACGTGATCCCGGTGGACGGCAACGACATCTATGTGCCGAGCTACCTGATCCCCGCCGACCAGGGCGACGACTACGTGATCTGGGGGCTGTCCGCCATGATGCTGGTGGAGCTGCTGGCCAAGGGATGCGACCTGGACATGAGCCTTTCTCGTCGCCCGGAGGGTAGACTACGCCATCTGCCTCCGAGAAGAGCGCCAAGATGACCAGGCATGGCCCCGCGATGACAAGACGAGCACCGATTTCATGAGCTACCCCGATCCCTGCCCCCTGCCGCCGCAACGGATGGAGGAGCTGGTGGACGCCCTGGTGGAACGCGGCTTCTATGTCGGTGAAGCGATGATCGACGCCGAGCTGTGCCAGGCGTTGCACGCCGAGGTCGAGGGCCGAGCGCACCAGCAGGCCCTGGCCCGGGCCGGCATCGGCCGCGGATCCGACTTCGATACCCGCGAAGACATTCGTGGCGACGCCATCCACTGGCTCGATCGGGAAACCCTGGCCCAGCGCCGCTATCTGGACGCCATGGGCGAACTCCAGCAGAGGCTCAACGAGAGCCTGTTTCTCGGCCTGTTCGAGTACGAGGCGCATCTGGCCCGCTACCCTGCCGGAGCCTTCTACCGTCGCCATCTCGACAGTTTCCGAGGCCGCGCCAACCGCGTGGTCTCCACGGTAGGCTATCTCAATCCCGACTGGCCGGAAGATGGCGGTGGCGAGATGGTCATCTACGCTGAACAGGACCCGCAGAGGGAGCTCACCAGGGTCGCCCCCAGGGCCGGCACCCTGGTGTGCTTCCTGTCCGAGCAGGTGCCGCATGAAGTACTGCCGACCCGCCTGCCCCGCGCCAGCATCGCCGGCTGGTTCAGACGCAATGCCTCGCTGGGTGGCGTGGTAGACCCGGCTCGCTAGGGCCTGATGACCATGCGCCACGACAGCAACGACGCTAAAGCCTCCAGCGCCGACCCGCGAACCGAAGAGGAACGCTTGCGCCAGCAGGTAGAGGCGCTCAGCGAACGGGTACAGCAGCTCGAACAGGAGAAGCGCCACTATCAGTGGCTGGCCGAGAGCACCACGGATCTGATCTCGCGCCACGACCACAACGGTGTCTTCCTCTACGCCTCCCAGGCCGCCAGGACCCTGCTGGGCTATGATCCTGACGACTTGATCGGTGTATCGGCCTACGACCTCTTCCACCCGGACGATCTGGCGGCGCTGCTGTCCAAGTCCCCTCGTATCTACTACCACGAGGGCTTCTATGAGCAGACCTACCGTTTTCGCACCCGCAGCGGCCACTACATCTGGTTCGAGACCACCAGCCGTACCCGTCGCGACCCCGCTACCGGCGAACTCACCGACGTGCTGTGCGTCTCCCGCGACGTCAGTCGGCGGGTCGAGTCCGAGGCACGCCGCGAGCGTCTGGCAAGGGTGGTGGAATCGACCACCGATTTTGTGCTGTTCTGCGACCAGGACGAACACGTGGTCTACTGCAATCAGGCCGCACGTAGCCTGTTCAGGCTCGACGAAGAAGGCGCAAGCACGACCATTGCCGAACTCTTGGTGCCAACGTCGGCACAAAGATGGCGTGAACAGGTGCTGCCTGCCGTCACCCTGGAGGGACGCTGGAGTGGCGAGCTGGCCCTGGCGTCACCCTCGGGCGAGATCCCGGTGCTCAGCGTGGTCCAGCTGCACCGTGAACAGGGAGGGCAGACGCGACTGTCGATCCTCAATCGAGATCTCAGTCTGCGCCTGGAGGCGGAGGCCCAGGCACGCCGCCATCAGGAGCAGATCACCCACGCCAATCGCCTGGCGAGCCTGGGTGAACTGGCCACCAATATCGCCCACGAATGCAATCAGCCGCTGGCGGCTATGGGCAACTACGCCAGCGGCGCGCTGATGCAGCTCGAGCGCGACCCCGACCAACCCGCCCACCAACTGGCGCTGCCCCTCAACCGCATCAACGATCAGATTCAGCGCCTATCCGAACGCTTCAAGCATATCCGTCGCTTCGTTCGCCGCGGCAGTCTTCACCTCGCGCCCCAGGATCTCGCCGAGATCATTGGCCAGGCCTGCGACCTGTGCGAGCCCCAGTGTCGGCACGAAGGCGTGCATCTGGCGTCACGCCTGGCCCCTGGCCTCGACCTCGTCATGGCCGACGCCATCGGCCTGGAACAGGTACTGGTCAACCTGATCCGCAACGCTCTCGACGCCTGTCGCGACATCGCCACTCCGCCCAGGCCTCCGTGCATTCGCCTGGAAGCCTACCCTCTTGGCTCCCGTGAATGCTGCGTGGACATCGTCGACGACGGCCCCGGCGTGGCACCAGAGCAACGCCAGGGCCTGTTTACGCCATTCGTCAGCGGCCGCAAGGACGGTCTCGGCATGGGGCTATCGATCAGCCTGTCGTTGATCGAGGCCATGGGCGGCAACCTGGTGCTGATCGATGACGGCGACCCACCGAGCGCAGACGCTCTTGCCCCCGGTACCGGTGCGAGGCGGCCAGAAGATCCTGACGCGCCACAGGGTGCGCGCTTTCGTATTACCCTGCCCTCCGCCTGAGGGCTCGCCCCGCTGATCCCTCGGCGCGTCCCCTGACTTGAGACGCCAAGCGCCAGCCAGGCGGAGATCAGGCACCAGGCTTTGTACGAAAACCCGGCGACCAGGCATCGCCTGGCACGGTCCCCTTTGGCCGGGGGATCGGCTAGCATAGGGGCCTGCCCGCGAGACTCGCCCAACCAGCGAAGTGACCATCATGCCCGTCGAACCTGCTGACCAGCCAACCATCGCCATCATCGACGACGACGATGACCTGCGCGAGTCGCTCGCCTGGTTATTGCAGTCGGTGGGACTTGGCAGTCAGGGCTACGCCAGCGGCGACGCCTTTCTCGCCGCGTCGCGGCACCATGAGGTGCTGCTGCTGGACGTGCGCATGCCCGGCCTCAGCGGTCTGCAGGTCCAGCAGCGGCTGGCCGAGCGAGACCGTTGTCCTCCCCTGATCATGATGACCGGTCACGGTGACGTGCCCATGGCGGTCGCCGCGTTGAAGGCGGGAGCCTTCGACTTCATCGAAAAGCCCTTCAATCAGCAGCAATTGATCGATGTCATCCAGCAGGCGCTGGCCCACCACCAGCACCGGCAGCGGGCCCAGGCCGATCTCGAAGAGCTGCGGCAGCGATATGAAGGGCTGAGGGCCAACGAACAGGCCATCCTGGTCGAGGTGGCCCGCGGGCTTACCAGTCGCGAGATCGCCGAGAAGCTGACGCTGAGCGCCAAGACCGTGGAGGTCTACCGTCAGCGCATCATGAAGACACTCGGCGCCGATAGCCTGGCGCATCTGGTCAGGCTGGCCGTGGCGCTGGGATTGGTGGCAGCACTGCCCGGGCAGGATAGCGACGTCGGCCGAGATGCCGGCGCACCGTCATGAGTCTGGTGACAAGGGCAGATTGAGAGGCCACCAACTGGCAGCCGGCTCAGTTCGACATGCAGCAGGAAGTGAAGCAAAGCGGTTCAGGCCGAACGCCGTAGCCAGTCATCCGGACCCGCTAACCCCGGCCCCCTCAACCGTGCAAGACGACTGGACAGCGGCTCCAGCCCGAGCGCCTGACGACGCCGATCGACGTCATCCGGCCGTTCGATGACGCTGGGCACGGGCCAGCCGTCGTCTCCGATCTCGAATTGGGTGCCATAGCGCTGGGGCCGACCGGTCAGGACCCTTATGCGATCCTCGAGAAAGGCCAGCTGCCACCCGGGCGCCTGGCCGGCGGCAACCGCCTGAATCAGTGCAGAACAGCAGCGTTGCATGAAATCCACGTCGAAAACCGCGTGCATCGCGATGTACCAGGCTGCTTCGCTGCCGTCTTCCCCGACGGTGTCCTTGCCCGGCCAGCCGTGACGATCGATGACCGCAGACAGGCGCTCGGCGTTGGCCTGATGCAGCGCACGCACTCGCGGATGATAGTCGGCGGAGGGGATCTCCCCCGAGGCCGCGAGTTCATCCAGCAACGCTCTATCCTGCTCGGCCAGCGCCACCATCTGCTGGGCCAACATGGTATTCCTCGTGTTCATGCAACGCACCTCATTTGCAGGCCAGCTTGCCGACAACCTACAGCGTCCTAGGGTTACCCTTCGGCATCAATAGTCGATCCGCCGGGCGCTGCGTAGGAAAATGCCGACGCCAGAAGCATATTTCAGTGAAGAATCACGTATCTGGCTGTCCGTCATCGGACAACTTTGGTCCATGCTAGAGTCAAGCCAGGGCCACAGATATCCCTCCCCGGAGGCATCCTTCCCCAGGCAGGAGGCCGCCCGCGAATCATCTTTATGAGGAATACTGAATGAATTCGACCGATCGTCAGCACCTGCGCCGCTGCGTTGACCTGGCCAGGGAGGCCCTCGAGGCTGGTGACGAGCCGTTCGGCTCGCTGCTGGTGGACCCGCAAGGGCAGGTTCGCTTCGAGGATCGCAACCGCGTCGCCGGCGGTGACGCGACCCGCCACCCCGAATTCGCCATCGCCCGCTGGGCGGCCGAGCACCTCAGCGTCGAAGAGCGCGCGCACTCGACCGTCTATACCTCCGGCGAACACTGCCCCATGTGCGCCGCGGCGCATGGCTGGGTCGGACTCGGACGCATCGTCTACGCCAGCTCCTCAGAACAGCTCGGCGGCTGGCTCGGCGAGTGGCAGGTGGCACCTGCCCCGATCGCCCCGCTGCCGATCCAGACCATCGTGCCGAGTGCCGAGGTGGAGGGGCCGGTTGAGGAGTTTGCCGACGAGATTCGCGAGCTGCACCGGCGGCTCTATCGGAAGTGACGGAGGAAGGAGGAGCTGGGGTATCGAGAAGGCGGACAGCGGCGTCGAGTCGTTGGCCGGCGACGCCGGTGATCAACCGTCAGCTCAGGCTATCGAGCACGTCACCCACACGCAGGATGGCCCCCACGCCCTGCTCGACGACGGCATTCTGGCCAAAGAAGGCGCCCTTCCAACCGGGCTGGGTATCCATTTCCACCAGGGTCTTCAACGGCTCCTTGGCCGAGGGCGCCTCACCGCTGCGCTGATCCAGGGTGATGATCTTGCAGCGCTTGCATGGCTTGCGCAGGCCGAGGCGATAGCCGGGCCCGGCCAACGAGGCCCAATCCCGTTCGGCGAAGGGATCACCGCCCGACACCACCAGGTTGGGGCGGAAGCGCTCCATCGGCACCGGCGCCTCCCCCTTGGCTTCCAGCCGCTGGTTGAGCGCTGCCAGCGAGGCCTCGGAGGCGATCAGCAGGGGGTAGCCATCGGCAAAGGCGGTATGCACCACACCGCGCTCCGCCGGCGGCAGAAACTCGGTCTCTACCCAACGGCGCTGCTCGCGGGGCAGGCGCACCAGCCGCAACCGCCCCGCTTCGCGCTGGGGTTCTGGCAAGGACTTTGCCAGCGCTTCTGCCAGCCAATTCGCCGCACCGTCGCCTTCGTCCAACGCCTGGCATTCGCTCTGCCAGACCCGCACCCGGCGCACCGCCGCCTTCGGCTCGTCCAGTGACAGCACGAGCGGCGCCATCCTGTCGTGGACCAGGCGCAGCGTGTCGGACGACAGTTCGACACCGATGGTCGCCAGGGCGGGGATCTCACGCTGGGTGACGAAACGCCCGTCGTCGTCGACCAGCATCCAGCGCCGATCGAAGGCGAGCCCGCGCTCGGTGAGTTCAGCCCTGGACAGAGCGATGCCGCGCAGCGACTTGACGGGGTAACAGGCGAGAGTGGAAAGCTTCATGGGCATCCTTGCCAGGGGGCATCGTCTCAAGTTGGTGGCACGGGCACTGCACGGAGCCAGTACCAGTGCTAATAACCAGTACCAGTATCAGCCTAGCGCCAGTTCGACGGCCCTGCGGGCGTGAATGGCCGTCGTATCATACAGCGGAATCTCGGTGTCGGCCTGAGCGACCAGCAAGGCGATCTCGGTGCAGCCCAGTATCACCGCTTCCGCACCACCGGCCTTGAGCTCTTCCATGATCGACAGCATCACCTGGCGTGACGCCTGCTCGATTTCACCATGGCAAAGTTCATCGTAGATGATCCGGTGAACCTGATCGCGCTGAGCCTTCTCGGGTACCTGTACCTCGATACCGTAGGCCTCGAGCCGGTCCTTGTAGAAGCCCTGCTCCATGGTAAAACAGGTGCCGAGCAGCCCCACCCGCTTGACCCCGTCGGCGATCAGGGCATCGGCGGTGGCGTCGGCAATGTGCAACAGAGGGATATCCACCGCCTTTTCGATGTCTCGGGCCACCTTGTGCATGGTATTGGTACACAGCACGATAAGGTCCGCGCCCGCCTCCTGAACGCGCCAGGCGGCGTCGGCGAGCAGCCCGGCGGCATCCTCCCAGCGGCCCTGATGCTGAAAGGCCTCGACCTCGGCGAAGTCCAGACTGATCAAGGCAATCCTGGCCGAATGATGTCCACCAAGTGCGCGGTTCACATCCCGATTGATGACCTGGTAGTAGCTCACTGTGGACTCCCAACTCATGCCGCCCAACAGCCCGATGGTCTTCATAGCGCCCTCCCGAGGACTTCCCTGGCCCAGTCAGTGTTGCGGTACCGTCTACTTCAGCATACAAGAGTCATCGGTGGCTCACAGCACCCTCACCCTCAACGGCTTTCCTGTTTCGCGCATCTCGCATACTCTTAGCGGGCTAGCAAAAGCGCTACCACCACCTCCACCGTCCCACGACAAGGAATCTCGATGACGGCCTCAGACACCCTCAAGCTGGTCCTGCTGTCGAGCCTGTGGGGACTGTCCTTCATCTTCATGCGGGTGGCCTCGCCGGAGTTCGGCGCCGTCCCGGTGGTGATGATCCGCATGGGGGTCGGCGCCCTGCTGCTGCTTCCGCTGCTGGCATCACTGCACTACCTGCGCCAGGTGCGCGACAATATCGGACGCCTGGCGCTGCTCGGCTTCATCAACCACGTAGTGCCGTTTTCGCTGCTGGCCCTGGCGACCACCCAGCTCGAGGCAGGCTTCACCTCGCTGGTCAACGCCACCACTCCAATCTTCACCGCGCTTATCGGCGCCGCCTGGTTCGCCACGCCGATTCGCCGCCGTCAGTACCTGGGTCTGGCGCTGGCCTTCGTCGGTGTCTACGTGTTGTCCGCCGATCGGCTGGACTTCCAGCTGGGCGGCGATGGCTGGTACATCCTGGCGATTCTCGGGGCCACCTTCTGCTATGGCATCGCCGGCAACTATTCGAAGACCCACCTCGGCCATCTGCCGGTACGCGTGCTGGCCGCCGGCAGCTGCTCGATGTCCGGGCTGATGCTGCTGGTACCTGGGCTCCTGATGTGGCCGCAGCAAGCCGTCAGCATCGAAGCCTGGGGCAGCGCCCTGGCCATGGCGGTGCTGTCCACCACTGTCGCCTTTCTGCTGTTCTTCAGCCTGCTGGCCAGCGCCGGGGCTACCGCCGCCTCTACCGTGACCTTTCTGGTACCGGTCAGCGCCCTGCTGTGGGGCTATGTGCTGCTCGACGAGACCCTGGGGCTGCGCACCCTGGTGGGCATGGCCATCACCCTGGCAGGCACCGCTGTGGCCACCGGCATGCTGTCGCCGGGCCGGGACAAGGCCACGCGACCATTGCCCCGCTAGGCGCCCCCAGAATCCTCGCGCCTGAATGACGAAGCGGCCATGGCATTCGCCATGGCCGCTTCAGTGCTAGGCGCTGTCCGAAAAGTCGACGAGCGAAGGTTAGACAAGGCAAAAATCGGTGAGAAAGCGCAGTTTACGGGGTGTAAATGAGCATTTTGATCCGATTTTTAACGCCGTATTACCGAGCGCAGGCACTTTTCAGACAAGCCCTAGCTGAAGGCTTGTGAAAGGGACTCAGAAGTTGGGCTTGCGCTTCTCGACGAAGGCGCTCATGCCTTCGCGCTGCTCGTCGGAGGCGAAGCACAGGGCAAACAGGCTGGTCTCCAGCGCCAGGGCGCTGTCCAGATCCTGGTCCATGCCGGCGTGGATCACCTGCTTGGCGCTGCGCACCGCGCCGGGGCCATTGCCGGACAGCTGCTTGGTCAGGGTGGCGGCGTAGTCCTCGAGCTCGGCCTGGGACATCACCTGATTGACCAGGCCGATGCGCAGGGCCTCCTGGGCGTCGATCTTGCGACCGGTGGTGCAAAGGTCAAGCGCCATGGCCGGGCCGACCCGACGCGGCAGACGCTGGGAGCCACCGAAGCCGGGAATGACCCCAAGCAGTACCTCGGGCTGGCCAAACACCGCGTTGTCGCTGGCCACCGCCCAGTCACAGGCCAGCGCCAGCTCGCAGCCGCCGCCGAGGCAGAAGCCGTTGACCAGCGCCACCACCGGCACCGGCAGCGTCTCGAGGCGCTTGATGGTCTTCAGCGCCTGACCGGCGAAGTCGCGCGCCTCGAGCGGGTTCATCTCGCGCATCGCGGTGATGTCGGCACCGGCCACGAAGGACTTCTCGCCGGCGCCGGTGATCAGCACCGCGCGCAGGCCCTCGCGACCTTCGAGCCGATCAAGGATCTCGGCCAGCGCCTCGATGACCTCGCGATTCAGGGCGTTCAACGCCTTGGGACGGTTGATGGTGAGGCGTACCACGCCATCGTTGTCGACCATCTCGACCAGTTGTTCGCTCACGAAATGCTCCTTGTCAGAGTTGTCAGTTGTCGGCGAGGCCCGCCTGGCGTCGGCGGAGCCTGGCGCGTTCGTCACCTTTGGCCCAACCCTAGCGAACGCTTGGTAGGCTCACAAGCCATCCTTTTGGCGCATGCCACCGCCTCAACCGCTGTAGTCGTGAAAGCCGCGGCCACTCTTGCGTCCCAGATAGCCGGCGTCGACCATCCGCTTGAGCAGCGGACAGGGGCGATACTTGGGATCGCCGAAGCCATCGGCCAGTACGTTCATGATCGCCAGGCAGACGTCCAGGCCGATCAGGTCGGCCAGCGCCAGCGGGCCCATCGGGTGGGCGGCGCCAAGCTTCATGGCGGTGTCGATGTCTTCGGCGCTGGCCACCCCTTCCTGCACCAGGAAGGCAGCCTCGTTGATCATCGGCACCAGCAGGCGGTTGACCGCGAAGCCTGGGGCGTCGCCGATCGCCACGGCGGTCTTGCCCATGGACTCGGCCAGGGCTTCGACACGGGCCACGGTCGCGTCGCTGGTCTGCTCGGCGCGGATGACCTCGACCAGCTTGAGTACCGGCACCGGGTTGAAGAAGTGCATGCCGACGACTCGCTCTGGCCGCTGGCACACCGCCGCCAGACGGGTCAGCGACAGCGAGGAGGTGTTGGAGGCCAGCACCGCCTCGGGGTTGAGCTCATCGAGCTCCCGGAACAGGCGTTCCTTGAGCTCCGGCGCTTCCGGCGCCGCCTCGATGATCACCCCGCAGTCGGCCAGGGCCTGAAGCGAGTTGACCGTGGTCAGGCGCGCGCGGGCCTCGTCCCGCTGTTCGGCACTCAGCCGCTGCTTTTCCACCAGCCTGGCAAGGCCCTTGTCGATCGCCGCGCTGGCCCGCTCCAGGGCGGCCTCGGCAACATCATAAAGGCTCACCTCGAAGCCGCTTTGCACCAGCACCTGGGCGATGCCCTGACCCATGGTTCCACCACCGACCACACCGATCCGCGTCTCGCTCACTTGCTTTCTCCCTTGATGGATATTTCCCTCGATCATGACACAACCACGCCGCCCCCGGTCACCCCGAAGGCGGCGTCTGATGATCTGCTCCCCGCTCTGTCTCTGGCGGGCTTACCCTGCCATCAGCGGATGGCAGGCGGCGATCAGCTCTCCTTGGCCTGCTGACGCAGCACGAACTTCTGGATCTTGCCGGTCGAGGTCTTCGGCAGTTCGGTGAAGACGACGCGCTTGGGCACCTTGAAGCGCGCAAGCTTGCCCCGACAGTGCTCGATGATGTCCTCTTCGGTCACCTCACCGCTGGTGGCCTTGAGCTTGACGAAGGCGCAGGGGCTTTCGCCCCACTTCTCGTCAGGCTGGGCCACCACCGCGGCCTCTTCCACCGCCGGGTGGGCGTAGAGCGCATCCTCGAGTTCGATGGTGGAGATGTTCTCGCCGCCGGAGATGATGATGTCCTTGGAGCGATCCTTGATCTCGATGTAGCCATCGGCGTGCCACACTGCCAGGTCGCCGGTGTGGTACCAGCCACCATCCAGCGCTTCCCGGGTGGCGGCCTCGTTCTTCAGGTAGCCCTTCATCACATTGTTGCCACGCATCATGATCTCGCCGATGCTCTCGCCGTCCTTGGGCAATGGCTCCAGGGTCACCGGGTCGGCCACGCAAAGCGCCTCCAGCATGTGCCCACGCACGCCCTGGCGGGCCTTGATGCGGGCACGCTCCTCCAGCGGCAGCTCGTCCCAGGCCTCGCGCCAGGCGCACACCGTCACCGGACCATAGACCTCGGTCAGACCATAGACGTGGGTCACATCGATACCGAGCGACTCCACCCCGGCGATCACCGCAGCAGGCGGCGCCGCCCCGGCGGTGGTGGCCTTGACCGGGTGGTCGATGGCACGACGCTGGGACTCGTCCAGATTGACCAGTCCGTTGAGCACGATCGGCGCGCCGCTGAAGTGGGTCACCTTCTCGTCGGCGATCAGTTCCATGATCTTCTTCGGGTCGACCTTGCGCAGGCAGACGTTGACCCCGGCGTTGGCGGCGATGGTCCAGGGGAAACACCAGCCGTTGCAGTGGAACATCGGCAGCGTCCACAGGTACACCGGGTGATGCGGCATCGCCCACTCGAGGATGTTGCTGACGGCGTTGAGGTAGGCGCCGCGATGGTGATAGACCACGCCCTTGGGCTTGCCGGTGGTACCGGAGGTGTAGTTCAGCGAGATGGCGTCCCACTCGTCTTCGGGCAGGCGATAGGGGTAGTCGGCGTCACCTTCGGCCAGCAGGTCCTCGTACTCGATCTCGCCCAGGCGCTCGGCCTGGCCCTCGAACTCGGGATCCAGCACGTCGATGATCAGAGGCGGTTTATCGAGGCCCTTGATCGCCTCACGTACCACCTCGACAAACTCCGGGTCCACCAGGATCGCCCGGGTCTCGGCGTGTTCCAGCATGTAGGCAATCGCCGAGGCATCGAGACGGATATTCAGAGTGTTGAGTACGCAACCGGCCAGGGGCACGCCAAAGTGAGCCTCGAACATCGCCGGCACATTGGGCAGCATCACCGACACCGTATCCCCCTTGCCGAGCCCACGACGCTCCAGCGCCGAGGCCAGTCGCCGGCAGCGCTGCCAGGTGGTGGCCCAGTCGCGGCGCGTCTGGCCGTGGACCACCGCCGGCAGGTCCGGATAGACGCTGGCCGCGCGTTCGATGAAGGTCAACGGCGAGATCGCCACGTGGTTGGCCGCGTTGCGCGGCATGCCCTGGTCGTAGATGTTGCTCATTAGACACTCCTGATTGAAGGTCGCATGCGTAGCCACTGGCGGCCTGCGCCTCGCTACGAGGGAAATGACGATGGCCGATCCTGAACAGAAGATAGCCGCCGGTGGACACCGACGGCCAATCGGTTCAGCCAAGCGATACGCCAAGCAGTTCGTCGAAGCCAGCCTCGATGACGCGACGCTGGGCGCACCCCTCGGGGAGCCACTGGCGCACGGCGAAGTCGGCACAGGCCAGCTTGCGCCGGTAGAAGTCGTCGTCGCTGCCGGCGTCCAGCGCGGCCCGGGCGATGATCGCCGCGCGCCCCATCTGCCAGGCGCACAGTACGTGGCCGGTCAGCGACAGAAGCGGTGTGGCGTAGGCCTGGATGGCGTCGGCGCCGCGTTCGGCGTCTGCCCCCGCCTCCAGCACCAGGGCCGCACAGGCACGCAGATCCTCGGCACCGGCGGCAAGCTCTGCCCCCAGCGGAGCAAGAGAAGAATGGGCTGACAGCGCTTCGGCGGTGGCCTGCACTTCGTCGATCAGCAGTGACAAGGCCGCGCCGCCATCGCGCTGGAGCTTGCGCCCCGCCAGATCGAGCGCCTGGATGCCGTTGGTGCCCTCGTAGATCGGTGCGATACGCACGTCCCGCAACAGTTGCGCGGCGCCGGTCTCCTCGATGAAGCCCATGCCGCCGTGGACCTGAACACCCAACGAGGCGATGTCCACCGCCTGGTCGGTGGAGAAGCCCTTGACCACCGGGATCAGCACCTCGGCCCGCGCCTGGGCCTCGCGACGGCGCGGTTCGTCCTCATGGTGACGAGCCACGTCGAGTTGCTGAGCGCACAGCAGCGCCAGCGCCCTCAGGGCGTCGGTGCGCGCCCGCATCGACAGCAGCATGCGGCGCACGTCCAGGTGCTCGCCGATGGTGCATGGCTCGCCTCCGCGGGACGGTGGTGTGCGTCCCTGGGAGCGATCGTTGGCGTAGGCCAGGGCGTGCTGGCAGGCACGCTCGGCGACACCGATACCCTGGATACCGACCTTGTGGCGAGCCTCGTTCATCATCGTGAACATGTGGTTGAGGCCGCGCCCGGCCTCCCCCACCAGATAGCCGACGGCGCCGTCCTTCTCGCCGAAGCTGAGGGTGCAGGTGGGGCTGCCGTGGATGCCCATCTTGTGTTCGATGGAGGCACATACCACGTCGTTGCGCTCGCCAAGCGAGCCGTCCTCATTGACCAGGAACTTGGGCACCAGAAACAGCGAGATACCCTTGTTGCCCTCGGGGGCGTCGGGGGTGCGCGCCAGCACCAGGTGGATGATGTTCTCGGCGGCCTCGTGTTCGCCCCAGGTGATGAAGATCTTCTGGCCGAACAGCCGGTAGTGATCGCCTTCCGGCACCGCGCGGGTGCGCACCCGGGACAGGTCCGAGCCGGCCTGAGGCTCCGTCAGGTTCATGGTGCCGGTCCAGCTGCCTTCCACCAGACGCGCCAGGTAACGCTGCTGGAGTTCGTCGCTGCCATGGTGAGCCAGCGCCTCGATGGCACCCGCGGTCAGCATCGGACACAGGCCCAGCGCCATGTTGGCGCCGTGCAGCATCTCCTGCACGCTGCTGGCCACCACCTCGGGCAGCCCCTGACCGCCACGCTCCTCGGACACACCGATCCCGTTCCAGCCGCCCTCGGCATAGGCCTGGTAGGCCTCGGCGAAGCCGTCGGGCAATGTCACGCTGCCGTCTTCCAGCCGGCTGCAGCCCTGGCGATCACCACTGGCATTGAGCGGCGCCCAGACATCAGAGGCGAGCTTGGCAGCCTCCTCGAGCACAGCGTCGACCAGCTCGGGGCCAACCTCGGCAAAGGGGGCCAGGTTCAAGGAATCGTGCTCGAGCATTTCCGACAGCACGAAGGACAGGTCTCGCAGGGGAGCGGCGTAGGGATACATGGGGCACCTCGTGAAAACGATACCCGGGATAGTAGTTTCCCTAGTCGGCTCACACTATTGGGCCAAGGTCGCAGTAGACTTCAGGGTTGATCGGGGACAAGCGGCGTGCTCGATAGCGCACGGTAAGGAGGGATCGGGCAGAAAATGGCAGGCCGTGGAAAGGTGCGGAAGGGAGGCCGCCGCCGAGCGTGATCGGCGGCGGCCGTTGTGATCAGCGGGTCTGGCGGATCACGTCGGTACCCTCGGGCACCTCGAAGCGGTAGCGCTGGTCATCGATGTTGCCGTTCTGCTCGGCATTATCGAAGGCGATGGCGGTACGCTGACCGGTGCTGTCGGTCATCTCCAGCGCCGCCAGCTGCTCGCTGTAGAAGGTCAGGCGCAGGCTTTCGAACAGGGTGTCCGAGGCCTTGGGCTCCAGGGTGAAGGTCTCGGCGGTGCCTTGCTGAGAGCTCTTGACCTCGTAGCTGTCGGTGAGCTCGTTGGCGCTGCCGGACAGCAGCAGAGCCGGGGTGTGGGTGATGCGCTCATCCAGCGGCTGGATGGTGGCCTGCTCGAGATCGGGGTCATAGAGGGTGACCTCGTCGCCGTCAGAGACCACGATCTGCTCGTAAGGTGCCTTGACCTCCCAGCGGAACTTGCCGGGGCGCGACAGCCACATGTGCCCTTCGGTCTGCTGCAGGCGCTGGCCACTGCCGTCGAGGATCTGCTGCTCGAAGTCGGCGGAATAGGTGTTCAACGGCTCCAGCATGCGGGTCAGGCGCTCAGCGCCGTCGGCCAGCGCGGTGGCGGGGATCGCCAGCGCCAGGGCCAGCGTGGCAAGACCGGAACTCAAGGTAAGGCGTGCGGGCATAGCGTCTCTCCGTCGAAATCGTCGAAATCCTTGTCGCGCCGGAGCGGCTCCGGCGCCGGGAGGATGTCCGTTTGAGTCCAGTATGCCTGGCAAGTTGCCGCTGAACCCGGTCGTGACACCCTCTTGCATGGTGATTACATCCTGACGCGACACTGTCCCCAAATGGAGACAGTGTCGCGCCGATCGGGTTAGCCTGCGGTGGGCGGCGGTGCCAGCACCTCTCGCCCGCCGTTGCTGCCCATGGACGATACCACCCCGGCCATCTCCATGGCCTCGACCAGGCGTGCGGCACGGTTGTAGCCGATCTTGAAGCGCCGCTGGACCGCCGAGATCGAGGCCCGGCGCGTCTCGGTGACAAAGGCCACGGCCTCGTCATAGAGGGCGTCCTGCTCGGCGTCGCTGTCGTCGCCGGAGCCTTCGGCCTCAAGCCCGGTCAGGGCATCGGCGGAAACACCACCGGAGAGGATCTCGTCGATGTACTCGGGCTCGCCGCGCCGCTTCCAGTCTTCCACCACCCGGTGCACCTCATCGTCATCGACGAAGGCGCCGTGCACGCGGGTCGGCTGACCGGAGCCCGCCGGCAAGTAGAGCATGTCACCATGGCCCAGCAGGTTCTCGGCGCCGCCCTGATCGAGGATGGTGCGGGAGTCGACCCGCGACGACACCTGGAAGGCCATGCGGGTGGGGATGTTGGCCTTGATCAGGCCGGTGACCACGTCCACCGAGGGACGCTGGGTCGCCAGCACCAGATGGATACCGGCGGCGCGGGCCTTCTGCGCCAGTCGGGCGATCAGCTCCTCGACCTTCTTGCCGACGATCATGAACATGTCGGCAAATTCGTCGATCACCACCACGATGTAGGGCAGCTTTTCCAGCACCGGCGGGGTCTGGTGCATCTCCCAGGGCTGGGGCTCCAACAATGGATCGGCCACCTGGGCGCCGGCCCGCTCGGCCTCATCAAGCTTGCTGTTGAAGCCGGCGATGTTGCGCACCCCCATGGCGGCCATCAGCTTGTAGCGACGCTCCATCTCGGCCACGCACCAGCGCAGGGCATTGGCGGCCTCCTTCATGTCGGTGACCACCGGCGCCAGCAGGTGCGGGATACCGTCATAGACCGACAGCTCCAGCATCTTGGGATCGACCATGATCAGCCGAAGCTCGTCGGGGGTCGCCTTGAGCAGCATCGAGATCAGCATGGCGTTGACCCCGACCGACTTGCCCGAGCCGGTGGTACCGGCGACCAGCACGTGGGGCATCTTGCCCAGGTTGGCAACCACCGCGGCGCCGCCGATGTCCTGACCCAGCGCCATGGTGAGACCGGAGGCCTCGTGCTGGTAGCGGTCCGAGTCGATCACCTCGCGCAGGCGGATCATCGCGCGATTGGGGTTGGGGATCTCGATACCCACGGTGGGACGCCCGGGAATCACCTCCACCACGCGTACGCTCTTGACCATCAGCGAACGCGCCAGGTCCTTGGCCAGGTTGCTGATCTTGGAGACCTTCACCCCCGCTGCCGGCTTGATCTCGAAGCGGGTGATGACCGGGCCCGGCCAGGTATCGACGACCTCGGCCTTGACGCCGTACTCGCGCAGGCGCATCTCGAGCAACTCCGCCATATCGGCCAGTTGCTGCTCGGTGTAGTTGGGCTGATGCGGCTCCGGCGGGGTCAATAGCCTGAGGCTTGGCAGCTCGCCGTCGGGTTCCGGCAGGTCATCGAAACCGGGACGCTGGCTTTGCAGGTGCTCTACCGTCCACAGCGTCGGGCCGTCATTGTCGGCGGCCTCACGGGCTTGCTCTGCGGTAGCCACACGTCCTTCGCCCACGCTGTCGTGGCCTCCGGCAACATTCCCGCCCGCGGCGTCGTGACCTGGCTCAGCGCGGGGAGGCTCGGCCGGCGTGCCGGCGTCGCTGCGCTCCGCTTCCTGCTGCACGCGCTGACCAGCATCCTGACCAGCGTCCTCAGCAGAAGACGGACGGGGAGAAGAACTGGGGGCCTGGCTCGAGACACTACGCGGCGCCTCATGGGTGGCCGCCAACAGACCGGCACCCGCCCCTGCAGCGATGGCGCCACCAGCCAGGGCACCACCATCATCAAGCAGCACCGGCTCGGGGATTTCCTCGGCACGACGCTCCTCTCGACGAGGCTGCGTCTGGTGGCTCGACGGCTCCTCCCCGCGAGCGGGCTCTTCCCGACGCGGCTCCTGTGGAGCGCCAGTCGCCGGCGCGGACGGCGCAGCCTCGGACTCCTGAGAAGAGCTAGGCGCGGCGAGCGCGGCTTCGGGCGCAGTTTCGGGCGCCTGCGGAGAGCGCGCCTGAGCAGAAGGCGCAGCGGGCGAGGTTTCGGGCGTCTGCGGAGAGCGCGCCTCAGAAGAGCCAGGTGCGGCCCCGGGCGCCTGTTGAGAGCCGGGCGCGGCCCCGGGCGCCTGTGGAGAGCGCTCCTGTGGATCGGCTGGCGCGGCTTCGGGCGCCTGTGGAGAGCGCGCCTGTGGAGAGCGTGCCTGAGCAGTAGGCCCGGCTTCGGGGGCCTCTAAAGAGCTCGGCTCGCTTGCACGTTCAGGCGAAGGCACCGGCGCATCCCTCTCAGCACGCAGCGACATCGGCTCTTCTGCCCTTGCCGCCGAAGGTGCCTCTGCCGCAAAACTGCCGCCCAGGGTCGGCTCTCGCCGCTCTCTGGAAGCCGTGGGCTCCGGGGCCAGGGTCGGCTCTCGCCGCCCGCCCTCAGGTTCGGTGGGACGGGTGTCCCGCGGCGTTGTGGTGCCGTCCTGAACGCTACCTTCATGGCGGCGGCGAGGCGCGGCCTCGGCAAAGCGTTCGGTATAGGCAGCGCCAGGCTGCTTGGCCGACGGAGTGGATTCCGCCACGTCCCAGGGAATATCGGTGTTGCCGTCGTCGCCCATGGACGACCCCGCGGCCTCATCCAGGTCGGTCGGAGTCCCCTTGCCGCGCAGGCGCTGCCACAAGGAGGGCCGGGGCGTCGTATCGCTTTCCTCGCCATCTTCGCTGTCGATCGGCGATGACGCCTTGGTCCTGGGCTCAGGTGCACTGTGCTGGTCGGCGCCCTGCCCTGCGTCGTCCTCGTCTTTAGACGACGCGAAGCGGGACTTGAGCCAGCGTCCCAGCAACAGACAACGGTGGCCCGCCTCGTCCATGACATTGAGCCAGGACAACCCGGTAAACAGCGGCATTCCGCCCAGGATAGCGACAACGGCGAGCAGACCTGTTCCGCCGACGCCCACCAGTGGCCGCAGGGCGCCGACCAGCCCGACTCCGAGGATGCCACCGGTGGAGTATGGCAACACGCTGTCGGGCTGATGGAAGTAGAGCGCCCCCAGGGTGGTGCACCCCAGCAGCAGCAGAATCAGCCCGCCGCAGCGCACGGCCAGGGCGGTCGCATCCCACTCGAACTCCACTCGACGGGAACGGATCAGGTACCAGGCGGCAAACGCCAGCATGCCTGGCCACCACAGGGCGCTGATGCCAAACAACGAATACAGCACGTCGGCGAGCCAGGCCCCGATGGGGCCCATCCAGTTGGCCACCGCGGTCTCGGGGCCACTGCTCGACCAGCCGGGGTCCGCCGGCTCGAAGCTGAACAGTGCCAGCAGCAGGAATACGCAGGCAGCCAGCAGTACGATGATCACACCTTCCCTGGCAGAGCCATGCAGACGCAACCCGACCTTGCGGGCGGTCTCCTTGGCGGCTGCCGCCGTCGCGCGCGACGACATGGACTTCTTGTTGGCACTCAAACGGCCTTCCCCTTGCGCCATAACGGCGTCTTCCATCCTTCTGACTGGCGGTCATGATACCGAGCCAGCCGGTGAGCGAATAGGCCCAGCATACCTTGAGCGAAGCGCGGGCTGGGGGCACACTGCCCCATCTTCCACCCGGTATTGCAAAGGGAGCCCCATGCTGCCCTGGCTCAACGAACACCCCGTAACCTTTCCTTCGGTCGATATTGCCCTCGACGATCCGGACGGCCTGCTGGCCGCTGGCGGCGGGCTATCTCCCGAATGGCTGATAGAGGCCTACCGCCGCGGAATCTTCCCCTGGTACAGCGACGACCAGCCGATTCTCTGGTGGAGCCCCGATCCGCGCATGGTGTTGCACCCCGAAGAGCTACGCGTGCGCCGAAGCCTCGCCAAACGACTGCGAAATGGGGGCTTTCGCGCCACCGCCGACCAGGCGTTCGACGCCGTCATCGACGCCTGTGCTGCACCGCGCAACGATGGTCATGCGTCAGGCACCTGGATCACCGATGAAATGCGTGACGCCTACTGCGACCTGCACCGGGAGGGGGTCGCTCACTCGGTGGAGATCTGGCGTGACGACCGGCTGGTCGGCGGGCTCTATGGTGTCGCCCTGGGACCGGTGTTTTTCGGCGAATCCATGTTCAGCCGCGAGGCCGATGCCTCCAAGATCGCCCTGGTGCATCTGGCCCGCGCCATGGCGGCCGGCGGCGGGCGTCTGATCGACTGCCAGATGCACACGCCCCACCTGGCCAGCCTCGGCGCTCGAGGTATCGCTCGATCAGCCTTCATCGGCTATCTTGAGAGGTGGCTGGATGATCTGGACCGAGACAGCCTGACGACGCCGGCATGGTCATTCACCGGCATCGGTGAATGACGTGGTATCAGTAGGCAATGTATGACGACCACCATTGACACGACCCATACCAACGCCTGATCCATCACTCGATGCCATCCGACAGGGAGACGGCAGCCTTGAGCAGCAATACACCGCGTCAACCCGTACGCGACCTGCGGTTCTTTCTTACTGTGCCGCACGCCTGCAGCTATCTGCCGGGCAAGGAAGCGACCACCCTGTTCCTGGATCCCAAGGAATCCCCGGGACAGGGCGTATATGACGCGCTTACGCTACTTGGCTTCCGTCGCAGCGGTCTGCATCTTTACCGCCCTCACTGTGAAGGCTGCCACGCCTGCATCTCCGTGCGAATCCCGGTAGCGGACTTTAGCCCCAATCGCACCCAGCGACGCCTGATGCGGCGCAATGCCGACCTGACCATCGAGGTGGTACCGGCTCAGTTCGACTCCCGCCACTACGACCTCTACGCTCGCTATATCTGCACGCGCCACCATGACGGTGACATGTTCCCACCGAGTCACGAGCAGTACCGTACCTTCCTGAGCCTCGATCAGCCCTACGCGAGACTGCTGGAGATGCGCCTGGACGGAAAGCTGGTAGCGGTATCGGCCTTCGACGAGCTGCGCCACGGCTTGTCCGCCATCTACACCTTCTTCGACCCGGACCACAGCCTCGAGCGCCGTTCTCTTGGCACCCAGGCGGTGCTGGCGCTGATCCAGATGGCATCCCTGAAGGGACTTCCCCACGTCTATCTGGGCTACTGGATCGAGGAGTGCCGCAAGATGAGCTACAAGAGCAGCTTCTCGCCCCTCGAGCGCCTGGATGGCCGGCTCTGGCGACGACTGGTACCGATCGACAGCGAGTAACCGCCCAACCTGATAGCTCAAGCACGTTCTCTGCTCTCTAGAGAGCGGCAGAATATCGCACACCTTGCTTATCCTTGAGAGCTAACCTGCCATCTGCTTCCGGGGATACTGGAAAGCGGCAGAATATCGCGCACTTTGCTTATCCTTGAGAGCTAACCTGCCATCTGCCTTTGCCATCTGGTTCTGCATCCGGCAGAATATCGCGCTATCCTGACCACAGTAACGGCAGTGACGCCTCAAGGTCAGGCATCTTTTCGATTTCACCAGCGAGGATTCGCCTATATGGCACGCGAAGACCATATCGAAATGGAAGGCGTGGTCGTCGACACCCTTCCCAACACCATGTTCCGGGTCGAACTGGAAAACGGCCACGTGGTGACCGCCCACATCTCGGGCAAGATGCGCAAGAACTACATCCGCATCCTGACCGGTGACAAGGTCAAGGTCGAGCTGACTCCCTACGACCTGTCCAAGGGTCGCATCGTCTACCGTTCCCGTTGAGAACGGCCGGCGTCAGCGCTTCAGCGCCGACGCTACTTGCCGGTAACGCGCCTTAGCGGCGCGCCCCACCCCACCGGCAAGCGCAGCCCCCTTTCGCAAGACAGCAAGACTCTGGTGCAGCACCAGCCCTGCTTTGCCTGACGCAGCAGGGCGGCACCGCCTCGTCCAAAAGCCGGGCAACGACCCGCTACCGGGGACTCGCACGGCTGTTGCCGTCCAGACCCTGCTGGATACAAACGACGACGCCCCGTCGTTGACGGGGCGTCGCGTAGTTTCACTTCCTGACCAGTCGAAGCAACCAACTTGCTGATAGTCTCAGCAGGCAGGCCCAACAGGCAGGCTTCAGGCTTGGCCACACCCCACAAAGCCTGCCTCGACGCTCAAGGCGCGTCGGCCATCTCCACGTCGGTGGACAGGTGAAGCTCTCCGTCCTCCAGACTGACGTGCACCAGACCACCGTGCTCGGCCAGATCGCCGAACAGGATCATCTCGGCCAGGGGCTTCTTCAGCTTTTCCTGGATCAGTCGAGCCATGGGGCGGGCGCCCATGTCCGGGTCGTAACCCATGGTCGCCAGCCAGTCGCGCGCCTCGTCGTCCACCTCGAGCTGCACCCGCTTCTCGTCGAGCTGGGCCTGCAGTTCCACCAGGAACTTGTCGACCACATTGCGTACGACAGGCTTGGCCAGTGACGCGAACTGGATGATGCCATCCAGACGGTTGCGGAACTCCGGCGTGAAGGTCTTGCGAATCGCCTCCATGGCATCGGTGGAGTGGTCCTGGGTCTGGAAACCGATCGAGCGACGCGTCGCGATCTCGACCCCGGCGTTGGAGGTCATGATCAGAATGACGTGACGGAAATCCGCCTCGCGCCCGTTGTTGTCGGTCAGACGACCGTGGTCCATGACCTGCAGCAGCAGGTTGAAGACCTCGGGGTGCGCCTTCTCGATCTCGTCGAGCAGCAGCACGCAGTGGGGCTGCTTGGTGACCGCCTCGGTCAGCAGACCACCCTGGTCATAGCCGACATAGCCAGGAGGTGCGCCGATCAGCCGCGATACCGTGTGCCGTTCCATGTACTCGGACATGTCGAAGCGCAGCAGTTCGACCCCCATGATATGGGCCAGCTGACGCGCCACCTCGGTCTTGCCGACGCCGGTGGGGCCGGCGAACAGGAAGCTGCCGACCGGCTTGTCCGGCGACTTGAGCCCGGCGCGGGACAGCTTGATCGCCGCCGCCAGGCTGTCGATGGCCTCATCCTGACCGAACACCAGCATCTTGAGATCGCGATCCAGGTTCTCGAGCAGCTTGCGATCGGAGCTGGACACGCTCTTCGGCGGAATCCGCGCGATGGAAGCGACCACCGCCTCGACCTGATCGACGTCGATGGTGTCCACGCGCATTTCCGGCGGCAGCAGGCGCTGGTGGGCACCGGCCTCATCGATGACATCGATGGCCTTGTCCGGCAGGAAGCGGTCGTTGATGTAGCGATCCGCCAGCCGCGCGGCGCTGTCCAGCGCGGCGTCGGTGTACTTGAGCTGGTGGTGCTCCTCGAAGCGTGAACGCAGCCCCTTGAGGATCTTGATGGAGTCCTCGACCGAGGGGGCCATCACATCGACCTTCTGGAAACGACGTGCCAGGGCACGATCCTTCTCGAAGATACCGCGGAATTCCTGGAAGGTGGTGGAGCCGATACAGCGCAGCTCGCCGGAGGACAGCAGCGGCTTGAGCAGGTTCGATGCGTCCATCACTCCACCGGACGCCGCACCGGCGCCGATCACCGTATGGATCTCATCGATGAACAGGATGGCGTTGGGCAGCTTGCGCAGTTCCGCCAGCAGGCTCTTCAAGCGCTTCTCGAAGTCACCACGATACTTGGTACCCGCCAGCAGCGCGCCCATGTCCAGCGAGTACACCACGGCGTCGCCGATCACATCGGGCACGTCTTCCTCGACGATGCGCTTGGCCAGGCCCTCGGCGATGGCGGTCTTGCCGACGCCGGCCTCACCGACCAGCAAGGGGTTGTTCTTGCGCCGCCGTGCCAGAATCTGCACCACCCGCTCGAGCTCATGATCACGCCCGATCAGGGGGTCGATCTTGCCCATGCGGGCCTGCTCGTTGAGGTTGGTGGCAAAACCGGTCAACGGATTGCCGCCGGCCTCGCTGCCGGCTTCCTCGGCGTCCTCGGCCTCGGGAGCCGCCGAAGACGGGCTCTGGCCGTGGCCGGTGACCTTGGAGATCCCGTGGGCGATGTAGTTGACCGCATCGACCCGTGCCACGTTCTGCTGCTTGAGGAAGTAGACCGCCTGGCTCTCCTGCTCGGAGAAGATCGCAACCAGTACGTTGGCACCGGTCACTTCGCTCTTGCCAGAAGACTGCACGTGGAACACGGCCCGCTGAAGCACTCGCTGGAAGCCCAGCGTCGGCTGGGTCTCGCGCTCGGTCTGGTCTTCCGGAATCAGCGGGGTGGTGGAATTGATGAAATCCTGCAGGTCGGACCGCAGCTTGTCGAGATTGGCCCCACAGGCACGCAGCACATCTGATGCTGAAGCATTATCCAGAAGCGCCAGCAACAAGTGCTCCACGGTCATGAACTCATGGCGCTTGGAACGCGCCACGGTGAAGGCCGTGTTCAGGGTCAGTTCAAGTTCTTTGCTCAGCATGGCAGTCCCCTTCTCGCCGCATAGGGCTTGCATCGGATCTTTTGTGGTCCGGCACCATCAACATCGGGTACAAATGGCGCCGTTGCAAGTTCTTCGTCAACGCAGCAGCCGTCTCTCGTTAACGCGGGGCCGGCTTGTGCGGATCTGTGACCACTCGTCGCCGCCAGCGGCAGCACTGTCAGGGCGATCCGATATCGACCCGTCTCAGTCCGCTGCCTCGATATCGCTCAACAGCGGATGCTGGCACTCTCTCGCATACTCGTTGACCTGATGGCTCTTGGTCTCGGCGATGTCATGGGTAAAGACACCGCAGGTTGCCTTTCCGTGGCTGTGGACCGTCAGCATGATCTGCACGGCGGTCTCGCTGTCCAGATGGAAGAAGGTCTGCAGCACCTCCACCACAAACTCCATGGGGGTGAAGTCGTCGTTATGCAAGACAACCTTATACATGGGTGGCCTGGCCACCTCGGGGTCAGCCTCCTGGGTCGCCAGATCACCGTCATCCTGCTCGCCCGGCTCACTGGGCGGACGGGTCATTCCGGCGAAGGGGGCGCGGATCCAGACAGGATCCTCCTCTCTTGCGTTGAACATAGGCCTCACACTGTCAATCGGGTGCCTGCGCCCACCCGCGTCGAGCATTGGACGTCGGCGGCGCGGCAGGGTTCCGTTCCGTCTCCCATTATCGGAAATCCGACGGACGCTTTCACGCAAAAAACGTACAAAGCAAAAAGCCCCCGCCCGAGCGGGCGAGGGCCTTTTCAGAGCGCCGCGATGAACAGCCGGTACGGGCGATAGCGATCACCGGCACCAGACGCTGTCATCGGACGATCGGTACGTCGCTTACATGTTGTCGGCGACGGCCTGACCGAACTCGGAGCACTTGAACAGCGTGGCGTTTTCCATCAGGCGATGGAAGTCGTAGGTGACCTCGCCCTTGCTGATGGCCTTCTCCACGCCCTTGAGCACCAGATCGGCGGCCTCGACCCAACCCATGTGGCGCAGCATCATCTCGGCGGAGAGGATCAGCGAGCCCGGGTTGACCTTGTCCTGGCCGGCGTACTTCGGCGCGGTGCCGTGGGTCGCCTCGAACATGGCGGTGGTGTCGGAGATGTTGGCGCCCGGCGCGATGCCGATGCCGCCCACTTCCGCCGCCAGGGCGTCGGACAGGTAGTCACCGTTCAGGTTCAGGGTGGCGATGACGTCGTATTCGGCCGGACGCAGCAGGATCTGCTGCAGCATGGCGTCGGCGATGACGTCCTTGACCACGATGTCCTTGCCGGTCTTCGGGTTCTTGAAGGTCATCCAGGGGCCGCCATCGAGGAGTTCGGCGCCGAACTCTTCCTTGGCCAGCTCGTAGCCCCAATCCTTGAAGGAGCCTTCGGTGAACTTCATGATGTTGCCCTTGTGCACCAGGGTCAGCGACTCGCGGTCGTTGTCGATGGTGTACTGCAGGGCCTGACGGACCAGACGCTTGGTGCCTTCGATGGAGACCGGCTTGACGCCGATGCCACAGTTCTCGGGGAAGCGGATGTTGGTGACACCCATCTCTTCACGCAGGAACTTGATGACCTTGTCGGCTTCCGCGGTACCGGCCTTCCATTCGATGCCGGCGTAGATATCTTCGGAGTTCTCGCGGAAGATGACCATGTCGACGTCGGCAGGCTTCTTGACCGGGCTCGGCACGCCTTCGAACCAGCGCACCGGGCGCTGACAGACGTACAGATCCAGCTTCTGGCGCAGCGCCACGTTCAGTGAACGGATGCCGCCACCGACCGGCGTGGTCAGCGGGCCCTTGATGGAAACGATGTAGTCCTTGACCGCTTCCAGGGTCTCTTCCGGCAGCCAGGTGTCCGCGTCATAGACGTGGGTGGCCTTCTCGCCGGCGTAGACTTCCATCCAGTGGATCTTGCGCTCGCCGTTGTAAGCCTTCTGCACAGCGGCGTCGATGGCGATCTTCATCGCCGGGGTCACGTCGACACCGATACCGTCACCCTCGATGAAGGGAATGATCGGATTATTCGGTACGTTCAGGCTGTTGTCGGCGTTGGCGGTGATCTTTTCGCCGCCCTCAGGGACGACAATTTTCTGGAAACCCATTGAGAACTCCCCTGTCAGGTCTATTCAGTGGAGCGCGGAGTATAGCATTACCCCCCGCGCCCGGAGTAGGCTTTGTCGACAATCTTTGGAAAAGGCCTAAACGGCCCGCCGCCACGCCTTCCGAGCCAGATCATCGAGCCCGCCCATGAGTCAACTTTATCTGCTGCACAAGCCCTATCGGGTGCTGTCCCAGTTCACCGATGACCAGGGACGCAATACCCTGGCCTCGCTGATCGACGTGCCGGACATCTATCCGGCCGGCCGCCTCGACTACGATTCCGAAGGCCTGTTGTTGCTCAGTGACGATGGCGAGTTGATTCATCGTATCAGCCACCCGCGCCACAAGCAGCCGAAGACGTATCGAGTGCTCGTCGAGGGACAGCCGGACGATCGGGCCTTGAAGGCGCTCGCCGAAGGGGTCACTCTCAACGATGGACCCACCCGGCCGGCCAAGGTCCGGCGATTGACGACCAGCGGGCTGCCCGAGCGCACGCCACCGCTGGACCCGAAGCGCCATCCCGTTACCTGCTGGCTGGAGCTGACCATCAGCGAGGGGCGCAATCGCCAGGTGCGCAGGATGACCGCCCATGTGGGCCACCCGACGCTGAGGCTGGTACGCGTCGCCATCGGCCCCTGGCGGCTCGACGGCCTGGCCCCGGGACAATGGCAGCGCCAGACGCTGCACGCGCCAAAGCGCCCCCGGGGCTCAGCCCCTACAACAAGGAGACGCCGATAATGCGCTGGACCCCCTACGTGACCGTGGCCACGGTGGTCGAACGAGCCGGTCGTTTCCTGCTGGTGGAAGAAGACCGTGGCGGCCCCCATACCCTGTTCAACCAGCCCGCTGGCCACCTGGAACCCGGTGAGCGCATCCGCGACGGCGCCCTGCGCGAGGTCGCCGAAGAGACCGCCTGGCGGGTCGGCATCACCGACTACCTGGGCATGTACGTGTACGAGGCCCCGGACGGCAAGACCTTCCACAGCCACGCCTTCTTTGGCATGGCGCTGGCCCACCTGGGCACCGAACTGGACCGGGATATCATGGCCATCCATTGGCTGACCCTGGAGGACGTCGAGGCGCTGGAGCGCGAGGGCCGCCTGCGCAGCCCACTGGTGATCAAGCGCATCCGCGACGCCCTGGCCGGCAAGACCTTCCCGATGGAGGTGCTGCACGAACGCTGAGGCTTCGGTTGACGGGTGCAATTCGTGTATAATCACCGCCCATTTGCCCCACCACTCCGAGAGTCGTTATGTCAGCGTCCACCGGCAAAGTCATCGTCGGCATGTCCGGCGGCGTCGATTCCTCCGTTTCCGCCCTCCGCCTGATCCAACAGGGCTATCAGGTGGAAGGGCTGTTCATGAAGAACTGGGATGAGGACGACGGCACCGAATACTGCACCGCCATGGAAGACCTGGCGGACGCCGAAGCGGTGTGCAAGAAGCTCGACATTCCCCTGCACACGGCCAACTTTGCCGCCGAGTACTGGGACAACGTGTTCGAGCACTTCCTCGCCGAGTACAAGGCCGGACGCACACCGAATCCCGATATCCTTTGCAACCGCGAAATCAAGTTCAAGGTGTTCCTCGACTACGCCGAGATGCTCGGCGCCGAGATGATCGCCACCGGTCACTATGTTCGCCGCGGCGAGCGCGACGGCCGCCCGCGACTGCTCAAGGGACTCGACGGCAACAAGGACCAGAGCTACTTCCTGCACGCCGTGCCGGAAGCCGCCATCGCGCGCACCCTGTTCCCGGTGGGCGAGATCGAAAAGCCCGAGGTTCGCGCCATCGCCGAACAGCACGATCTGGTTACCGCAAAGAAGAAGGACTCCACCGGTATCTGCTTCATCGGCGAGCGCCGCTTCAGCGACTTTCTCAAGCAGTACCTGCCGGCCCAGCCGGGGACCATCGAGACACCGGACGGCGACGTCATCGGCGATCACATGGGCCTGATGTACTACACCCTGGGCCAGCGCCAGGGCCTCGGCATCGGCGGTCTCGCCAACTATTCGGAAGACCCCTGGTACGTGGCCGGCAAGGACCTCGAGCGCAACGTGCTGATCGCGGTTCAAGGCAAGCATCACCCTCTGTTGTACACCGACAGCCTGGCCACCGAGGCGATGGATTGGGTCGCCGGTGAGCCGCCTTGCGCCGAGGGGCGCTTCAGCGCCAAGACCCGCTATCGTCAGGACGACGTGCCATGCACGCTGACGACCCGGGCCGATGGCGGCGTCGCGGTACACTTCGACGACCCACAGCGAGCCGTGACACCGGGCCAATCGCTGGTCATCTACGACGGTGACGTCTGCCTCGGCGGCGGCGTCATCCGGTCCACCTGGAACGCCGAGGAGCGAGCGGCATGACCGATTCGGTACCTATCCACCGCGCCCCCGAGTCCCCGGCGGCTCGCCAGGCGATCGCCCTGGCCGGCGTATTTCAGGCCGCCCATCTGGTCGACGAGCTGGCGCGCACCGGCCAGGTCGACAGCCGCGCCTGGGACACCCAGATCACCGCCACCCTGGAAACCAACCCGCCAACCTTCGAATCCATCTATGGCGGGCATCCCAACAATCTGCGCCTGGGGCTCGAGACCCTGGAGGCAGTGCTCGGCCGACGCCAGGCCAACCCGGTGGTGATGCGCTACGGCTTCAGCCTGATGCTGCTGATGAACAAGCTGCGCACCCAGCCCGACATGATGGACGCGCTCGGCACCCACCTGACCCGTATCCAGGGCCAGGCCGAACACTTCGGTCCGACCCACGAGAACGTCGTGGCGAGCCTCGGCGAGGCCTACCAGCAGACGCTTTCCACCTTCAAGAACCGAATCGTGGTCCAGGGCGACCCTTCGCTGCTGCAAAGCCGGATGATGCCGGAGCGGGTCCGCGCCTGCCTGCTCTCCGGCATTCGCTTCGGCCTGCTGTGGCACCAGCAGGGCGGACGTCGCTGGAAGCTGATCTTCCAGCGGGGCAGCCTCAAGCGCGCCCTGGACACCCTCTGATCGCTCGATCTTCCTTTCCTACCCGTACCGGAAAACCGCCATGCAACTCTCCGCTCTCACCGCCCTCTCTCCCGTCGACGGTCGCTACGGCAGCAAGGCCGAATCACTGCGCGAACACTTCAGCGAATTTGGCCTGATCCGCGCCCGCGTCATCGTCGAGATCCGCTGGCTGGAGCGCCTGGCCGCGCACCCGCAGATCACCGAGGTGCCGGAGCTGTCGGCCACCGCCACAGCCTTCCTGGATGGCCTGGTCAAGAACTTCAGCGAAGCCGACGCGGCGCGCATCAAGGACATCGAGCGCACCACCAACCACGACGTCAAGGCGGTCGAGTACTGGATCAAGGAAGCCATTGCCGACAATGCAGAGCTGCATGCCGTCACCGAGTTCGTGCACTTCGCCTGCACCAGCGAGGACATCAACAACCTGTCCTACGGCGTGATGCTGCGCGATGGCCTCGACAGCCTGCTGCCGACCATGCGCCAGGTGGCCGACGAGATCGCCCGTCTGGCCGAAGAGCACGCTGCCGTGCCAATGCTGTCGCGCACCCATGGCCAGACCGCCAGCCCCACCACCCTGGGCAAGGAAATGGCCAACGTGGCCTACCGTCTGCGCCGCCAGCTCAAGCAGATCGAAAGCGCCGAGGTACTGGGCAAGATCAACGGCGCCGTGGGCAACTACAACGCCCACTTGGCCACCTACCCGGACATCGACTGGGAAGCCAACGCTCGCACCTTCGTCGAAGGCCTGGGCCTGACCTTCAATCCCTATACCACCCAGATCGAACCCCACGACTATATCGCCGAGCTGTTCGATGCTGTGTGTCGCTTCAACACCATCCTGATCGACTTCGATCGTGACGTCTGGGGCTACATCTCGCTGGGTTACTTCAAGCAGCGCACCGTGGCCGGCGAGATCGGCTCCTCGACCATGCCGCACAAGGTCAACCCGATCGACTTCGAGAACTCCGAGGGTAATCTGGGCCTGGCCAATGCCATCCTCGCCCACCTGGCCCAGAAGCTGCCGATCTCCCGTTGGCAGCGTGACCTGACCGACTCCACCGTGCTGCGCAACCTGGGCGTCGGCCTGGCCTACGGCCTGATCGCCTACCAGGCCTCGCTGAAGGGTATCGGCAAGCTCGAGGCCAACCCCCAGCGTCTGGCCGAGGACCTGGACGCCAGCTGGGAAGTACTGGCCGAGCCAATCCAGACGGTGATGCGTCGCTACGGCATCGAGAAGCCCTACGAAAAGTTGAAGGAGCTGACCCGCGGCAAGCGCATCGACCAGGCCGGTTTCGCCGCCTTCATCGATGGCCTGGAACTGCCCGACGAGGTCAAGGCAGAGCTCAAGCAGCTGACCCCCGGCAACTACATCGGCAATGCCGTCGAGCAGGCTCGCGCCCTGCCGCAGCACTGAGCCGGAGCCGCTGACAGAACCCCGCTTCACCCCGCCAATCGGTGGGGTGAGGCGTTTCTGGAGCCCTCTCTTCGGGGCCGGGGCCGATACCGAGCCCGCTACTCCCAATCACCATCAGGATTCCTCATGTCAACTGATACCCCCCTCACCCTGCTGGGCGGCCTGACATCGGCAGAGTTCCTGCGCGATGTCTGGCAGCAGCAACCTCTGCTGATCCGTGGCGCCTTTCCCGACTTCGACAACCCGCTGACGCCAGACGAACTGGCCGGGCTCGCCTGCGAGGACAATATCGAGGCACGCCTGGTCGAGGAACAGGGCCCCGACGGACCCTGGCAGGTCAGCCACGGCCCCTTCGACGAGGCCACCTTCGCCCGCCTGCCGGAGCGCGACTGGACCCTGCTGGTACAGGCGGTGGATCACTATGTGCCGGAGGTCGCCGCCCTGCTGGAGGACTTCACCTTTCTGCCGCGCTGGCGCCTGGATGACATCATGGTCAGCTACGCGCCGCCAGGCGGCAGCGTCGGCCCGCACCTGGACCAGTACGATGTCTTCCTGCTCCAGGGCAGTGGTCAGCGCCGCTGGCAGCTTGGCGGCAAGGTGGCCGATGACGCCCCGATCCTGCGCGGCATCGACCTGCGCATCCTCGAGACCTTCGAGGTCAACGCCGATCAGGACTGGGTGCTGGAGCCCGGCGACATGCTCTACCTGCCCCCCGGCTGGGCGCACCACGGGGTCAGCCAGAGCGATGACTGCATGACCTACTCGGTGGGCTTTCGCGCCCCCTCGGCGGACGAGGCGATCACCTCCTTCGCCGACTACCTGGGTGAGCAGCAACCCCCCTCTCGCCGCTACGGCGATGCCGGCATGACCCCGGCCGAGGACCCGGGCGAACTCGATCAGGCGGCGCTGTCACGCATGCGCCAGTTGATCCTCGAGACCCTGGACGATCCAGCCCAGATGGCCCAGTGGTTCGGCCGGGTGATGACCCAGCCCAAGTACGTGGACCAGCTCGAGCCCAGCGAGACACCGACGGCGCCAGACGAGCTTGTCGCTGCACTACAGGAAGGCGAGGTGCTGGTGGCCGCGCCGGGCTCTCGCTTCGCCTGGCACGCCCTGGCGGACGACCGGGCCACCCTGTTTGCCGACGGCGACGGCATCGACTGCGATCTGGCGCTGGCCCGCGAGATCGCCAACCGCGGCGAGTTCGACGCCTCGCTGCTCGACTACCCCGGCGCCGCCGAGGTGCTGACACGGCTGTTCGACGCCGGCAGCCTTGGCTGGCCGGTCGACGACATGGAGGACGACGATGCCTGAGGTGGTGATCGAACAGGGAAGCTGGGAACAACTTGGCGAAGCGGCCGGTGACATTCGCTATCGCGTCTTCGTCATCGAACAACAGGTGCCGATCGAGGAAGAGTGGGACGGCCTCGATCCTGACTGCCTGCATTTCCTGGCGAGCCAGGACGAGCGTGTACTGGGTACGGCGAGACTGCTGCCCGATGGCCATATCGGTCGCGTGGCGGTGCTTGCCGAAGCCCGGGGACTCGGCGTCGGCGTGGCGCTGATGCGCGCCACCATCGAGGCTGCGCGACAGCGTGGTCACTCGAGCGTCGAGCTCGCCGCCCAGACCCATGCGCTCGGTTTCTACGAAGCCCTGGGCTTCCGCGCCGAGGGAGATATCTTCCTCGACGCCGGCATTCCGCATCGCAATATGACCCTCTCCCTGAACGACTGACCTCTCCGTCAACTCCTCCGTTCAGGAAACTCGACTACAGGAATGTGCCTCTACGGCGCTTTCCTGTAGTCGGACTACAACGCCTTGTCCCCCCAAGTACCAATGGCGAACCCCCGCCGCTGTGGGCCATAGTCACAACCATGGCGCAGCGGACAGACCTCGATGGCGAGTCAGATCGCTCACTTTGTAGTCGACCTCTACCGTTCCGCCAAGATTCGACCAAGGCCGTAAAGACTTCTCGGCCAAGGTGCAGGAACCTGACTACACTTCGCAGGTGCAGCATGGCATGGCCAGCAGTCGATCCTCTTGCAATGACGCCAACCGCAAGAGCCTGCAAGCCACTGGAGCCAAAGGCCGGTCGAAAGCGACCGCCCCGACACCGCCCCTCACCATGGATGCCAGGCAAGTCGTATCAGAACGTCGAACCAAACAGTCGATTCAACATCAGGACGGCCCGATCATGACCTTTCGTGAAGAACTGAAGACCCTGACCCAGCTTCGTGAAGCCCAGCGCGGCAAGTGGGACAACATCGATCCGGAAAGCGCCGCCCGCATGCGCGTGCAGAACCGTTTCCGCACCGGTCTCGACATCGCTCGCTACACCGCCGCCATCATGCGCGAGGACATGGCCGCCTACGACGCCGACACCACCAACTACACCCAGTCACTGGGCTGCTGGCACGGCTTCATCGGTCAGCAGAAGCTGATTTCCATCAAGAAGCACTTTGGCAACACCAAGCGCCGCTACCTCTACCTGTCCGGCTGGATGGTCGCCGCCCTGCGCAGCGAGTTCGGTCCGCTGCCCGACCAGTCCATGCACGAGAAGACCAGCGTGGCATCGCTGATCGAGGAGCTCTACACCTTCCTGCGCCAGGCCGACACCTGGGAGCTCAACCACCTGTTCCGTGCCCGAGAAGAAGCCAAGGAAGCCGGTGACAGCGCCAAGGTCGACGATCTGACCAACCAGATCGAGAACCACGAAACGCACATCGTGCCGATCATCGCCGACATCGACGCCGGTTTCGGCAACGCCGAGGCCACCTACCTGCTGGCCAAGAAGATGATCGAGGCCGGTGCCTGCTGTATCCAGCTCGAGAACCAGGTGTCCGACGAGAAGCAGTGCGGCCACCAGGACGGCAAGGTCACCGTGCCCCACGAGGACTTCATCGCCAAGATCAACGCCGTACGTTACGCCTTCCTTGAACTGGGCGTGGATGATGGGGTGATCGTGGCCCGTACCGACTCCCTGGGTGCCGGCCTGACCCAGAAGATCGCGGTCACCAACGAGCCAGGCGACCTGGGCGATCAGTACAACAGCTTCCTCGACGGTGAAGAGATTTCCTCGGCCTCCGATATCGACAACGGCGACGTGGTGATCAAGCAGAACGGCAAGCTGGTCAAGGTCAAGCGTCTCGCCTCCGGCCTCTATCAGTTCAAGCCTGGCACCGGCGAAGACCGGGTGGTGCTGGACTGCATCACCAGCCTGCAGAACGGTGCCGATCTTTTGTGGATCGAGACCGAAAAGCCCCACGTCGGCCAGATCGCCGGCATGGTCAACCGCATCCGCGAGGCGGTGCCCAGCGCCAAGCTGGTCTACAACAACTCGCCGTCGTTCAACTGGACGCTGAACTTCCGCCAGCAGGTGTTCGACGCCTGGGAAGCCGAAGGCAAGGACGTCTCCGCCTACGAGCGTGCCGACCTGATGAACGCACGCTACGACGACACTGAGCTTGGCCAACTGGCCGACGAGTGGACGCGCAACTTCCAGCGTGACGCCGCCCGCGAGGCAGGCATCTTCCACCACCTGATCACCCTGCCGACCTACCACACGGCCGCCCTGTCTACCGACAACCTGGCCAAGGGCTACTTCGGCGACGAGGGCATGCTGGCCTACGTGGCGGGTGTGCAGCGCCGCGAGATCCGCGAGGGTATCGCCACCGTTCGCCACCAGGACATGGCCGGCTCCAATATCGGTGACGACCACAAGGAGTTCTTCCACGGCGACGCGGCGCTCAAGGCCGGCGGCAAGGACAACACCATGAACCAGTTCGGCTGAGTATCGCGGGCCAGCGGCACCCAGTCACTGAGCCCGGACACTGAGCCCTGTGACTGTGAGAAAGGGAGGCCGTTGGCCTCCCTTTTTTGCTGTCCGTGACCTTGCCCTGCCAAGCCAGCCTTCCCTTCTTCCCTGGCAAGAGCCTACGCTCGAACTAGGCGCTGTCCGAAAGGTCGACGAGCGAAGGTTAGACAAGGCAAAAATCGGTGAGAAAGCGCAGTTTACGGGGTGTAAATGAGCATGTTGATCCGATTTTTAACGCCGTATTACCGAGCGCAGGCACTTTTCAGACAAGCCCTAACACGTCTGGCTCCAGCGAGTCCGACAACTGCAGCAATGCGACTCCCTCCGATGCCCATTGGCCTGGCAGGTCCGGTTCGGCATATGATGAATGTCAGGAAAGCGCTGTCGGCGCGACTCAGTGGCAGTCGCGGGGCGACAAGGGCGACAGGCGGACGGCCACCATGGGACGGACGAGACCCGATCATCGTTGGATCCGGGGAACCATCGCCCTGTCAAAGCCTCTAAACAGGCGTTACACTATTTTCGAACAGCGTTTGCGAACTTTGGTGCGGTACCACTACAAGCGAATGTGACCCGAACCGATGCGTTCAGAATGCGGCGCAGAAGACATTCAAGGAGAATCGCCATGAAAACATCCATCCTTCCTGTCCTGGCGCTGAGCGTCGTGGTGCTTGCCGGCTGCACCGCCACCAATCAGTACTCGGGCAACGTCTATTCCGGCAACCAGGCACAGACCGCCCAGAACGTGCAGTTCGGCACCATCACCGCCCTGCGTCGCGTCCAGATCCAGGGTGAAAGCTCCGCCGGCGGCATCCTCGGCACCGGTGGTGGCGCGGTGATCGGTGGCCTGCTCGGCAACCAGGTCGGCGGCGGTTCCGGTCGCACCATCGCCACCGCCGCAGGTGCCATCGGTGGCGCCGTAGCCGGCAACCAGATCGAGAAAGGCGTCAACCGCACCGACGCCTGGGAGATGGAGATTCGCAAGGACAGCGGCCAGACCGTGGTCGTCGTGCAGAAGGCAGACCAAGCCTTCCAGGTGGGGCAGCGTGTTCGCCTGATCGGCAGCGGTTCACGTCAGAGTGTTGCCCCCTACTGAGGGCTTGACGAAAGCGCTCGAGAAAGGGGCTTGTACTTGTAAGCGACAACAGCACTTCGCTCCCCCGCAAACATCTCTGCGTTACATGCAAAGGGCCCTGAGACGTATCCGCCTCAGGGCCCTTTCGATGAGGCCATTTCGGTGATCACCCGGCAAAGGCCAGGTGATGCACGGCTTCACCGCTTAGTGGATCTTGCCCATCACCCAGCAGCCAAGCTTGCAGCCCACCAGGGCGATGATGCCGATCACCAGCAGTGTCATCAGCATATCGATGGGGAAGACGATAGCCGTGGCCCCCAGCACGGCAAGGGCGGGGCACCAGATCCACTGGTCATCGTCACTGCGCAGCACCGCCGGCAGCAGGCTGCCCAGGGCACAGCTCAGGCCCTTGTCCCAGGCCTTGATCATCACCGCCAGCAGTACCGCAAAGGCCAGCACCCAGATCACAAATAGCGTCATGTTCAGCTCCGCAAGAAAAGCGTGAAAGGCAGAATCGAAAAATCTCACAAGAGGGTATCCCCACCACCGATACTGCGCAACAACCCGAAGGTGGCAGAGGGCGCGCGTGAATACCGTTCAGGATATGACCACACAAGGTGAAAAATGTCCCACGCCCCTGACAGCCCCAGCACCCACGCGTTACCATGCGTCCTCACACGCACTCACCAAAGGTTCATCAATGCAAATTGCGCAAAATTCCGTTGTCGCGTTCCACTACACCCTGACCAATGATGCAGGTGAAGTGCTGGACAGCTCGGAAGGCCGCGAGCCGCTGACCTACCTCCACGGCGCCGGCAACATCATTCCGGGTCTGGAAAAGGAACTCGAAGGCAAGGCCGCCGGCGACAAGGTCAACGCCAAGGTTGCCCCCGCCGAAGGTTACGGCGAAGTACAGGAGCAGCTGGTCCAGGAAGTGCCGCGTGACGCCTTCCAGGGTGTCGAGAGCATCGAGCCGGGCATGCAGTTCCAGGCGCAGACCCAGGGCGGTCCGCTGATGGTCACCGTGACCCAGGTCGAAGGCGACACCGTCACCGTCGACGGCAACCACCCGCTAGCCGGCCAGAACCTGAACTTCGACGTCGAGATCGCAGAAGTCCGTGAAGCCAGCCAGGAAGAAATCGAGCACGGCCACGTGCACGGCGAAGGCGGCCACGAGCACTGATCAGCGCTACGCTCGTCGGAAGCACCACGAGCATGCATGATCAAGTGCCGGCATGATCTTAAGCTGGCAAAATCAAGTGCCAGCAGGATCAAGAGCCGGCATGGTCAAAAGAAAGGGCAGCCCAGGCTGCCCTTTCGCGTGTCTGAGTATCACGTCTGATGAAAGACCCCTCGCCTCGCTAACCTCGACCGGAATCAGCTTCTGTCCTCGGCGCCAGCGCCTCGCTCGATTGCCCTGAGGGTATGATAGCCGCCCCATAGCCGAGTGGCGGTGGTCAGCAGACAGGCCGCGGCGAACAGCCCTGCCAGTACAGGAAAGTGCGCCGGCCACAGACAAAAGGCCACCAGCGCCAGCACGGTCTCGGTACCTTCGGTCAGGCCGTGCAGATAGTAGAAGGCCTTGCGCTGGAAGCGTGGGCGCTCGAGATCATGGCGCGCCGCCATGATGGCGAAGGCCAGAAAGGACGTCCCGGTGCCGATAAAGGCAAACAGCAGCAGCGCTGCCGGCAAGGCATTGCGCTCGCTGTCGGCCAGGGCAAAACCGAGCACCACGGCGGCGTAGAAGACGAAGTCCAGCCCGATATCGAGAAATCCCCCGGCATCGCTGGGCGTACCCCGACGGCGCGCCAGCGCCCCGTCCAGGCCATCGGCGAGTCGATTGAGGAGGATCGCCGCCAGCGCCCATCCATAGGCCTGAACGGCCAGCAGCGGCAGCGCCAGCAAGCCGATAAGAAAACCCACCAGAGTGACCTGATCAGGCGTCACCTTGCAGCGCTCCAGCATCTTGACCAGAGGCGCCAGGGGCGCCTGGGTTCTGGGCATGGTCCAGCGATCCAGCATAAAAGTCTCGTCAGCAGTAAAACGTCGATTCGGTAGAAGGAAAGCACAAGCGGCGGGCCAGGGCCCACCGCTTGTGTCTTCAGGTCCAGGCTACTGCCTGGGCGGCTCGCTCAGTCGTTGGACTGGGCAGAGGACAGCGACGATGCTTCGTGTCGCTCGGGGCTCGCACCGGCTCTGTCTCCCGTCACCGGCTGGCTTGAGGAATCGGCGTCGCCTCCCCCGCCTCGCCGCCAATTGAAGTAACGCTCCAGATACCCCAGGACCCGCTCGGGCTTGTTCGCGTTCTTCCACACCCCGGCGGCGGCCTTTACGGCTTCCGAATGGGTCGGGTACGGGTGGATGGTCCCCAACAGCTTGTTCAGTCCGATACCGCGGGTCATTGCCAGGGTGAACTCCGCCAGCATCTCGCCAGCGCCAGCACCGACAATGGTGGCACCGAGAATGCGATCCTTGCCCGGCACGGTCAGCACCTTGACGAATCCGGTGGTATCGCCCTCGGCGATGGCCCGGTCGAGCTCGGACAAGGAATAGCGGGTGACCTCGAAGGGCACCTTTTGCTCCTCGGCCTCGCGCTCGTTGAGCCCCACTCGCGCCACCTCCGGGTCACAGAAGGTGACCGCCGGCAGCGCCCGATAGCTCACATTGAAGCGCTTGAACTCGCCAAACAGGGCATTGACGGTGGCGTGCCAGGCCTGGTGGGCGCTGGCATGGGTCAGCTGGAAGGGCCCGACCACATCGCCACAGGCCCAGACATTCGGCAGCACTGACTGCAGCCCGCCATCCACGTCCAGGGTGCCGTTGTCTCGAGTGCCCACGCCCAGTTCTTCAAGCCCGAGCCCCTCGACGTTGGCCTGTCGACCCACCGCCACCAGCAACTGATCGAACTCCAGTTGCTCGATACGTGTCTCGCCTGCCTCGTTGACCTCGATCTCGAGTCGATGGAGATCACCGTCACCGGCCACCACCTTGAGCGCCCGGGTCGACAGGCACAGCGTCACGCCGCTGGCCTCGAGCCCCTGAGCCGCCTCCCTGGCGACGTCCTCGTCTTCGCGTGGCAAGAGTTGCGGGCCCATCTCCACCAGGGTGACCTGGCTACCCAGCCGGGCGAAGCTCTGGCCCAGTTCACTGCCGATCGGACCACCACCAAGCACCACCAGGCGCTTCGGCAATGCCTTTAGCTCCCACAGGTTGTCGGAGGTCAGCACCTCGATATCCTCGATCCCCGGCAACGGCGGGACTCTGGGGCGGGCACCGCTGGCGATGATCACGTGACGGGTGGTCAGCACCTGTTCGCCAACCTGCACCCGCCAGGGATCGAGCAGCCTGGCATCTCCTTCGACCACATCGACGCCCAGGCCCCGATAACGTTCCGGACTATCATGGGGCTCGACCTCGGCGATGGCGCCATGGACGTGGCCCATCACAGCGGCGAAGTCGACGCTTGGCTCACCGGCGCTGACACCATAGGACGGCGCCCGACGAATGTCCTCGGCGGCGCGAGCGGCGCGAATCAATGCCTTGGACGGCACACAGCCGGTATTGAGGCAGTCGCCGCCCATGCGGTGGCGCTCCACCAGGGTTACCTTAGCCTTCACCGCCGCAGCAATATAGCTTGCCACCAGGCCCGCCGAGCCCGCACCGATCACGACGATATCCCGGTCAAAACGCGACGGGCACTGGTATTCGGCGGCGAGCCGGCGACGCTTGAGCACCGCCACCACGGCCTTGGCGATCCAGGGAAACAAGCCGATCAACACAAAGGACAGGATCAGCCCTGGCGACAGGATGCCCGCCAGCGACTCGAGTTCACCCAGTTCCCGGCCAGCATTCACGAACACCATGGTACCCGGCAGCATGCCGAGCTGGCTGACCCAATAGAAGGTGGACAGACGCATGCGGGTCAGGCCGACCACCAGGTTGATCACGAAGAAGGGGAAGATCGGAATCAGCCGCAGCGTGAACAGGTAGAAGGCGCCTTCGCGCTCGATGCCGCCGTTGATTCGCGCCAGCTGGCGCGAAAAACGCGTCTCCAGCGTCTCACGCAGCAGGGTCCGGGCGATCACCGCGGCAAGGGTCGCGCCCAGCGAACTGGCAAAGGACACCAGCACCAGACCGATCCAGAAGCCGAACAAGGCCCCCGCCAGCAGCGTCAGCAACCCCGCCCCAGGCAGCGACAGCGCCGCCATCACGATATAGACCGCGAAGAAGCCACCGGCCACGGTCCAGGGGTCCTCGTGGAACCACTGTTGAAATTGCGCCTGCTGGGCCTTGATCGCGTCCAGCGTAAAGGCCTCGTTGGCGCCGGTGACAAAGAACGCCACCACGGCG
The DNA here is from genome assembly GCF_003056325.1 of Halomonas sp. BN3-1. Classification (NCBI taxonomy): domain Bacteria; kingdom Pseudomonadati; phylum Pseudomonadota; class Gammaproteobacteria; order Oceanospirillales; family Halomonadaceae; genus Halomonas; species Halomonas sp. BN3-1. Next base: position 89,571 of record NZ_PYVV01000008.1, on the reverse strand, counting down.
ACGGCAATCAGTGCCAGCAAGATCCATTTGTTACGGGTCACCCGCGTCTCCTTCTAGGTCAACTGGTGTCGATGATCGGGTCGATGATCGATAGGTAGCCGTGGCCAGCAGCAGCGGCACCCGTTGTCCTGCGCCCGTCCTGCGACGAGACGATGACGTTACCAGGAGCTGTGCGGCCGGCTATCGGGATGCAATCGAGATTAGCAGTCTGCCTGAGTCGCGCACAGGCGACCGAGCCTTACGACCGAAAATGCAAAAAATCATCCCCTTATCGACAGCGCATGTAAGGATGCGCCTGCCACAATGACTGAACCAACCGGGAACTGCCCTACTCGAACCTTACAATGACGCCATCCTGACGGAGCCTACGAATGCGATATCCCTTCAATCAGCGTACCTTCCTGCTGGCCGGCCTGCTGACTGGTGCCGTGCTTTCCACGACCCCCGCCCTCGCCGCCGAAGAGAAGGCCATCTTCGCTGGCGGCTGCTACTGGTGTGTCGAGGAAGCCTTCGACAAGATCGATGGTGTCGAGGCCACCATATCCGGCTTTGCAGCAGGTAACACGGAAAACCCGACCTATGAACAGGTGGGCGCCGGTGGAACCGGGCACGCCGAAGCCGTCGAGATTACCTACGACAGCGACAAAGTGAGCTACCAGGATCTGCTCTACGTCTTCTGGCGCAATATCGATCCCTTCGTCGCCAACCGCCAATTCTGCGATGTGGGAGATTCCTATCGCTCTGCCCTGCTGCCCTTGAACGACGAGCAGCGTGAACTGGCCGAGGCCAGCAAGGCGGACATCGCCGAGCGCTTCGACCAGCCGATCGAGACCACCATCGAAGATCCTGGCACCTTCTATGCCACCAAGGATGAACACCAGGACTACTACCAGAAGAACAAGGTGCGCTACACCTTCTACAAGAACTCCTGCGGCCGCCCTGACCGGCTAAAGGAAATCTGGGGAGACGAAGCCATGCCCCACGAGGCGCCAGAGCAGTCCGCAGCGTCCTAGGGCGCGGCGCTGACAGCAACGTCATGCCACACCGATCGACCCTGGTGCGAGCCAAGGTCGATCGGTCTCTGCAACGCATCTGCAACCTATCGGCAACCGCGTCGCAGTAGCGGACTCATACGTGTTCGAGTCGACGCTCGACGACGCACTGGTGTTGTGCACGCTGCAGCCGCTTTCCTAGCCGCCAGGACAGCCAGCCCGTGGTCGCCAGCACCAGCCAGCTGGCCGCCACCACCCCAGGCCAGCCCCGCCACAGCCAGAACGGCTCGAGCCACAGCGGCCCGAGACTCGCCCCTAGGTAGTAGAACACCAGATAGAGCGCCGATGCGCCGCCTCGTCCTTCGCGGGCCTGGCGACCGACCCAGCCCGAGGCGGTGGCGTGGCACAGAAAGAAGCCGAAGGCGCTGAGGGTCAAGGCGGCAATGATGACGGCGAGCATCGGTATCAGGGACAGACCCAGCGCCAGCATCATGATGACAACGCCCAACCCCATGGTGGCGGGCGCTCCCGCTCTGGCGACGACCCTGGCAGATAGCGTCGAGCCCAGAGTGCCGCCCAGGTAGGTCAGAAACAGCAGGCCCAGCCAGCGGGGCCCGAGAGCAAAGGGTGCCTCGGCCAGACGAAAGGTCATGTAGCTGTACTGGTTGATGAACACCAGGAAGTTGAGACCACCGATCAGATAGGCCGACAGCAGCCATGGGTTGGCCAGGTGGCCACGCATCTGGCGGCAGGCGTGCCCCACTCGAAAGGGTTGAGGCGCAAAGGCACGGGCCGCCGGCAGCAGCCACCAGAACACCGCCACGCCCACCAGGGTCAAACCGCCAATCGCCACGAAACTCGCCTGGACGCCATACCATTCACCGATGACGCCTCCCAGCACGCGACCACCGATACCGCCCAGGGTATTGGCCGCGATATAGAGCCCCACGGCTCGACTCATCGCCTCCGGCGAGAACTCGTCGCCCATCCAGGCGATCGCCACCGCCGGCAGCCCTCCCAGGGCGACCCCCTGCAGCACGCGAGCGACCAGCAGCCAGTCGAGCCCAGGCGCAAATGCCGCCAACAGTGTCGCGACAGCTGCCACCGACAGGCTCGCACGCATGATACCGCCCCGCCCGATGGCGTCGGACAAGGGCCCATAGACCAGCAACGAGAGCGCCAGGGTCAGGGTGGCAAGCGACATCACCAGGCCCACCTTCAGGGTCGAAGCCTCATGGGTATCGCGCAGCAGCGGCAGCAATGGCTGGGGGGCGTAGAGGTTGATGAATACCAGCATCGAGCCCAGACACAGAGCGAGGGTCGCCCTGCGCCAGGCAGGGGTATTGGCGTGAATCATGGCGGTCTCCGGTTGGCCTCGCCCATCTTCCATGCTTCACTACCATCACACCAACAGAAGAACATGATGCTATCCATCACATTCCCTTATGTCGCTACCCTTTGACCTGCGCTCGCTGTCGCTGTTTGTCGCGGTGGTGGACCACGGCGGCTTCAGCGCCGCCGCCCGCGCCCGTCACATCGCCCAGTCCGCCGTCAGCCAGACCATCGCAGGCCTGGAGCGACGCCTCGACACTCGTCTGTTCGAACGCCATGATCGGCGTGTTCGACTGACACCAGAAGGTGAGGTGCTACTGGAACATGCCCGACGGCTACTCGCCGACGCCAGTGCCACCGAACTGGCGCTGAAGGAACTCAACGGCCTGGTAAAGGGCGAAGTGCGCATCGGCATCCCCTCGATGCTGGGCTCCTACTATCTGCCGCCGCTGCTGATGGGCTTTGCCGCACGCCACCCTGGCATCCGCATGACGGTGATCGAGGCGGGCGCCCGCCGACTGCAGGCAATGATCAAGGCCCGCGAGCTAGACCTGGGAATCGTGGTCGAGGATGGCAGTACCTGCGAACTGGAAACCGAGGCCCTGCTACGTGCCGAGATGGTGGTCTGCACGCCCCGGGACCATCCCTTCACGGCACGCCACAGCGTGACTCCGGAAGCCTTTCTGAGCGAGCCGCTGGTGCTGTTTCAGGACGGCTATTTTCACCGCGAGTTTGTCGACGCCATGGCCCGACGGCTGGATATCCAGCCCCGCCTGACGTTCCAGTCGAATCTGATCCCGCTGACCAAGGCCATCGTCCGCCAGGGCTTTGGCATCACCACCTTTCTGCGCCGGGTGATCGAGGAAGATGACCTGTCGGCGGTGCCCTTTGACCCCGCCGCCTGGCTGACCCTGTCGCTGGCCTGGCAGCCCCAGGGCTACCTGTCACGCGCCGAGCGCGCCTTTATCGACTACGCCCTGTCGCAACGCGACTCGTTGTAGCCCTGGAGGCGCCGAAGGCTCGCCAAGGACTGGCCGAAGCCTCGCCAACCAAGCCCAAGGCTACCCAACGCAAACGGGGCGAGCCCAGTGAAAGGCTCGCCCCGTTCTGGTGGCGACGTCGATGGCGCCGAGGACGCTTCAGCCGCCCATGCCCGCCGGGCTGTAGGCGAACTGGCGCATGCTCAACCGGGTGGGTTCCAGCGGTCGACGCGCCTGCCAGTAGTAGCGGCGCCAGTAGCTGTTGTCCAGCTTGGAGATCATCACACCGCGCGACGATGAGGCGTGCAGAAAGCGACCCTGGCCGACGTAGATGCCGACGTGGCGGTTGCCCGGAGGACGAAAGAACACCAGGTCGCCGGGAGACAGCTGATCACGTGTGATCGGTTCGCCGGTATGGACCTGACTGCCGGTGGTGCGCGGCAGCTGCACCTGGAAGGCGTCGCTGAAGATGTTCTGCACCAGCGCCGAGCAGTCGATGCCGCTCATGCCGGTGCCGCCAAAACGATAGGGCGTACCCGCCCAGCGATCGTGCTCCGCCATCAGCGCCTCGCGGATGGCAGCGGCGGGATCTTCAAGGAAGCTTCCCCCTGCCGCTGGGTCCTCCAGCGGGGACATGCGCGAGGCGGCGCGTTCGGCCAGGCTCGGCATATCGCGGGAAAAGTAGTCGTTATCGGCAGTATTCTGGTAGTTCGATGCCGCACAGCCTGACAGCAGGCCAAGCAACACCATCGCCGCTGTCACGCGGCTTGTCTGGGCGACGCTCATGCGACACACACCTCATTCCCTGAACCGGCCTGGCTGACGGCCTGCCGGCGCCCAAGAGCCGCTGTGGAAGTGACGCATTCGTGTCACTACCATAACGCCCCTCAGCTGCAAGTTTGACAATTCGGCCTCCTTCTTGATGGGAGGCCTGACGAAAGATCAACACGATACTAGCCAAAATTATCCGATCTGACGATAGATCAGGACAATTTTTTGGCGTTTTTTTCTGCTGTTTCGCGACGATCAGTGCAGGGTTCGTCCATCTCCCGGCAAGGTATCGATGTGAAGCGGTGCCCAATGGCGGGGACGCGCACCCGGGAAATCCAGGCTAGCCCAGGTGCCGGCGAGGGGCGGAGCGCCCGACAGCCAGGCCACCAGCGCCTGGCGGAAGCTGGCCAGAAACGCTTCGCGCTCAGGGGTTTCCCCCATGAAGAACGAAAATCCTGCATAGAGACCCCGGGCATACTCCTGCCAACCGGCGTAGTGCTCCGACGCCAACTGGTGCGCACGCTCCAGCAGTGCCAGGAAGTCCTGCTGAGCCAGCCAGCCCAGCTGGCGCCCGGCGATCGCCAGGTCGACCGCCTGGGCCAGGTCCCAGGCACACATGTCGACGTCATTGCACTGGTCGGCGTTGTCACGTACCCGCAGCAGGCGCTCCAGATGATTGCGCTCTTCCTCGTTGCACTCACCGGACTCCAGGGTCGCAATCTCGGAATTCAGGCGCGCGCTGTTGAGGGTGTAGGGCGCGTAGTTGATCTGATATTCCTGGCGATCACCGGCGTCCAGCAGAAAGCGCACGAAATCGATCAGCTCGGTGGCGGAGTGCAGGCCGTAGTGTCCATCGATCCACTCCAGGATCGAAGCCCCTTCCCGGTCGCTTTCCGGCTGCGGCAGGCTCCAGGCGGCGGTGTTCAAGGGTCCCACCAGCGACAGCGCGGTAAAGTGCATCAGGCTCGGACGCTCGCCAGGCTCGCGCCAATCGCCGCTGCGCCACTCGAGCCAGTGGAACAGGCTACCCGGATCGTCCAGGTGCCAGCGAATCTCGTAGGTCAAGGAAGGCTGATCCGGTTCCGGCAACAGCGCATCCCAGGTCGCCCAGGCCTCGAGCAGGCGCTTGGGGGTGCTGTAGAACCGACACAGCACATCGCGCAGGGACGCCGCCATATCGGTCAGGCTGTCCTCGTCGAACTGCTCACTGTCCATGCTCATCAGCAAGTAGAAGGCATACTTCTCGGCCATATGGATGGTCGCCGAATGGCGGGTCGCCCTGGCCAGGCCATCACGACCTGCCAGATCCGCCTGGGGCGCATCACCAAAGGGGGTTCTGGCCGATGGCAGCGCTCGATGCGCCGCGTCAGCCGCCAGCTGATTGAGATGATGGGCCTGGGCCGGCAGCCAGTAGCGCACCAGTGAGCGGGCGCCCTCGTCGGGGTGCAGATCGAGGGTCTCCGCCAGGTACTTGCGCGCCTCGTCACGACGCGCCTGGGGCAGCGGCGGAGTCGGCCCCTGACGTGCCGCCAGCTCGGGTTCACGCACCGAGGCCAGCGCCAGCACCCAGTGGCGAGGCGAGGCGCGCCACTGCCTGGCCGCCTGGCGTGATGCCTCGACCTGCTCCTGGTCGAGCAACTCCTGCAACGAGCCATGCCAAGGGCTCACCGGCGATCCCATCAGCAACTGCCAGTCGGCTGCCAGGGTCGGCAGTCGGTCCTGACCTTCGAACAGACCACGGCCGCGCTGATAGGAGCGCGCCAGGGCGCTCCAGTCACTGTAGCGACGCTGGACCAGATCGCCTGCGTGATGCGCCAGCAGCGACGCTTCCTGGGGTGTCAGCCAGCCGATGCAGCTACCGGCCCAGGCCAGATCCACCGCCCTCAGCCAGTCCCAGGCGGCCCACTCCAGCGGCTCCCCCTGATCCACGTAGCGGCACAGCAGGCGGCCGTATGGGCGCTCCTGGGGCGCCAGCCCCTCACACCAGGCCTGGCGTTCGCCGGCACTGACCGCCATCAATCGCGCGGCGTCGATATCCCAGCCCTGGCGATCCCCCTGACTGGTCAGCCACAGCAAGGCGCGCTTGAGATCCTCGGCGCCGTGAATCTGCCAGACTTCCCCCAGCCAGGCCTCGACCCCGTCCCAGTCATCGATGCTGGCCGGCGTCATCAGTACCGGCGAGAAGGCCGCCCGCAATCGCCAGACGCGATCTTCCGGGCTGTCGGGCCAGAGGGCGGCGGCAGGCTCGCGACTCAGCGCAGTGCCGAGCAACGGCCAGGTGATGCCGGCACCCTCGCCTTCCAGCTTCGACAGTGCCCGGCAGGTATCGAGCAAGCCCTCATCGCCGCGAAGCCAGCCTTCGCCGCTGCGGGAGGCGCAGAGTGCCTCCAGCCATTCATCCAGGCTTGCGTGACGATGGTGGATGTCGCTGCACAGGCGTGCTGCCCAGCCACGACTCACCTCGGCCGACATCCATCCCGACGCCCCTGCCAGGGCCACCAGCTCAAGCGCTCCCAACAGGTGGGAGGCAGGCAGCGTGTTCGACGCATTGAGCTCGAGCAGGCGCCACCCCAGTTCGCCCCGGTCGGGGATCTCGAGGGCGGCCAATCGCTCACGTGCCGCCTCTTCAGGCAGCATCAAGGGGTCAGGCATAAAGGCCCAGTCGCACAGCACCAGTTGCTGAGCCCACCAGGCATTGAGCGGATCAACCAAGTCTCACCTCGCAGAAACACGGAGTCAGGCCAGCCCGGTCCGGCCTGACACAAGGCGCCAAGGACCATCGCTTCGGGCAGCTAGAAGTCGGCGACACAGTGTACCGGAAACTGTTCGCCACGCCGATGGCGATTGTTGCCGATAGATCTTCCAGACCTGGGCCTCGAGGGCCCGGCAAGCCTCATCGATGCATTCTTCGAACGGGCGTAAAAAATTCCGATCACAGCCCTTGGCGAGATGTTTCAAATAATGCACACTCGTCAATCATGGCATAACACCCCTCTTCTCTGACCCTTTCCGGAGCTCCCGCATGTCCCACGTTCAGGACCTGATCATCGACAAGGCGTACATCGGCGGCCAGTGGCGTGACGCCGATCGCCACTTCAGCGTCACCAATCCCGCCACCGGCGAGACCCTGGCCGAGGTGCCGGACTTGAACGCCGAGGAAGTCCGCGAAGCCATCGGTGCCGCCGATGCGGCCTGGGCCGGCTGGAAGCGCAAGACCGCCAAGGAACGCTCGGCCCTGCTGCGCGCCTGGTTCAACAGCATCATGGACCACCAGGAAGCCCTGGCCGAACTGATGACCCGTGAACAGGGCAAGCCGCTGGCCGAGTCCCGTGGCGAGGTCGCCTACGGCGCTGCCTTCGTCGAGTTCTACGCCGAGGAAGCCAAGCGTGTGGCTGGCGAGACCCTGCCGGGCCACGGACCCGACAAGCGTATCCTGGTATTCCGCGAGCCGGTCGGTGTGGTCGCCGCCATCACCCCCTGGAACTTCCCGCTGGCGATGATCACCCGCAAGTGCGCTCCGGCCATGGCCGCCGGCTGCACCGTGGTGGTCAAACCGGCCGAGGCCACCCCGCTGACCGCCCTGGCACTGGCCAAGCTCGCTGAAGACGTGGGCATCCCCGCCGGCGTGCTCAACGTGGTGACCTCGAGCTCCCCGCGCGAAGTCGGCCCGGTACTGACCGGCGATGCCCGAGTGCGCAAGGTGTCCTTCACCGGCTCCACACCGGTGGGCAAGATCCTGCTGGCCCAGTGCGCCGACACCGTGAAGAAGGCCTCCATGGAGCTTGGCGGCAACGCGCCCTTTATCGTCTTCGATGACGCCGACCTGGACGCCGCCGTCGAGGGAGCCATCGCCTCCAAGTACCGCAACTCCGGCCAGACCTGCGTATGCACCAACCGCTTCCTGGTTCAGGACGGCGTCTACGATGCCTTTGTCGAGAAGCTGGCCAAGCGCGTGGGCGAGCTGAAGGTCGGCAACGGCCTCGAGGACGGTGTGGTTCAGGGTCCCCTGATCAACTCGGCAGCGGTGGACAAGGTGCAGTCGCATATCGCTGACGCACTCGACAACGGTGCCCGCCTGGTCGCCGGCGGTGAGGCCCTGGAGGGCACCTTCTTCCAGCCCACGGTGCTGGCCGACGTGACCACCGACATGCGTGTCGCCCGGGAAGAGACCTTCGGGCCGCTGGCCCCGGTGTTCCGCTTCTCCAGCGACGACGAAGCCATCGCCATGGCCAACGACACCGAATTCGGTCTGGCCGCCTACTTCTATGCCACCGACTATCGCCGTATCTGGCGCACCATGGAACAACTCGAGTACGGCATGGTCGCCATCAATGAGGGCATCCTCTCTACCGAGCTCGCCCCCTTCGGCGGCGTCAAGGAATCGGGTCTCGGTCGCGAAGGTTCACGCCATGGCCTCGATGAGTACACAGAGCTGAAGTACGCCTGTGTCGGCGGCCTCTAAGGGCCAGCCCTGTCTCCCCGGGGCACGCCCTGCGTGTCCCGGACCTAGCGTCTACCCTATACATTCAGTGCCCTCAAAGGAGTCACGACATGAATAACGCTCAGCTGAACGAACTCAAGGACAAGTACGTCGCCAAGGGCGCGGCCAGCCCCGCCACCGCCTTCGCCGACCGCGCCAAGAACGCCGAACTGTGGGATGCCGATGGCAACCGCTTCATCGACTTCGCCGGCGGTATCGGCGTGCTCAACATCGGTCACTGCCACCCCAAGGTGGTGCAGGCGGTCAAGGACCAGCTCGACAAGGTGATGCACACCTGCCAGACCGTGATGCCCTACGAGGGCTACGTGAAGGTCGCCGAAAAGCTCGCAGAGATCACCCCGGTGCGCGGTGAGGCCAAGGTGATGCTGGCCAACTCCGGCGCCGAGGCGCTGGAAAACGCGGTCAAGATCGCCCGCGCCGCCACCGGCCGCAACAACGTCATCTGCTTCGACGGCGGCTACCACGGCCGTACCTTCATGACCATGGCGATGAACGGCAAGGTTGCCCCCTACGCCAGCGACTTCGGCACCATGCCGGGCTGCGTGTTCCGCGCCGGCTACCCGGTGGCCGAACACGGCATCAGCGAGGAAGAGGCGGTGCGTCGCCTCAAGATGGTGCTGAAGACCGACGCCAACCCCAAGGACACCGCCGCCATCGTGCTCGAGCCGGTACTGGGTGAAGGCGGCTTCTACCCCGCTCCGCAGAGCTTCCTCGAGAAGATCCGCGAGATCTGTGACGAACACGGCATCCTGATGATCGTCGACGAGGTCCAGAGCGGCTTCGGTCGTACCGGCAAGATGTTCGCCATCGAGCACAGCGGCGTGAAGCCGGACCTGATGACCATGGCCAAGAGCATGGCCGCAGGCATGCCGATCTCCGCCGTGGTCGGTACCGCCGAGCACATGGACGCCTCTGGCGGCAACTCGCTGGGCGGCACCTACTCCGGCAGCCCGGTGTCCTGCGCCGCGACCCTGGCGGTGATGGAGGTGTTCGAGGAAGAGGACATCCTGGCCAAGAGCCAGGCGCTGGGCGACAAGCTGGCCAAGCGTTTTGCCCAGTGGGCGAGCGACTTCGACGCCGTGGTCCACCCGCGCAACCTGGGTTCCATGGCTGCCTTTGAACTCAACGGCAAGGACGGTCAGCCGGCTCCGGATCTCGCCGCAGCCCTGTGCAAGCGCGCCCGGGAGCAGGGCCTGATCCTGCTGTCCTGCGGCATGTTCGGCAACACCATCCGCTTCTTGATGCCGGTCACCATCGAGGACAAGGTACTCGAGGAAGGCCTGGACATCGTCGAGCAGAACCTCAAGGCCCTGGTCGGCAGCGAAGCCACCGCCACCGCCTGATCGTGAAGCCTTGACGGCCTGAGCCGTCAGCCGATGACGCCACCGGCCCCGCCGGTGGCGTCGTCGTTTGTGGGGGTTGGCAACACTATGCCGAATCAAGCTAGGGTAAGGGTCCATCCATGGACGCGAGGGACCCGACCATGCAAGAGGACGAACTGGGCATTCTGGGCGTTGCCGCGCTGACGGAGCACTATCGCAGTGGCGACGCCTCCCCCCTGGAAGCCACCCGGGCGGCGCTTGCGCGCATCGAGCGCTTCAACGAAGCCGTCAATGCCTACACCTACGTCGACGCCGAGGGTGCCGAAAAGGCGGCCAAGGCGTCGGCACGTCGCTGGGGCCAGGGCAAGCCGCTGAGTCCGATCGACGGTGTTCCGGTCTCGCTCAAGGATCTGACCAACGTGGCCGGCATGCCGACGTCCAACGGCTCGCTGCTGGGTTCAAGCGAGCCCTGCGATGCCGACGCGCCACCGGCGAAACGCCTGAGAGAGGCCGGCGCCATCCTGCTGGGCAAGACCAACACCCCGGAAGACGGCTGGAAGGCGGTCACCGACAATCGGGTGTTCGGCGCCACCTGCAACCCCTGGGATACCCGCCTGACCGCGGGAGGCTCGTCCGGCGGTGCTGCCGCCGCAGCGGCCCTCAACATGGGGGTGTTGCACCAGGGCGGCGACTCCGGCGGCTCGATCCGCATTCCTGCCGCCTTCTGCGGGGTGTTCGGCTTCAAGCCGACCTTCGGCTGGACGCCCCAGTGGCCGCCGGCGGAAGAACCGACGCTGTCCCATATCGGGCCCATCGCCCGCAGCGTCGACGACGCCGTGGCGATGCTCAATGTCATTGGCCGCTACGACTATGTCGATCCCTACGCCACCCGGGGCCAGCCGGAGGACTGGGGCCAGGATATCGGCAAGGGGCTCGAGGGACTGCGCATCGCCTTTTCCACCGATCTGGGCTTCGCCGAGGTGGACCCTCAGGTCGCCACACGGGTCAGAGAAGCGGCGGATCGCATGCGGGATCTGGGCGCGGAGATCTGCGAGGTGGATCCAGAGCTGCCCTCGCCGCTATGGATCTTTCAGCGGCTGTGGTTCACCGCCTCGCTGGAGATGGTCTCGCAGCTCAGCGACAGCGAACGCGCCAAGCTGGACCCCGGCCTCTACGAGAACGCCCTGCGTGCAGAAGAGTGGAAGGCCGTGGAGCTGTTTCGCGCCCAGGCGGCCCGAGCCGAGCTGACCATGCGTCTTGAGCAGTTCAACCAGGACTACCACCTGCTGATGACGCCCTCGGTGCCGATCAGCCCCTTCGAGATCAACCACCAGGTGCCGCCGGGTAGCCAGATGCGCGACTGGGAGGAGTGGGCGCCGTTCTCCTACCCCTTCAACCTGAGCCAGCAGCCGGCCGCCTCGGTACCCTGCGGTTTCACCGACCGTGGCCTGCCGGTGGGTTTCCAGCTGGCCGGCGGCAAGTTCGACGACGCCCGGGTACTGCGCGCCTGCCACGCCTTTCTCGAGGCACATCCGCCGCGCTTCCCGACCCTGCCGGACCCGGCCCAGCGCGCCGGCTGAGCGGTGCATCAGGCCCCTGGCAGGGGCCAGCTACGACAAGGGCCCGGTGCAGTGCACCGGGCCCCTTGCGATGACGGCGAGTCGCCGCCATTCGGTCGCTGATCAGAGCGCGCTAACCTCGTAGCTTGCCCACACCCCACAGCAGCACCACGGCACCCACCACCGCTGTGACCAGTGAACCAATAAAGCCGCCGCTGGACAGCCCCACCAGGCTGAACAGCAGGCCGCCAATCAGGGCACCCACCACGCCGACGCCGATGTTGCCGAGCAGGCCGAAGCCGCCGCCACGCATGATGTTGCCCGCGATCCAGCCCGCCAGACCACCGATGATCAACCACGCGATAAAGCTCATTGCGTTCTCCTTTCGTCACTGAATGGAAACTTGCGAATCATTCACCCTCGCTCCTTCGACCAAATCCCTTGACCAGGGCGCGAGGTGCCGCGTCGATCGCCCGGGGACGATCTTCACCGTTCACAGCTATACCATTACATCAATGCATACGAAAGTAGGGATATGTCACGTAATGTGAGACGCGACAGCACGAATACCGTCCGGTGACGCTGGGTCAGCGCCGATGACAGGCCCTTCGTCGCGTCTAGAATCGGTTGCCGGGCTGGGCAAGAAAGGCCAGTTCCTCGGCGGTGGACGCTCGTCCCAGCGCCTCATTGCGCTGAGGATAGCGACCAAAACGCACCAGCACCTCGCGGTGGCGATGCTCGTGGTGCAGGTTGTGCTCGAGTCCCGGTTGGTCGAACAGGCGCAGCGCCTCGTCGTGCACACGCAACGACTCGCTGTGCATATAGGGCATGTACAGGAAGGCTCGCCAGGGAGGATCGAGCACCCGATCTGCGCGCTGGGACACCGCCTCCTGGGCCAGTACCAGGGCCTGACCGTCACAGGCGAAGGCTCGCGGCTCGCCGCGGTAGATGTTGCGAGAAAACTGATCGAGCACCAGGATTTCCGCCAGCCGCCCGCGGGCCGAGGTACGCCACTGCCAGGTCTCGCCGGCGGCCGCCGCCGCCAGGGTCGCACCGAAGTCATCGCGGATACGGCCATCCAGCGCATCATCCTTGGCAAACCACTGTTTTGGTGTCAGCGTCTGAAACCAGAACTCGATCACTTCGTCGGCTCGCACCACCCTGTCGGTCATGGCAGACTCCCCTTCGCTCGCTTGTGACCCAGGCGGCCGCGCCCTTTCGCTCGCGGATTCCGCCACGTCGCCCCTCTGCCACAGGATGCCCAGGGACAGCCCATGACCTCGTTTGAACTGCTTCGATCGCTCGCCGTGGTGTTTCATCTCACGGGCTTGCTGGTCTGCCTGCTCGGCCTTCACCTGGCACGCCACCCGCAGCGCCGATGGCCCGGTCGTGCACTGGCCCTGTGCGGCTTTATCATCGCGGCAACGCCGACACTGCTGCAACTGTTCGGCATCATCGAGCCTGTGCCGATTTCAGCAGCTCCACCAAACTGACCCGCTGCGACAAAAGACGTATGGCTCGCCACGGAGAGCCGATTAGACTTGCGATCACGTAGTTGGAATACGCAACCGTCGGTTAACTTAATCCTTTAAGTTCGACGTCTTTCTGGAAAAAGACGAAGACTTTCGGAATTTCCACCGACTTGACGTCAATGCGACACTGCGCGAACCCGCGCTGCTTCAGCGCCAAAAGATGCACTGCAGCGGGCAGGATGACGCAAGCGCTGCAAAGATACTTCCTGGGTGTCGGCGCCACTGGCCTGCCAGCTGGCGCTCGGCACGGACATCGACCCAAGTGCGGTAATCGCCATGCCCCCTTTGGGAGGTGGCTCACGACCACGCCGCACCGGACAACGACCGCAAGGATGACACCATGCCCCTACTCACCTTCGCGTCCTTCCTGTTCTTTACAGGACTGGTCGCCTTCATCACCTGGCGCATCACCCGCCGTGACGACCATTCAAGCACCAGCGGCTTCTTCCTGGCGGGCCGCAGCCTGACCTTCCCGCTGATCGCCGGCTCGCTGTTGATGACCAACCTGTCCACCGAGCAGATGGTCGGCCTCAACGGCTCCGCCTTCACCGATGGCCTCAGCGTGATGGCCTGGGAGGTGGTGGCGGTCATGGCGCTGGTGGCGCTGGCGCTGTTCTTCCTGCCGCGCTTTCTGAAAAGCGGCATCGCCACCCTGCCCCAGTTGCTCGAGATTCGCTTCGACAAGGGCACCCAGCTGATCACCAACGTGATCTTCCTGATCGCCTACGCGGTGGTACTGCTGCCGATCATCCTCTACTCCGGCGCCATCGGCCTGCAGGGCATGCTCGACCTGTCCGGGCTCACCGGCATCGAATCCAGCACCACCCTGCTGTGGCTGACGGTGTGGATCGTCGGCATCATCGGCTCCATCTATGCCCTGTTCGGGGGCCTGCGCACCGTTGCCGTGTCGGATACCCTCAATGGCGTCGGCCTGCTGATCGGTGGCTTTGTGATCGTCTACTTCGGCCTTCAGGCGGTCAGCGACAGCGGCGGTGTGCTCGCCGGCTGGGAGATCCTCAAGGAATCCAACCCCGACAAGATGAACTCCATCGGTGGCAGCGAGCAGAGCGTCCCCTTCTTCACCCTGTTCACCGGCGTCTTCCTGATCAACGTCTTCTACTGGACCACCAACCAGCAGATCATCCAGCGGACCTTCGCCGCCAAGAACCTGGCCGAGGGCCAGAAGGGCGTGCTGCTGACCGGCTTCTTCAAGCTGCTGGGGCCCCTGTACCTGGTCCTGCCGGGCATCATCGCCTACCACCTGTACGCCGATCAGGGCGTCAAGGCTGACGCGGCCTACGGCCACCTGGTGTTCAACGTGCTGCCGGCGCCGCTCACCGGCTTCTTCGCCGCGGTGATGGTCGGCGCCATCCTGTCTTCCTTCAACTCGGCGCTGAACTCCACCACCACCCTGTTCAGTCTGGGCCTCTACAAGGCGGTACTGAAGAAGGACGCCACCGAGGCCCAAGTGGTCAAGTCGAGCCAGGTGTTCGGCTGGATCATGGCCATCTCCGCGATGATCATCGCGCCGCTGCTGGCCGGTCAGGAAAGCCTGTTCGGCTACCTGCAGAAGATGAACGCCATCTACTTCATCCCCATCCTGGCGGTGGTGGTGGTCGGCCTGCTGACCCGTCGTGTGCCCCCCATGGCGGCCAAGATCGCCCTGGTGGGTGGCTGTCTGGCCATCTTCTGTGGCTACTTCATCCCGCCCTTCAACAAGCTGCCGGTGATCATGCACGAGTTCCACTTCGTCGCCCTGGTGTTCGTGCTGCTGGTGGCATTGATGCTGGTGATCGGCAAGCTGCGCCCGCGCGCCGAGGCCTGGAAGCAGGAGGACGTGGGCGCCGTCGACCTGACGCCCTGGAAGGGCGCCGTGCCGGCGGGCATCGTGCTGGTCATCCTGGTCATCGCCATCTACCTGGCCTTTGCCGGCTGATGCTCCCGATCTCCGACGGACCAGAACCTGACCGTCACCACGGTCTGCTCTGACCGCGACGCCCCGCCCTGTCAAGGCGGGGCGTCGTCGTTGTGGACACCATATGTCCATATCGGTGGGGTAATGGTCCTTGCCGACATTCCTGACCTCCCCCAGACTCCAGAGATTCGCTGTCGCGCCGTTGTCAGGTGCGTCCCCCCTTCTCTGGAGCCCCCATCGTGACCACGACTCGAAACGTCGCCCTGCTGGCCTACCCCGACTGTCAGATGCTCGACGTCAGCGGCCCCTGGCAGGTCTTCGCCAGCGCCAACGACGTGCTGGGCAAGACTGCCTACCGGCTACGTCTGATCGGCCGAAGTGCGAGCGAACTGGTCACCAACGGCGGTCTGCGACTGCTGCCGGATCTTGACTGGGAAGGGTGGGAGAGCGAACTCGACGAGGCCCCCGATGCTGGCGGCAACGGCCGCGACCTGACCACCCTGCTCATCGCCGGGGGCCACGGCGTCTTCGTCCAGTGCCAGCAACAGCGCTGGCGCGAACGACTGACGCGGGTGGCGCCGCACCTCGGGCGCCTGGGCGCCGTCTGCACCGGCGCCTTCCTGCTTGCCGATGCGGGCCTGCTTAACGGACGCAGCGCCACCACCCACTGGCGCCACTGTCGACGGCTTGCCGACGACTTTCCGCAGGTAAGAGTCCAGGCCGATGCGCTCTACGTCCATGACGGCGGGCGCTACACCAGCGCCGGGGTCACCGCCGGCATCGACCTGGCGCTGTCGCTGGTCGAGAGTGATCTGGGCGCAGAAGCCGCCGCAGCGGTGGCCCGCGAACTGGTGATGTTCCTCCATCGCCCCGGCGGCCAGTCCCAGTTCAGCGAACTGCTGTCTCGCCAGCATCGTTGCGGCCCCCGTCTGCGCCCGTTGATCGATCGGCTGCACGCCGACCCCGGCGGCTCCTTCGATCTGGAGAACATGGCCGACAGCCTGAAGATCACCCCACGCCACCTGACCCGGCTGTTTCGCCACCACCTGGACACCAGTCCCGGCGAGTACCTCACCGGACTGCGCCTGGAGGCGGCTCGGCGCGAACTGGTGCGTGGCGAAACCTCGCTGGAACGCCTCGCTTCACGTTGGCACCTGGGCACCAGCGAACAACTGAGACGCCAGTTCCATCGCCACTATGGCGTTTCGCCATCGGTCTACCGTGCGCGCTTCGGCGCCGATTCAGCGAACCATCGCTGAGCTACCGCCTCAGTCTTTTTTATCCACGACCTTCATTACCGGAGACTCCGCCATGCCCCCTGTGACTTCATCCCGCCTCCCCGGCGGTGTGCTTCTGCTGTCGCTGTGTCAGGCGCTGCTGGTGAGCGGCAACATTCTGTTGATCGCCGTCTCACCGCTGATCGGCCAGAGCCTGGCGCCCTCGCCCTGGCTGTCCACCCTGCCGGTGGCGACTCAGTGGCTGGGGTTGATGCTCGCCACCCTGCCGGCCTCCTTGATCATGGGCCGATTGGGGCGCAAGCGAGGCTTCGTGATCGGCAACCTGATCGGCTTCGCCGGCACGGTAGCCGCCTACCTGGCGCTGCTGGCCAATCACTTCGCCGCCTTCGCCGTGGCGACCATGGCAATTGGCGTGGGCATCGGCTTCGGTCAGCTCTATCGCTTCGCGGCGATCGAGCTGGCCCCGAGCGGCGCCAGGGACAGGGCCATCGGTCTGGTCATGGGCGGTGGTGTGCTGGCCGCCTTCTTCGGCCCCTGGCTTGCGCGTATCAGTCAGGATGCTGTCACGACGCCCTTTCTCGGAAGCTTCATCGGCCTGGGAGCGCTCTACCTCATCGCCCTGGCCCTGTTGCTGGTGGTACCTTTGCCCCCGCTGGACCCGAGCACCCGTCATGGCAAGAGACGTCCGCTCGGGGAGCTGCTGGCACAGCCCAAGCTTTGGCTTGCGGTACTCGCCGCCATGATCGGCTACGGCGTGATGAACCTGGCCATGACGGCTACCCCCCTGGCCATGGCCTCCGATGGCCACGCCTTTCACCACGTCTCGATGACGATTCAGTGGCATGTGCTGGCGATGTTCGCGCCCTCGTTCTTCACCGGCCAACTGACCCAGCGGTTCGGCACGACACGCATGATCGCGCTGGGTTGTGTGCTGCTTTGCGCCAGTGCCCTCAGCGCCCTGGCACCCTCCAGCCTGGCGGGCTTCAATGTCACTTTGATCCTGCTGGGACTGGGCTGGAACTTTACCTTTCTGCCGGCCACTGGCCTTCTGACCGAGTGTCACCTGCCCGCAGAAAAGGCCCGTGTTCAGGCCGCCAACGAGTTCCTGGTGTTTTCTACTGCGGCGATCACCGCCCTGGCGGCCGGCCCGCTGATCCAGTGGCTGGGCTGGCAGACGCTCAATCTGTGGCTGTTGCCGATGGCTGCCCTGCCGCTGATACTGATCGCGGCGCAGCGTCTTGCCTTTGACGCCGGTCGCCCCCAGATTAAGGAATAACTTTCACCGACGGAGTGGCAATGCCAACGGACCTGACCCGTGATCTGATGGACCTGATCGAGCGCGGCCGAGACCGCCAGCTGCGTCTGGCGGTGACCGGGCTATCTCGGGCCGGCAAGACGGCATTCTTGACCTCCCTGGTGGACCAGTTGCGTCACGCCGGGCTCGAGGCGCGGCTCGACCTGCTCTCGGCCAGCCGCGAGGGGCGCCTGCTGGGCGCCCAGCGCGTTTCCCAGCAGGATCTCGCGGTCCCCAGGTTTCCCTTCGACCGAGCCCGCGCCAGCCTCGAGAGCACGCCTCCCGAGTGGCCCCAGCCCACCCGTGGCATCAGCGAGTTGCGCCTGAAGATTCGCTATCGCCCCGGTCGCCAGCAGTGGTTGCGACCCGATACCGCCGAGTTGACCCTGGACCTGTTCGACTATCCTGGCGAGTGGCTGCTCGACCTGCCGCTGCTGGACCACGACTTCCTGAGCTGGAGCCTCGCCCAATGGGACGCGGCGGGGCCAGCAAGGCGCGCCATGCTGGCCGACTGGGAAAGCGCGGTGCGTGAACTTCGGCTCGACGACGAGGCCGACGAGGCCCGCCTGGCGGAGATCAGCGAGCGCTACGCAGAAGGCCTGCGCGCCGCCAGGGAGGCCGGCTTCTCCGACCTTCAGCCCGGCCGCTTTCTGCTGCCGGGGGAGCTGTCCGGCGCCCCGGTGCTGCAGTTCTTCCCCCTGCCGGGGCTGGAGCAGGCATCGCCTGAGGACCTCGAACGGCTGCCCGAGACCAGCGTCTACCGTACCCTGGCCCGACGTTTCAGCTACTACCAGCAACATATCGTCAAGCCGTTCTACCGCGAGCACTTCCGGCGCTTCGATCGCCAGATCGTGCTGGTGGACGTGCTGGGGGCACTGAACGCCGGGCCGGAACGCTTCGAGGATCTGTCCAAGGCGCTCCATCGTCTGATGCAGAGCTTCAACTACGGCCAGCGCAGCCTGTTCTCGCGGCTGTTCACGCCGCGTATCGACCGCCTCGCCATCGCCGCCACCAAGGCCGACCACGTGACCCCGGAACAGCATGCCCGTCTGGTCGGGCTGCTCGAGGCACTGCTGGCCGAGCCGCTGAAGAACCTCAAGTACGCCAATATTCCGGTCAAGGCCATGTCGCTGGCGGCCATTCGCGCCACCGAGGCCCGCGAGGTCACCCACCAGGGCAGGAAATCCCCCGCGCTCAAGGGCGTCACCCTGGAAGGCGAGCCCTTGCTGGCCTTCCCCGGCGAGGTGCCCAGCCGCCTGCCTGACCCGGCCTTCTGGGATCGCCAGGGGTTCGATTTCACCGCCTTCCGCCCTCAGCCCTCGACCACCGGTGCGCTGCCCCATATTCGCATGGACCTGGCGCTGGACTGGCTGATTGGAGACAAGCTCGCATGACTCGAGATAGCCGTGACGACCCGCGCCCTGCGGTACGCTTCGCCGATGACGACGATGCGCCCTCCACTGCCGGCGTCGACAACACCACCTTCAGTGACCCGCGTCCGGGCCTGCGCTTCGACGATCACCTGGATAGCCGAGCGCTGACCCCGGCCGAGGCGCCGGAAACCGATGCCAAGGTCGACCTCGAGGGTTCTCTGGGACGCCCACGCAAGCGCCGCTGGGGCCTGATCGCAGTGCTGGGAGCGGCGGTGGGACTGGGCGGCGCCGAACTGGTGACCGGGGTCCCCGCTACCCTGGCAGGCGGTGACCTGATCGCCACCGGCTGGCAACTGCTGGGACTTGCCACCATCGGCCTTGGCGGGCTCGCCCTGAGCCGGGAGCTGTTTCGCCTCAGGCGCCTCAAGCGCCACGATCAGTTGCGTGAATCCCTGGCCGAATTGCCGTCGCGCTCCCCCAGGGACGCACTGTCGATGGTCAGACGGCTCAAGCATCAGCTGGCCCTCGGCGACGACGATCCCCATTGGCTGGCCTTCGAGGCCGCCCGTGAAGACCACCACGACGGCCGTGACCTGCAGGCGCTGGTGGCCCACCATCTGCTCGCCCCCCGTGACCGAGAGGCGCGCCGGCTGATCTCGCGCATGAGCGGAGAGACCGCCGTGATGGTGGCGGTCAGCCCGCTGACCCTGGTCGACATGGCACTGGTGGCCTGGCGCCACCTGGCGATGATCGATCGCCTGTGCCGACTCTACGGATTGGAGCTGGGCTACGCCGCCCGGGTACGCCTGCTGCGCAGCGTGCTCTATCAGATGGCCTTCGCCGGCGCCACCGAGCTTGCCGCCGACGCCAGCATGCAGATGCTGTCGCTGGACCTGGCCGGGCGGCTGTCCACCCGCGCCGCCCAGGGCCTCGGCGTGGGGCTGCTGGGGGCACGTCTGGGGCTGCGCACCCAGCGTCTGGTGCGCCCGCTGGCCTTCGACCCTGACGAGCGCCCCCGAGTGGCGGACCTGCGCCGCGATCTGTGGCGCCAGCTCAGGCGCATGGAGGCACCGAAGAAGGACGCCTGACGGCCCAGGACGGTGTGGAGCGCCGGCCGTGACATGGATCGGCCGGCGCCGAAGACAGATGCCTAACGATCCAGCCGCTCGAGCACTTCCATGACTTCCTGACAGGCGCCCATGGTGTGGTAGTCGACCTTGCCGGCAGGGCTCTTCAGGTTGTCGTAACGACGATTGTCCGGCGTCAGGATACGCACCCAGGCGCCATGGTGGTGGTCGATCATGTGCTGCCAACTGTAGTCCCACAGCCGCTGGTACCAGCGTCGATAGCTGGCCTTGCCGGTGACCTCCCAGAGCACGGCGGCCGCGGCGAAGCTCTCCGCCTGGACCCAGAAGTACTTGTCGCCGTCACATACCTGCCCGTCGAGATCCAGGCCATAGACCAGGCCGCCATGGGTCCTGTCCCAGCCCGCTTCGCAGGCGCTCGAGAACAACCGCTCGGCGGTGGGGATCAACCAGGCATCATCGCGATAGCGTGCCAGCAGCACCAGCAGCTTGGCCCATTCGGTCTGGTGGCCCACCTGATAGCCCCAGGGACGGAACAGATGCTTGGGATCGTCGCGGTTGTAGTCGAAGTCGCGCTGCCACTGGCGGTTGTAGTGCTCCCAGATCCAGCCATGGGGATGGTCATCGCTGGCCTTGGTGATCGCGCGGGCGATGGCCATGGCCTGGTCCAGATAAGGGGTCTCGCCGGTGGCCTCGAAGGCGGCGATCAGCGCCTCACAGCCATGCATGTTGGCGTTCTGGCCGCGATAGTCGCTGAGATTCCAGTGCTCATCTGCCTCATCGGCGAAGCGCTGCCACTGGGGTTCCCAGAAGCGCTTGTCGAGCATGGCGTGTACCCGACCGATACCTTCGTAGGCTTCATCGATGCCGGCGCGATAGGCCTCGGCGTAGGCCAGCAACACGAAGGCCAGGCCGTAACAGTGATGGGTGGGGTCTTCGACCTTTCCATCGCGCAGGGTCCAGGCGTAGCCCTGATGGCGCGTCTGGAAGTGGGCCTTTTCGAGATAGGCCAGACCATGGCGGGCCCAGTGCAGATACTCGGGATTGCCGGTCTGGCGAGCAAAGCGAGCGTAGGTCACCACGAAACGCGTACTGGAGACCAGATGCCGATGTCCTGCGTCGACGATGTGGCCATCGTCACGAAAATACTGGAAGAAACCGCCGTGCGGATCGATCGCCCGCGGATGATAGAACGCCATGGTGTCGCGCACATGGCGATCGAGAAACATCGGGTCAAATCCGTTCATCACTGCCTCCTGTTACAGGGGATGCAAGACCTCGGTATGACGGCGCTAGGCCGCCGCCCCACCACTGCCCCAAGTGTGGCCTCAGTGTAGCGCGCTGCCTTTGCCTCGGCCGCCCCGTCAGCCGTCCAGTCCAAACCGCTGCCGCAGGTGCTGGGCCACCGCTGCCTCGGCGTGGTGACCGATCACGCGGGCCTCGGGCAGGTCCTCGGCCAGCCTGGGATGGGCGTTGGCCATCACCTGGGCCTCGCCGGCCAGCGCCAGCATCTCCAGATCATTGAGGTTGTCGCCGAAGGCCAGGCAACGGGTGGCGGGGATGCCGAGGTCGTCAAGCAGTGCCGAGACGGCGGTGCCCTTGTTGACCCCGGCGGCCATGATCTCAAGCGAGTGACTCATCGAGTAGGTGATGTGCAGCGCCTCGCCTGCCGCTTCACGCGCGCCGGCCTCGATCTCGGCGAGCAGCCTGGGATCGCCGATATAGAGCACCTTGCCGACCCCCTGGACGTCCATCTCTCCCGGTCCCTCCACCCGGTAGCCAAAGCCGGTGGCCTCGTGCAGCGACAGCAGGCCCGGGGCGTGATCATCGATCACCCAGGCCTCGTCGCGGTACATGTTGAGGCGTACGTCGGGATGACGCGGCAGCTGGATCAGGGCCTCGACCAGCTCCGGGGCGAGGTGGGCCGACCGCACGCAGCGGTCGTTCGGGTCCAGTGTCCAGGCGCCGTTGCTGGAGATGATATGGGCGTCCACCCCCAGGCGATCGCGAAAACCGATCATGTCGCGATGATGACGGCCCGAGGCCAGGGCGATGCAGTGGCCATCGGTGGCCAGTCGACGCAGGGTCTCGACGGTCAGCTCGGCCAGGTCATGGTTGGCACCCAGCAGGGTACCGTCGAGGTCGGACACGATCAGGTGAGGCAGCATGGCGACTCCGGGTCTTCAGGGGGAACGGGGAAGTCTACACCAGATGGCCAGGCGTAGAACGCCAGCGGCGGCACACCCTGAAGTGTGCCGCCGCTGGCGGTAAGGCGAGATGACCGCAGGTGGCGGGCGCATCACACTCGCCACCTGCCACCCAGCGGGCTACCACTCAGCGGGCTGCCAACCCAGCCTGGTGCAGACCGCCGGCCAGGGCCTCGGCGTCCTTGCCCACCACCAGGTGCCAGACGCCATCGGCCACCCGCATCACGCCGTGACAACCCAGCTGCGCCAGCGCCTGCTCGTCCAGCGCACCGTCGCTGCCGACCTCCAGGCGCAGGCGGGTCGCCGCCCGGGCTTCCAGCGCGCGAACGTTGTCCGAGCCCCCCAGCGCCTTGGTCCAGGCGTCTATCTGCTCGTCATTGAGACTCTTGGCGCTCACCACCTTGGGGACGCCGGTGGCGATAGGTGCGGGGTCGGCGCCCACCGGCGGGGTCTGGCCCTCGGCGGCCATGGCGGCGCGGATCTCATCGGATACACTGTCGGCGATGGGGCCCAGGATGACCTGGATGCCACCTCCGCCGAGGCGCATGATGCCACGCGAGCCCAGCGCCTTGAGTGCCGGCTCGTCGATCTGCTCCGGCTCCTTGAGCACCAGCCGCAGGCGTGTGGTGCAGGCACCGACGGCCTCGAGGTTGGCGGCACCGCCGAGTGCCGTGACGAAGGCCGGCCCCCGCTCGCCCAGGTCCTCGGCCTGTACCTTGACGCCCTCGTCCATCGGCTCACGCCCTGGCGTCGGCAGATCGAAGCGTACGATCGCCCACCGGAACAGCACGTAGTAGACGCTACCGATCGCGAGCCCCACCGGCAGCATCAGCCAGCCGTTGGTGGACAGACCGTAGGACAGGGCGTAGTCGAAGGCCCCGGCCGAGAAGGTGAAGCCAAGCTTGACGTCGAGCCACTGCATGATCGCCATGCTCAGCCCGGTCATCAGCGCATGGAAGGCGTACAACAGCGGCGCCAGGAACATGAAGGTGAACTCGATCGGTTCGGTCACCCCGGTCAGGAAGGCGGTCAGCGCCAGCGACATCAAGAGCCCGCCGACCTGGGCGCGACGGCCCTTGTCTGCGGTGTGGTACATGGCCAGTGCCGCCGCCGGCAGACCGAACATCATCACCGGGAAGAAGCCGGCCATGAAACCACCCGCCGCCGGGTCACCGGCGAAGAAGCGATTGAGGTCACCGGTGGCGTCACCGAAGCTGCCGAACACGAACCACACAAAGCTGTTGAGCACGTGGTGCAGGCCGGTGACGATCAGCAGTCGATTGAGCGCACCGTAGACGAACTTGCCAAAGGCGCCGGCGTCGATCAGCCAGTGTCCCAGGGTGTCGATGGCGTGCTGGATCGGCGGCCAGCCCCAGCCGAAGGCGATCCCCAGCACCACCCCGGCAAGGCCAGTGGCGATGGGCACGAAGCGCCGTCCGCCGAAGAAGGCCAGATAGTCGGGCAGTTTTATCGCCTTGAAGCGGTTGTACAGAAGCCCGGCCACGGTACCCATGATGATGCCGGCCAGCACCCCCATGTCGATCTCGGGGTTGAGGCTTTGCAGCACCGCGTCCAGCACCAGATAGCCGATCACCCCGGCGAGCCCCGCCGCGCCGTTGCTGTCGTCGGCAAAGCCGACGGCGAGGCCGATGGCGAAGATCAACGCCAGGTTGGCGAAGATCGCCTGACCGGCGCTGGCGACGAAGGCGATGTCCAGCAGGTCCGGCTGGCCCAGGCGCAGCAGCAGGCCGGCCACCGGCAGTACCGCGATCGGCAGCATCAAGGAGCGCCCGAGCAGCTGAAGCGCCGCCATCAGGCGTGAACCAAAGGAGGTGGTCATGTCAGGATCCTCTCGGGTGTGGGTTCGACGTCGAGGGCGGCGTCCACCAGCGGTGCCAGTGCCTTGCGCACCGAGGCCGCATCGGGCATCGCCAGCAGGGTGTCGATTTCACGCGCGATCACGGCGGCATCAAGCCTGCGCAGGCGGGCCTTGACCGAAGCGATACGCGACGGCTCCACCGACAATTCCGACACGCCCATGGCCACCAGCAGCGGGCCGGCCAGGTCGTCTCCCGCCGCGGCGCCACACACCCCCACCGGGCAGCGGTTGGCGGTGCCCGACAGGGTGGCCTGGATTAGCCGCAGCACTCCGGGATGCAGCACGTCGGCCTGGGCCGCCAGCTGAGGATCCTCACGGTCCATGGCCAGGCCATACTGGGTCAGGTCGTTGGTGCCGATCGACAGGAAGTCCGCGACCTTGGCCATGGCGGCGGAGCACAGCGCTGCGCTGGGCACCTCGATCATGGCGCCGAGCAGCGGCAGTTCGGTCAGCCGCATCTCGGCGGCCAGGGCCTCCATGCGTTCGCGCACCCACTCGAGTTCGCTGGCGTCGCTGACCATCGGCACCATGATGCGCAGATGACGCAAGGGCTTGACCCCGAGCAAGGCCCTCAACTGGGTGTCCAGCAGAGCCGGTTGGGTCTGCCACAGGCGCATGCCGCGCACGCCCAGCGCCGGATTGGGAACGGCGGGCAGGGTGAGATACGGCAACTGCTTGTCGGCGCCGATATCCAGGGTTCGGATGATCACCGGCCTGGAGCCCAGCGCATCGACGCTGGCCTGGTACTCCTGGCGCTGGTCGTCTTCTTCGGGCGCGGCGTCACGCCCCAGAAACAGAAATTCCGAGCGCATCAGGCCGACACCATCGGCGCCACAGTCGCTGGCCTGACGGGCTTCCTCGGCGCTGCCGATATTGGCCGCCACCTCGACCATGCGGTTGTCCCGGGTGACCACCTCCAGGTGAGCCTCGGCACGTTCTTCCTCGGCACGCGCCTGACGGGCGGCGATGTCCGCCACCACCTGATCGCGGCGCGCCTGGTCGGGCTCGAGTTCCAGCCGGCCGTTGTCGGCATCCAGCACCACCGCCCGATCCAGACACGACTCGGTTGCTTCCATCAGGCCACTGCCCATGGCGACCAGGCACGGCACTCCCCTGGCCCTGGCCATGATGGCCACGTGGGAGGTGGTGCCTCCGGCGGCCAGGCATATCCCTGCCGGCGCCAGGGCACAGAGATCGACAAAGGTGGACGGTGTCAGATCTTCTGCGACGACGATGGCGCCGGGGGTGATATCACCGAACCCACTGCCCTCGCCTTCGCTGAATTCCAGCATCACCTGGCGTTGCAGATCACGCAGGTCGGCGATCCGCCCGATCAAGATGGGGTTACCAGTGGCCCGCAGCCGATCGGCCTCGGCGTCCAGCGCCTCGCGCCAGGCCTGGCCAGGGCTTAGTCCCTCTTCCAGGCGGCTGATCGACGAGGCCACCAGATCAGGGTCTTCAAGCCACGCCTGGTGCGCCTCGAACACCTCCGCCTCAGCGGTCTGGCCGCTGCGCTCGGCGCGCTCTCGGGCAGCCTCCAGTTGACGCCCGACGCGCTCGAGCGCCTCTTTCAGACGCGGACTTTCCAGCTTGCGCCCCAGCCCTTCCAGCGGCACCTCGGGTAACTTGACCGACAGTGTCGCCAGCGGACCGGTCGCGATCCCGGCGCTGGCCACAAGACCTGCGAGCTGCCCGGCGGGCAGATCGACGCTGGGCGCTGCCGATGATGTGGCGGCCTCCGCCTGTCCTGGGCCATGTCCTTCCGGGGTGGTCAACAGCGCCATCGCCGCCGCCAGAGCCGCTTCGGCCTGACGCCCCTTTACTCTGATGACCACCTCGTCGCCGCACTCGAGCCCTAGGTTCATCAGGGCGCTGACACTATCCGAACTGGCCGTGCGAGCGTCGCGCAGCAGGCTCAGGCTCACCTGGTGATCACGCGCGATGGCACGCAGGCGTGCCGCCGGCCGGGCGTGCAACCCTGACTCGATCGCCAGTACCAGAGAGCGCTCCAGCACCTGGCCATCGCTGACTTCTTCATCGGTGACATCATCGGCAAGCCTTTCGGGGCCCAGCACCACCAGCGGATCACCGCGCTGGACGATATCGCCGGCACGCAGGTCCAGCGACACCCACTCACGACCTCCGGCATCCAGCACCACCAGTGGTGTCACCAGCGATACCGCCTCGCATACCAGTTGATCCACATCGAAGTAGCACAGCGGCTCGCCCGCCTCGATGCGCTGGCCCAGGCTGACGCAGGGCTCGATGCCCTTGCCTTCGAGGGCGACGGTGTCGAGGCCAAGATGAACCAGTACCTCGACGCCCTCGTCGCTCTTGATGGTGAAGGCGTGATGGGTACGGGCACACTGAATCACCTCGCCGGCGCAGGGCGCGTGCAGGCAACCGCCCAGGGGATCCAGGGCGATGCCCTGGCCGAGGGTTCCCTCGGCAAAGACCGGGTCCGGCACGTCGGCCAGGGGGACTACCACCCCCTTGACCGGCGCCACCAGAGTGACATTGCTGGAAGTCATGATCGGCTCCGTATGATTGTCGTAGTGATTAGAGCGTGCAGGTCACCTTGCGCAGGTGCCTCGGTTGATCTGGATCGATACCGCGAGCCTCGGCCAGGCGGGCCACCATCGGATAGAAGCTCTGGATTACCGACAGCGGCTCCAGCGCCTCGTGACCCGCCGAGGTCAATGTCAGATGGCGATTGGCCACACGGTCGTCGGCGGCCAGCAGCACCTTGGCACCCACGCTCTCGAGCCACTCGGCCAGCTCCAGCAAGCCCTGCTGTTCGGCGCCGGGGGGGGCGAACACCAGTACCGGGTAGCCTGGCTCGATCAGCGCCATGGGGCCGTGCTTGACCTCGGCGCCACTGAAGGGCTCTGCCTGAATGGCGCAGGTTTCCTTGAACTTGAGCGCCGCCTCCTGGGCGATGCCAAGCCCGGTACCGCGGCCGATGACCATCAGCCGATCGGCGTCCTTGAGCGCTTCTACCGCCGGGCTCCAGTCCTGGGCGGCGGCGTCGGTGAGGCGGTCGGGCAGCTCATTGAGCGCCCCCAGCAGCATGGCGCTCTCGTTCCAGTGGGCCATCAGCTGGGCACCGGCGGACAGGGTCGCCAGGAAGCTCTTGGTGGCCGCCACACTCTTCTCTTCACCGGCAAACAGCGGCACTTCCAGATCGCTCGCCCGGCCCAGTGGTGACTCCGGCGTATTGACCAGCGCGATGGTGGTGGCACCACCCTGCTTCAGCGCCTCCTGGCTCGCCACCAGGTCGGGACTCTGGCCCGACTGGGAGATGGCGATGGACAGCTGGCCGGCCAATCGCCAGGGCGTACGCGACAGGGTCGACAGTGACGGCGGCAGCGAAGCCACCGGAATGCCGCGAGTCTGCATGCACAGGTAGGCGAGATAGCTGGCGGCGTGGTCAGAGCTGCCCCTGGCCACGGTGACGGCGCCTGTCGGCGGCTCGGCACGCAGGCGATCACCCAGTTCCCGCAGCACTGTCTGGTTACGCGACAACTGACCGCGAAGGCGTTCCGGCGCGTTCAGCGCCTCTTCAAGCATGAGTGACATGGGATTCTCCAGAGACAAGACGACCGTCCAGATGGACAGAGGTAAGGGTGAGTTCGGGGTCGAGGGTCACGATATCGGCGCGGGCCCCGGCCTCCAGGCGACCGATGTCACGGCGCCCGAGGAAGTCCGCGGGAAAGCGCGACAGCCGATCCGAGGCCTCGGCCAGGCTGAGCCCGACACTGACGAAGTTGCGCAGCGCCTGATCCATGGTCAGGGTGCTGCCGGCCAGGGTGCCGTCGGCCAGACGCACGCCGCCCAGGCACTTGGTCACCTTCTGCTCGCCCAGGCGGTAGTCGCCGTCGGGCATGCCAGCCGCCGCGGTGGAATCGGTCACCGCATAGAGCCGCGGAATGCAGCGCAGCGCGGTGCGAATGGCGCCGGGATGTACATGCAGCAGATCGGGAATGATCTCGGCGTACTCGGCGTGGGCCAGCGCCGCCCCGACCATGCCCGGCTTGCGGTGGTGCAGCGCGGTCATGGCGTTGAACAGGTGGGTAAAGCCGCAGGCGCCGTGGGACAGCGCCTCGACGCCTTCTTCGTAGCTGCCCAGGGTATGGCCCAGCTGGACGCGCACGCCCTTGTCGGTGAGGTGACGGATCACTTCTCCATGGCCGCTGATTTCCGGTGCCAGGGTGATCAGCAGGATGGGCGCCAACGCCATCAGTTCATCCATTTCAGCGACGCTGGCGACCTGGGCGTGGGCCGGCTGGGCGCCGAGCTTGCCAGGATTGATGAAGGGCCCTTCGAGGTGTACGCCGAGCACCCGGGAAGCCGCGGGGTCCGGGGCTTCCATATAGCCTGAGATCTCGCCCAGCACCGCACGCACCTCTTCCGGGCGCGCGGTCATGGTGGTCGCCAGCAGGCTGGTGGTGCCAAACCGCAGGTGAGTGCGGGCGAGCGTCGAGACGGCCTCGCGCCCCTCCATGGCGTCGGCTCCGCCACCACCATGCACGTGCAGGTCGACGAAGCCGGGGATCAGCCGAGGGGCATCATTGGTAGAGGGGTCCACGGGGGAGCCCTCGATGGCGGCGATCCGGCCCTGTTCCAGCCGAATCTCACCCAGGCGCCAGCCCTCGGGGGTCAGCACGTTACCGGCAAGGCGGGTGGGAGCGGTACTCATGGCGGTCTCCTAGCGGGCGAGTTCGACGGTGAAGTCGTAGTAGTCGGTACGGCAGTAGGTGATGGTCAGCTCCGCCGGAGTGTCGTCGGCCAGGTAGCCCAGCCGCGTCACCTTGAGCAGAGCCTGGCCTTCGGCCACCTGGGCAAGCCCGGCGAGTTCGGCGTCGGCATTGACCGCGGTGACCTGCTGACGGGCACGCACGATGGGGCGACCAGCCTGCTCGAGCCATTGATACAGCGAGACGTCGACCGCCATGGGGTCCGGCAGCACCGTGACCGGCAGGCAGCTCTCCTCCACCGCCATCACCACGTCATCGGCCAGACGCAGACGCTTGAGTCGCGACACCTGGGCATTGCTCGACAATCCCAGGCGCAGATTCTCCTCGGAGCTCGGCTGGCAGCGCTCGCGTCGCAGCCACTCGGAGCGCGGCGAAAACCCCCGCTGGATCAGCATGTCGCTGAAACTCGCCAGTCGGGTCAGCGGCTGATCCATGCTGGGACGAATAAAGGTGCCGGAGCCGCGGTCGCGTCGGATCAGGCCGCTTTCCTCCAGCTGGTCGAGGGCCTTGCGCGCCGTGATGCGTGACACCGCCAACGCCTCGGCCAGGTTGCGTTCCGACGGCAGCGCCTCTCCGGCGCGCCAGCTGCCACTGCGGATGGCCGCCTCCAGGCCGTTGGCCAGCTGGCGGTACAGTGGCGTGGCAAGCGAGGCGTCGAGGTGCAGGTGCTCGAATCGTGAATCCATGGCGGCGTGGTCCCTGGGAGCTTGGTGATAACCACTATAGCTCCACCTAGAGACCAATTGAATACCAATCTAATACCACATTGGTCGAACCCTGACTGTGCATTTCACGGCGACCCACACGCCCCCTCAACTCCTCTACCGAGGTATTCCCACGGGAGCGAAAGGAGGCGTAGCAAGGATGCCGCGCAGGAATCGGTGAAATTTTGCCGGATACCGTTTCCAACCCCTTGATTTGTGGCCTCGGGCTCCACGGGGTTTGGCCGGGGCTGCAACAATCCGTATAGTGGCCCCCTTATTCCCGCCACTCGATCGTGACCATGCTGCAGAACAACGCCTTGCTGGCTCAGCTCAAGCAACAGATCCGCGATAACACCCCCCGCGTCACGGGTGTCATCAAAGCCACCGAAAAGGGCTTCGGCTTCCTCGAGTGCGAGGACGGTGCGTCCTATTTCGTGCCGCCCCCCGCCATGAAGAAGGTGCTGCACGGCGACCGCGTCGAGGCAGTGCTGCACGAGGAAGGCGAGCGCAAGTCGGTGGAACCCGACACCCTGATCGAGAGCAACATGCAGCGCTTCGTTGCCCGGGTGCAGAAGCGCGATGGACGCCTGGCGGTGGTGCCTGATCACCCGTCGATCAAGACCGCCATGAAGGCACGCATCAAGCGCAGCCTCGAGGAAGACGCCATCGGTGACGGCGACTGGGTAGTGGCACGTCTGGTGCGCCACCCGCTCAAGCCCGACGATCGCGCCTTCTTTACCCAGATCGACGAGCTGGTGGCCAAGACCGATGATCCCGCAGTGCCCTGGCGCGTCACCCTGGCCCGCCACGCCCTCGAGCAGGAATGCCCCGACGCCGGCAACGACTGGCCGCTGCGCGACGAAGGCCTGGAGCGAGAGGACCTGACCGCCGAGCCCTTCTTCACCATCGATGGCGAGAAGACCCGGGACATGGACGACGCCTTGCGCGTCGAGGTCCGCGAGGACGGCGGCTGGCGCCTGTCGGTGGCCATCGCCGACCCCACCGCCTACGTCGAGGAAGGCCACGCCGCCGACCTCGAGGCCCGCACCCGCGCCTTCACCGTCTACCTGCCGGGCCAGAACGTCACCATGCTGCCCGAGCAGCTGGCCGACGATCTGTGCTCGCTGCACGAGGGCCAGGAGCGCCCGGTGCTGGCCTGTCGCCTGGACGTCAACGCCGATGGCAGCCTCGGTGACTATCAGTTCTTCGCGGCCACCGCGCGTTCACAGGCTCGCCTGGTCTACGACAACGTCTCTGACTGGCTCGAGGGCCAGGGCGATTGGGCACCCGACGACACCATCGGTGAACAGCTCAAGGCCCTCCGCGATCTGACCGAGGCACGCACCGCCTGGCGTCAGGAGCACGCCCTGGTGTTCAAGGACCGTCCCGACTATGTCTTCGACCTGGACGAGGCCGGCAACGTGCTGGCGATCCGCACCGAAGAGCGGCGCATCGCCAACCGCATGATCGAAGAGTCGATGATCGCCGCCAATGCCTGCTGTGCGGCGTTGCTGGCCGACAAGGTCGGTCACGGCATCTTCAACGTCCATCGTGCCTTCGAGGACGACAAGGCCGAGGCCGCCCAGAGCTTCCTCGCGACCCAAGACATCGCCGTCGAGCGTGAGGCGCTGACCGACCTGTCGCGCTACAAGGAGCTCAAGCGTGCGCTGGAAAGCCGTGACGATGCCTGGCTCGACGCCCGCCTGCGCAAGTTCCAAGGCTTTACCGCCATGTCCGCCCAGCCGGGCCCGCACTTTGGCCTGGGACTGGCCGCCTACGCCACCTGGACCTCGCCGATCCGCAAGTACGGCGACATGGTCAACCACCGCCTGATCAAGCGCGTGCTCAAGGG
Organism: Halomonas sp. BN3-1; assembly: GCF_003056325.1. Classification (NCBI taxonomy): domain Bacteria; kingdom Pseudomonadati; phylum Pseudomonadota; class Gammaproteobacteria; order Oceanospirillales; family Halomonadaceae; genus Halomonas; species Halomonas sp. BN3-1. Next base: position 58,278 of record NZ_PYVV01000008.1, on the reverse strand, counting down.
CGAGCAGGCGCCGAAGGAGGCCAGCGTCGAGCTGACCGAGCAGCTCACCGAGCGTCGTCGCCTCAACCGCCTGGCCGAGCGCGACGTCAAGGACTGGCTCTACGTGCGCTACCTGACCCCGGCGGCCAAGCAGCAGGACGTGTTCGATGCCGAGATCATCGCCATCAACCGCGGCGGCATGCGGGTACGCCTGACCGCCAACGGCGCCACCGCCTTCGTGCCGGCACCGCTGATGCACGCAGATCGCGACAAGGTGGTGGTCGACGACAAGGAAGGCCGCATCCAGATCGAGGGCGAGGAGCGCTTCAAGCTCGGCGACGCGGTACGCGTCGCCCTGACCGAAGCCAAGGAAGAGACCCGCTCACTGGTGGCCCAGCCCGCCGCCTGAGCGATCCTTCCTGCTCGGTCGCGGCGGTAACACCGCTATCGACCTGGAAGTACAGAAAACGGCGACCTTCGGGTCGCCGTTTTCTTAGATGGCTTCAATTGCTGCGGCCCAACGGCGGCAAGACCAGGCAAGACTGGCAAGGCTCCCGGTGTTTCACGCCATCATTCGCCTTTCCCGCAGGCCTCGCGAATCTCCTTCGACCAGGCCACCTTGCGGCTGGTCAGCATCGAGACAAAGTGCCCCAATGAGAACAGCGCCAGCATCGGCGACATCAGCACCATGCGCCATTGAGAGTAACGAATATCATGGCCCCGGGCCTTGTCACGCTTCATCTCCCGCAGTGGGAACCAGCGCAGAAAGGACTCCTTCAGCGACAGCCTGTCGGTGTGGTACCAGCCGGGCTCCGGCACTTGGTCCGGCCCTTCTTTCATATAGCGGCGGATATACTCCCACCAGCCCAGGCACTCCTCATGCTTCACTAACTCACCCCCCACCGGAAAGCTGTCGTAGTAGCGGGTTCCGTCCGGCGTTGCCGCCATGATGTTCAGCACAAAGTAGCCGCCGTTGTCGAAGGGGGTGATGGTCGCCAGAATATCGTCCCAGTCATAGCTGCGTGGACCGCCCAGCTTGGGCGTATAGAACACATGCACCTGACGGGTTCGACGGTTAAAGCGAATCGCCGCATGGCGATAGGTAAAGCAGTCCCAGGCGGAGTGGGCGTTGCAGACTACGTAGGAAAGAAAAAAAATGAAAACAGAACAAAAAAATAGCGCCACACATCTCAGAACGCTTAGACCATCAGTATAAAAATCCCAGGCAACCTCAAGAAAAAACAATACAGCAAAGGGAATCAACCCACCAAAAAGAAAGCCAAACATTGCTGTGTACATGCCCCGCCGACAAAACTCATCGGCATTGACGGTTTCCAGAAAAACATCATTCTTTGTGTAGATAAACTCGGCGTCATAGGGCTCATCGGTTGCTCGAGTCTTTAGGTCAAAGGGGATATCGTCGTCCACAGGAATATCCAGCGGCTCGGCAAACCAGTCGAGCCCCCGGTCGCGATACAACAGCTGGGTAAAGTACTCGTTGATCATCGCGGCCATCCTCTAGCGCGTCATATCGTCCAGCGCATCGAGCGCCGCCTGAAGATCCCGGTAACGAACGTCAGCATCTCCATTGCCAAAGACGCAGCGGGTCAGCCAGGTCTCGAGCTGGTTCTTCTCCAACGCCACGATCAACAGCGCCACCGCCAGGCCAATCCAACCCAGCCTGGCAGCCTCCAAGGCCCAGCCTGAGCGACTGATGATCAAGGAACCCATCGCCGCTTCCGTTGCCGATATCTTGCCTACCTGTTGAGCCACAGCAGCCAGCGCGGAGGCTCCAGAGCCCAAAAAGACAAGTGAGGAAGATGCGTACAACGCAAATAGAACCAAGTCCCCGCTTTGATATGCCTTGACTGCCTTAACTGCATGCCATACGCCAAAAATCCAGGCCCCCAGCGCTGCGGAAATTCCTCCGCCCCAGGCCAGCCCTCTGTAAAGACGGCTCTCCGGCGCCGCCACCGGGTGGATCATCTGATTGGTCACCCCGACCAGACTACTGGCCAGATACAGCAGCCCACCGCCAAACATCCAGTTTCGCTCCGCCTGACTCCTGGCGGAGTTCTCGTCAAACACGGCTTCGCCCAGATACACCGAATTGATCAGCTCCAGGCTGGCGGCGAAGACGCCCAACCAGGAGCCGGGCGTCATTGCCGATGCGACGGCTATTCGCCGCATCTCGATCGACTGGGCAAGTTCCGCCTGGATGATCGGGCGCTGCAGCGGGTCCACGGAGGTGGGAACAAAGGCCCACAGACGTATCGGCACATCAGGAGGCCCTTCCGGCAAGGGTGGGAAGAAGTGGCGCAGGTCATGCCGAATATTGCGGAAGGCCAGTTCATCACGCCAGAGCACCTGGTCGTACATGGACAACAGCTGTCTGGGGGTGGCATCGAACACCATCAAGGACGTCTTGAACCCATAGCGCACCCAGCCAACCGCCTGCCACAGTCGTGCCAGCGAGTCGTTGGCGATATTGGTGTAGCTGACCAGCCCGAGCTTTTGCGCGATCTGACTGGCCATGGTGGCCAGCAGTTGCTCGGTCTGGGAGCGGTTGTCCATGTCAGCCCCCAGCACCCGCCTTAAGGGACCCAGAATCTTGCTGCCCCAGAAGGCACTTTCGTAGACCAGATCCTTGACCATGTCGATGGCAGGGGCGTGATTGGCGAAGGTGGCACGCCACAGGTAGGAATCCACCTCGTCGATCGATCGTTCGATCAACTCGGCGACGGTTTCCTGCCCCGTCTCTGTCGTGGTCATGCCCACCGTCATGGCGGCCACTGCCACCTCATAGGCCGCCCCATTGTCCAGATCCTGGTCGTCGTAGCCCAGCATGGCGTCACGGACCAGATCGGACATCAACCAGTCACGGTGAATCTCGGCCAGCTTCACCACCGCTTGGCTGTCACGTTCAAGATGGGCGCTATAGCGCGACTCGAACTCCAGACGCCGCTGCTCGTCATAGCAGGCCTGATACTTTTCCCAGCTCTGCTCGATGGCACGACGCTGATAGGCTAGCGCGTTATCAGCCTGCTGAGCGCGCAGCAATTCGAGCTCGCGGCGCCCCCGCTCGACTCTTCGCCTGTCGATATCGCCCATCAGCGCCCAGCGCCTTGCCTTTTCTGATGCGTCCGTCAGCGCATCGAACTCCTGAGCGAGCCTCTGGTCACCAAATACCTCGGCTCGACGTGCCCGTTCAATATGTTTCTCAGCCTGGTGCTCGGCCTTGCTTTTCACCGCTTCTCGTATGCCCTCGATCAATTCCGACGTCACCTTCTTTTCCACCACATCCTTGCCGCGGGCATAGCGATCGAGGCGAGCCTTGGCCTGGTTACGAAAATGATTGACGGAGATGCACATACCGATAGGGTCAGCCACCGCTAGTACCGGGGTCCTGTCGATCCACTGAGGGGCGTCCTGGACCATCCAGTTCATCCGATCGCGAAGCTGACTCACCGTCGACGGCAATCGCTCGCAGACGCCAACAAGAGGAAAACCATCGTTTTCCAGCAGTTCCTCGGGACAGGTGTCATTGAACTCCATGACATGCGTGCCGAGTTGCGTAGAGGGAATGACGCCAGCGGCCTCTCCCTTACCGAGCCAGGCAGCCACATCGAAAGGACTAAGTAGGCGATCACGCAGGCCGCTGTCGTTGCGCTCCAGCCGCCCCAGCATGGCCTGCGTGAAGGGATGGTCACTATAGCCAACGTGTACGATGCCAGCTTCCTGAGCCTTCGGTAGAGAAATCAGGCGTGCCGAGAGGTTATTCTCGGGAATATTGCAAGGCGCGTCGATGTGCGAGTCCCCGTAGGCCGCCTCTCTCGGCCCGCGTCCATAGGGGTCAAATTCTTCGAAACGGGAGTCGTGAGTGATGCGCCAGGCTTGCCAGCGCTGGCGCTTCTCGTCGAACAGGTAGAGATAGCCCTCGCGCATCAGGCGCAGGACATAGCGCGTCTCACGCGGGGCAGGAAAGTGGCGATTGGCGTGTACCGCCATCGACCTGGGAAGGTCTTGCGACCAGTCGCTGACGTGACGGTCCGATACCGCGTAGCGCACCGGCAGGATGGGTAGTCCCACCCTGTCGCAGCAAGGGCAGCCCTGCTGCTTCGTTCCTGGCAGCGGGCTGTTGTCGTCCAGTGCCTCGAGCCAGTCGGCAATCTCGCTAATCCTGACGTCCGCCATACTTCTCCCCCTTCCCTGAAGTCGCCTTCCCGCTCCATGTGCTGGTGGCGATGAAACGCGGCTTGGACCTTGCCGCCGCTGTTTCTCTCAGCATAAGGGGTCGCCACCTCCAACTTCTGTACGAGAACACCTAACCACTACTCCGGTTCGACAAGCGCGCTTCCGGAGCGTATCGAGATCAAGGCGCCAGCGACCGAAGGCACATCCGATGCAAGGGTCAGTCCACCTCGCTTACTTCTTGCCCAGCTCATCTCGAGGATGATGACGTACTGCCCACCCCTGTCGCTGAACTGACTTATTTCCCTCGTAGGCTCATGGCAATGACGCGCTCGCCATGGAGGCCCCTTTTGCATCTCGCCGACGTCACCATGTTTCACGCCCCCGCCAGCGGCGGCGTACGCACCTACCTTCAAGCCAAGCACCGGGTGTTTTCGCGCTTCCCGCAGTTGCGCACCAGTCTGCTGGTGCCGGGGGCCGAGCGAGACAGCCTCGGCGACCATCACCAGTTGCCTGCACTGCGCATCCCGCTGGGCCAGAGCTACCGCTTTCCGCTGCGCCGCCGGCCCTGGCGCGACGCCCTGGTGGAGCTATCGCCGGATCTGATCGAAGCCGGCGACCCCTACGTCACCGCCTGGGCGGCACTAAACGCCGGCCAGCGTCTCGGCGTGCCGGTGGTGGGCTTCTACCACTCGGACCTTCCTCGGTTGATGGGGGATCGCTTCGGGCCGATGGTGCAGCGACGGCTGGAGCGCTACGTGGTCGACCTTTACCGCCGCTTCGACAGCGTGCTGGCGCCCTGCCAGGCGATGGCCGACCGTCTGACATCCTGGGGCGTCAAACGGGTTCGGGTGCAGCCCCTTGGCGTCGATCTGGCGACCTTTCACCCGGACAGGCGCGATCCCGAGCTCAGGCGCAAGCTGGGCCTGGACAATGACAGCCGTCTATTGGTGTTCGTCGGGCGCTACTCACGAGAAAAGAACATCGAGGTGCTGCTGGACACCGCCAGGCGCCTTGGGCCTCCCTACCACCTGCTGTTGATGGGCCCCGGCATGCCCACCGAGGTGCCCGCCAACGTCAGCGTCATCAATCGCTGCGTCGGCGTTCACGAAGTCGCCCGTGCGCTCGCCTCCAGTGATGCCCTGCTGCACGCGGGCACCCGCGAGACCTTCGGGCTGATCGCCCAGGAAGCCATGGCCAGCGGCATCCCGGTGATCGGCGCTAGGGCCGGCGCACTGATCGAGAACGTGCCATTGGGCGGCGGCGTGCTATGTCAGCCACACTCGGCAGCCGCCATGGCCGAGGCTACCGAGGCGCTGTTCGCCAATGATCCACGCTCGGCCGGGCGCCACGCTCGGCGCTTCGTCGAGCGCCAGTTCGACTGGGACAAGGTGATGGTTTCGTTGCTCAACCACTACGAAGCCGTCATCGATCCGGTCTGCCCGCGCGATCGGCGCCATGGCTAGATTTGGGCCAACACCATCGCTGGACAGGCGCCTGCGTGCCCCTGCCGGGATACGATCGCGCCTGTGGTGGAAGGCCGCCCTGCTGATCCTGACCCTGGCCATCACCCTGCTGCTGCCGTGGTGGCTAGGGGGCGCCGGCACCTTCACTGCGGTCATCGCCTTCCCGCTGCCCCTGCTGGCGCTGATGGTAGCCCTGGCGGTGATCTGCTGGAACCTCAACGCGGCGCGCCTGCGCCTGATGCTCGACGGACGAGCCGGCCGCCTCGGTCAGGGCGGTGCCCTGGCGATCGAGATGTCGTCGAAGTTCGCGCTGTGTGCCACCCCCGCTGGAAGCGGAGGCGTCGCCACCCTGCTGTGGCTGCTGGCACGACGCGGCTATCCGCCGGCCCAGGCCTCGGCCATCTTTCTGGTCGATCAACTGGCCGACATGCTGTTCTTCAGCCTGATGCTGGGCGTACTGGTGTCGCTGTCGATGAGCGGACTGGCCAGCTGGCCTCACCAGGCCCTGGTCGAGGCCTCCCTGGCGGCGCTGCTGCTGGCGCTTGTGGTGTTTGCGGTGGTGATCGTGTGGCTACCCTGGCTGCTGCGCCATGTCCCTCCCCCTCCCTTTGTCGGCCCGGGGCCCAGGCGCTGGCTGGTCCGGCGCCTGCTGCGCTGTCGCCGAACCCTGGCGACCACGCTGGCGCTGCCCAAGGGAGTGCTGATGGCGATCTTCGCGCTTTGCTGCCTGCACTGGCTGGCGCGCTATAGCCTCCTGTACCTGGCGGTGGTGGGGGTCGGCGGCGGCGCCGACTGGGCCTGGACCTTTCTGGTGCAGATGCTGGCCATGGCCGCCAGCCAGTTGAGCGTACTGCCGGGCGGCGCCGGCGCCGCAGAGGTCAGCGTAGGCGCCCTGCTGCTGCCGCTGATGGCCCGAGAGCAGGCCGCGGCGGCGGTGATCGTCTGGCGCCTGGTCAGCTACCACCTCTATCTGGTGGCGGGCGCGCCGGTGTTCGTGGCACAGGTGGTCGGCTGGTGGCGCACGCGGGCCAGATCGTAGTCGCCCCGTCCTGATCCCTTTCCTAGTACTTCCCCCTTCGACCCGCCCCTTCGTCGCATCTGGTGGAGTTCCAGCCACAAAAAAGGCCACCCGGAGGTGGCCTTTATTCTGACGCTTATTCTGACGGTAGGACCGCTTACCAGCCGGTCGCTTCCTTCAGGGCGTCGCCGATCTCGGCCAGGGAGCGCACGGTCTTGACGCCCGCGGCTTCCAGGGCGGCGAACTTCTCGTCCGCGGTGCCCTTGCCACCGGCGATGATGGCGCCGGCGTGGCCCATGCGCTTGCCGGGAGGAGCGGTGACACCAGCGATGTAGGACACCACCGGCTTGGAGACGTGCTCCTTGATGTAGGCAGCAGCCTCTTCCTCGGCGGTACCGCCGATCTCACCGATCATGACGATGGCCTCGGTCGCCGGGTCCTTCTCGAACATCTCGAGGATGTCGATGAAGTTGGAGCCCGGGATCGGGTCACCGCCGATGCCCACACAGGTGGACTGGCCGAAGCCGTGGTCGGTGGTCTGCTTGACCGCTTCGTAGGTCAGGGTGCCGGAACGCGACACGATACCGACCTTGCCCGGCTTGTGGATGTGACCCGGCATGATGCCGATCTTGGTCTCGCCCGGGGTGATGACACCGGGGCAGTTCGGACCGATCAGACGCACGCCCAGCTCATCGCACTTGACCTTGACGTCCAGCATGTCGAGGGTCGGGATGCCTTCGGTGATGCACACGATCAGCTTGATGCCGGCGTTGGCGGCTTCCAGGATGGAATCCTTGCAGAACGGGGCTGGCACGTAGATCACGCTGGCCTCGGCGCCGGTCTGCTCGACGGCTTCCTTGACGGTGTTGAACACCGGCAGGCCCAGGTGCTCCTGGCCGCCCTTGCCCGGGGTCACGCCGCCGACCATCTGGGTGCCGTACTCGATGGCCTGTTCGGAGTGGAAGGTCCCCTGTCCGCCAGTGAAGCCCTGGCAGATGACCTTGGTGTTCTTGTCGATCAGGATGCTCATTACTTGCCCTCCGCTGCCTTGACGACCTGCTGAGCCGCATCGGTGAGGCTCTTGGCAGCGATGATGTTCAGACCGCTGGAGGCCAGTTTCTCGGCACCCAGCTCGGCGTTGTTACCTTCCAGACGCACCACGACCGGCACATTGACGCCGACCTGCTCGACGGCACCGATGATGCCTTCGGCGATCATGTCGCAACGCACGATGCCGCCGAAGATGTTGACCAGCACGGCCTGCACGCTGTCGTCGGACAGGATGATCTTGAACGCCTCAGCCACGCGCTCCTTGGTGGCGCCGCCGCCGACGTCAAGGAAGTTGGCCGGCTGGCCACCGTGGAGCTTGATGATGTCCATGGTGCCCATGGCCAGGCCTGCGCCGTTGACCATGCAGCCGATGTTGCCTTCCAGGGCGACGTAGTTCAGGTCCCACTGGGCAGCGTTGGCTTCACGCTCGTCTTCCTGGGACGGATCACGCATTTCCTGCAGGTCCGGGTGACGGTACAGGGCGTTGCCGTCCAGGTTGATCTTGGCGTCGAGGCAGTGGAGGTTGCCTTCGTCGGTGATCACCAGCGGGTTGATCTCCAGCAGCGCCAGATCCTTGTCGTGGAACATCTTGGACAGACCCAGGAAGATCTTGGTGAACTGCTTCACCTGCGCGCCTTCCAGGCCGAGGGCGAAGGCCAGCTCACGCGCCTGGTAGGGCTGAGCGCCGACCAGCGGGTCGATCTCGGCCTTGAGGATCTTCTCGGGCGTCTCTTCGGCGACCTTCTCGATCTCGACACCACCTTCGGTGGAGGCCATGAAGACCACACGCTGGGTGCCACGGTCGACCACCGCGCCAAGGTACAGCTCATTGGCGATGTCGGTGCAGTTCTCGACCAGGATCTTGGCGACCGGCTGACCGTTCTCGTCGGTCTGGAAGGTCACCAGGTTCTTGCCCAGCCACTGCTCGGCGAAGGCCTTGGCTTCGTCCGGGCTCTTGATCAGCTTGACACCACCGGCCTTGCCGCGGCCACCGGCGTGGACCTGGGCCTTGACGACCCACATATCGCCGCCGATCTTCTTGCAAGCCTCATAGGCTTCTTCGGGGGTGTCGCAGGCGAAGCCCTTGGAAACGGGCAGACCATAGTCAGCAAACAGCTGCTTGCCTTGATACTCGTGAAGGTTCATCGATTCATGCCATTGGTTGCATGTGACTCGAACGGCGACCCACCCTGCCCCGAGGGACGAAAGTCATCGGGTCGCCACCGACCGCCACCGATACATGGTCGGCGGCGATGCGCTCGCGGAAAACACCGGCAAGCCTGCCAAAACTGCACAGGCTTGCCTAGGATTACCGGGCGCTTGTTGTCTTGCTAGCGCTTCTTGCGGTTGGCCACGTGGATGGCGTGACCTTCCACCGCCAGCGCCGCCTCGTGCACCGCCTCGGACAGGCTCGGGTGCGCGTAGCAGGTCAGCGCCAGATCTTCGGCGCTGGAGCCGAATTCCATGGCGATGACGCCCTGGGCGATCAGCTCACCGGCGTGCTGACCGACGATGTGCATCCCCAGGATGCGATCGGTCTCGGCGTCGGCGATGATCTTGGCCTGGCCTTCGGTGGCGTTGTTGGCCATGGCACGGCCACTGGCGGCGAACGGGAAGCTACCGGTCTTGACCTTGATACCGGCGGACTTGGCGTCCTGCTCGTTCATGCCGACCCAGGCCACCTCGGGGTGGGTGTAGATCACGCTGGGAATGGCGTCATAGTTCATCTGCGCCTTGTGGCCTGCGATGATGTCGGCCACCATCACGCCCTCTTCGGAGGCCTTGTGGGCCAGCATCGGGCCACGCACGCAGTCACCGATGGCGTAGACGCCCGGCACGCTGGTGCGGCACTGGTCATCGACGTGGATGAAGCCGCGCTGATCCAGCTCGACGCCCAGGCCGTCGGCTACCACGCCTTTGGTGTAGGGACGACGGCCGACACAGACGATCAGCTTGTCGAAGGTCAGTTCCTTCTCACCCTCGTTGTCCTCGTACTTGACGACGACTTCCTCACCCTTGACCTCGGAACCGGTCACGCGGGCGTTGAGCTTGATGTCCAGACCCTGCTTCTTGAGTAGCTTCTGAGTCTCCTTGGCGATGGCCGAGTCGACCATCGGCAGGAAGCTGTCCATCGCCTCGAGCACGGTCACTTCGCTGCCAAGACGGCTCCACACGCTGCCAAGCTCAAGGCCGATGACGCCGGCGCCGATGACGCCCAGACGCTTGGGCGTCTCCTGGAACTCGAGGGCGCCAGTGGAATCGACGATCAGCCCCTCGGTCAGCGGGGTCGGCGGGATCTCCACCGGCACCGAGCCGGCGGCGATGACGATGTTGTCCGCCTCGACCGTGCTGGACTCGCCGTCCTTGTCGGTGACCTCGACCTTGTTCTTGGCCACGACCTTGCCGGTACCTTCGATGGCGGTGACGCCATTGGCCTTGAACAGCCCGGAGATGCCGCCGGTCAGCTGCTTAACGATCTTGTCCTTGCGCGCCATCATCTTGGACACGTCCATGCTGACGTCGCCGGCCTGGATGCCCATGTCGTCGAAGTCGTGCTGGGCCTCGACGAACTTGTGGGAGGCCTCGAGCAGTGCCTTGGACGGGATACAGCCCACGTTCAGGCAGGTACCGCCGTGCACCACCTTGCCTTCCTTGCCGATCCACTTCTCGACGCAGGCGGTCTTCAGACCCAGCTGAGCAGCACGGATGGCGGCCACGTAGCCACCCGGGCCCGCGCCAATGACGATCACATCATACTTGTCGGCCATGTTGGCTCCTGTTCGTTCTGTGTGCAGAGGCTCTGCAGTAAATCCCTGTCGCTGCCACGGTCAGGCTCAGATTTCCAGCAGCAGACGCGCCGGATCCTCGAGCAGCTCCTTGATGGTGACCAGGAACTGTACCGCATCCTTGCCATCGATCATGCGGTGGTCGTAGGACAGCGCCAGATACATCATCGGGCGAATCTCGACCTTGCCGTTGACCGCCATCGGACGTTCCTGGATCTTGTGCATGCCGAGGATCGCGGTCTGCGGCGGATTCAGGATCGGGGTCGACATCAGCGAGCCGAAGATGCCGCCGTTGGTGATGGTGAAGGTACCGCCCTGCATGTCCTCGATGCCCAGCTTGCCTTCGCGTCCGCGCTTGCCGAAGTCGACGATGCCCTTCTCGACGTCGGCGATCTTCATGCTGTCGGTATCGCGCAGCACCGGCACCACCAGGCCACGGTCGGTGGATACGGCCACGCCGATGTCCTGATAACCGTGGTAGACGATGTCGTCACCGTCGATGGAGGCGTTGACGTCAGGGAAGCGCTTGAGCGCCTCGGAAGCCGCCTTGACGAAGAAGCCCATGAAACCGAGCTTGACGTCGTGGGCCTTCAGGAAGGTGTCCTTGTACTGGGAGCGCAGCTCCATCACCGCACCCATGTCCACCTCATTGTAGGTGGTCAGCATGGCAGCGGTCTGCTGAGCCTGGACCAGACGCTTGGCGATGGTCTTGCGCAGACGGGTCATCGGCACGCGCTTCTCGGGACGCTCGCCTTCCACGGCCGGGGCTGCGGTGGCGCCGGAGCTGGCCTTCTTGGCCGGCGCGGACTTCTTGGCGCCGCCGTCCTTGACCGCCTTGAGCACGTCTTCCTTGAGCACGCGACCATCCTTGCCGGTGCCCTTGATGGCACTGACGTCGAGGTCGTGCTCGGCGATCAGCTTGCGCGCGGCAGGCGCCACGATCTTGTCACCGACCTGCTCGTCGCTGTCGCCATCGTCGGCGCTGGCCTTGGGCGCTTCCTGGTCGGCGGTATCGGCAGAGCCACCGCCTGCACCCACCTCGAACACCGCCAGCACGGCCTCTGACTCCACGGTGTCGCCTTCCTCGATCTTGATCTCGGCCAGGGCGCCATCTTCCGGTGCGACCACCTCGAGCACGACCTTGTCGGTCTCGATCTCGGCCAGCACTTCGTCACGCTTGACCGCTTCGCCGACCTTCTTGGTCCAGCTGGCGACGGTCCCTTCCTGCACCGACTCGGGGAAGCTCGGCGCCTTGACGTCGCGCTTCTCGCCGCCGCCCTTGGGCGCTTCGGCCGGCTTCTTCTCGGCCTTGTCGTCGGACGCTTCGGAAGCGTCTTCCTTGGCGTCGTCCTCGTCTTTCTCGGACGACTCCTCGGACGCCTCCTTGGACTCGCCGCCGCCTTCACCGATGCGGCCCAGGACCTGCTCGGACTCCACGGTGTCGCCTTCTTCCACCAGCACCTCTGACAGGGTGCCGGCTTCCACCGCCACCACCTCGAGCACGACCTTGTCGGTCTCGATCTCGACGATCAGTTCGTCACGCTCGACGCTGTCACCCGGCTTCTTGTGCCAGGTACCTACGGTGCCTTCGGCAACGGATTCCGGAAAGGATGGTGCCTTGATCTCGGTAGCCATGTCGTATCCTTAGTGTTCTCTCTCTTCCCGATGGTCGCCTTAGAGATTGAAGGCGTCTTCCACCAGTTGGCGCTGCTGTTCGGTGTGAACGGACATGTAGCCCGCCGCGGGAGCCGCCGATGCCGGACGTCCGGCAAACTTCAGCTGACCGCCCAGGCCGTCCTTGAGCGAATCGGCGACGATGCGCAGATTGTGCTGCATGGAATACCAGGCGCCCTGGTTCAGGGGCTCTTCCTGACACCAGACGATGTCGGTGACGCCGCTGTAGTCCTTGAGCGTCTCGATCAGCTCTTCCTTGGGGAACGGATAGAGCTGCTCGACGCGCACGATCGCTACATCGTCACGCAGGTTCTCCTCGCGCCAGTTGGCCAGATCGTAGTAGACCTTGCCCGAGCACATGATGATCCGCTCGACCTTGGACGCATCACGCTGCCCTTGGTCGGGCAGCACCATGTTGAAGCTGCCGTTGGCGAGGTCCTCGAGGCTCGAGGTGGCTTCCTTGTGGCGCAGCAGGCTCTTCGGCGACATCACCACCAGCGGCTTGCGCAGCGGGCGAATCACCTGACGGCGCAGCAGGTGATAGATCTGCGCCGGGGTGGTTGGCACGCACACCTGCATGTTGTGCTCGGCGCACAGCTGCAGGAAGCGCTCGAGACGCGCCGAGGAGTGCTCGGGGCCCTGCCCTTCGAAACCGTGGGGCAGCAGCATGGTCAGGCCACACAGACGGCCCCACTTGGTCTCGCCGGAGGAGATGAACTGGTCCACCACCACCTGGGCGCCGTTGAAGAAGTCACCGAACTGCGCTTCCCAGATCACCAGCGCGTTGGGCATGGTAGTCGAGTAGCCGTACTCGAACGCCAGCACCGCCTCCTCGGAGAGGAAGGAGTCATGGATGGTGAAGCGCGGCTGACCGTCCGCCATGTGCTGAAGCGGCACGTAGGTGGAACCGTCGGCCTGGTTGTGGATCACCGCATGGCGGTGCGAGAAGGTACCGCGTCCGACATCCTGACCGGTCAGGCGAATCGGGTGCCCCTGCTCGAGCAAGGTGGCGTAGGCCAGGGTTTCGGCGAAGCCCCAGTTCATGGCCAGCCCACCGCCCTGCATCTTGCGGCGATCATCGTAGATCTTGGCCACCTGACGCTGCACCTTCACCCCATCAGGGATCTCGCACATCTTGGCGGCGAGCTGCTTGAGCCGCTTCATGTCGAAGGTGGTATCGGCGTGCCCGGTCCACTCGTGACCGAGGTACGGCTTCCAGTCGACGAACAGTGAGGTGTTGGGTTCCTGCACCAGGGCATTGGCCACGTGATTGCCGGCGACCAGATCATCGCGATACTTCTCGACCACCGCCTTGGCTTCGTCTTCGCTCAGCACGCCCTGCTTGACCAGGCGCTCGGCGTAGATCGCACGAGAGGACGGATGGTCCTTGATCTTGCGGTACATCATCGGCTGGGTGCCGGAGGGCTCGTCGGCCTCGTTGTGGCCGCGGCGGCGGTAGCACACCAGGTCGATGACCACGTCCTTCTTGAACTGCTGACGATAGTCCAGGGCCACCTGGGTCACGTGGAGCACCGCGTCGGGATCGTCACCGTTCACGTGCAGGATCGGCGCCTGCACCATCTTGGCGATGTCGGTGCAGTACTCGGTGGAACGCGCGTCCTCAGGATGCGAGGTGGTGAAGCCGACCTGGTTGTTGATGACGATGTGCACCGTGCCACCAGTCTTGTAGGCACGGGTCTGGGACATCTGGAACGTCTCCATGACCACGCCCTGACCAGCGAAGGCGGCATCGCCATGGACGTTGATCGGCAGCACCTTGCCGCCATCGACATCGTCGCGGCGATCCTGGCGTGCGCGTACCGAGCCTTCCACCACCGGCGCCACGATTTCGAGGTGCGAGGGGTTGAAGGACATCGCCAGGTGAACCTCACCGCCCGGCGTCATCACGTTGGAGCTGAAGCCCTGGTGATACTTGACGTCACCGGAACCGCGCTCGATCAGCTTCTTGCCGTCGAACTCGTCGATCAGCTCGCCGGGGTTCTTGCCGAGGATGTTGACCAGCACGTTGAGGCGACCGCGGTGGGCCATGCCGATGACCACTTCCTTGGTGCCGTAGCTGCCCGCGCGCTGGATCAGCTCGTCCATCATCGGAATGAAGGTCTCGCCACCCTCGAGGCCGAAGCGCTTGGTGCCCGGGTACTTGGAGGCCAGATAGCTTTCCAGCCCCTCGGCCGCGGACAACCGCTCGAACAGCTGCTTGCGGCGATCATCACCATGGTCCGGAGCCGAGCGCACCGACTCGAAACGCTGCTGCAGCCAGCGCTTCTCTTCGGTGTCGACGATATGCATGAACTCGCAACCGATCGAACGGCAATAGGTGCGATCCAGCGCATCGACGATTTCCTTGAGCGGCGCCTGGTCCTTGCCCAGGAAGAAGGAACCGGTCTGGAACTCGGTATCGAGGTCGGCCTTGGACAGCTGGTGGAACGCCAGATCAAGATCAGGCACCGGCTTCGGATCGCGCAGCCCCAGCGGGTCGATGTCGGCCTTCTGGTGGCCCCGGAAGCGATAGGCGTTGATCAGCTGCAGGACCTTGACCTGCTTGCGGCTCTCTTCGCTGTCGACGGTCGCGGCGCCGGCAACGGCGGTGCGACGTTCGCGGCCAAGCTGATAGAACTGATCACGGATCGGTGAGAGGGGGGTCTCGTCGGACGGGGCGCCTTCCTGGCGTGACAACTCGTCGAAGTAATCGCGCCATTCATCGGAGACGGCGCTAGGGTCGTCGAGGTACTGCTCATAGAGCGCTTCCACGTAGTGGACGTTGCTGCCCGTCACGTGAGAGGAGCGCCACATCAACTCCATTATGCCTTGTTGCATCTCTCGGTCACCCTGCACTGATGGGGTGGTAGTGGGCTCGATGCTCGTGATCTACCGCGGGCGTGGCGCAGGCCCCTCAGTGGAAGGCGTCCTGCCCATCGTCACCCTTGGCACTGACCATCATCGAGCGCCCTGGTGGTTCTGCCGCGGTCATCGGGGCCGCGGTCGATCTGCCTAGCGGTCTTGCATCATGCTCAAAAGCCGGTGCCCATGGCACCGGCTCCTGACGCTGTCATCCGGGGGCGCGACAGGATGCCGCGCCCCGGACCGAGCCCATGATAACAAGCCCGGCGCCACGATTTAAGTGGCATTCGCCAGCAACATCTCACGGATCTTGCCGATCGCCCGAGTCGGGTTAAGCCCCTTGGGACAGACCGCCACGCAGTTCATGATGCCGCGGCAACGGAATACGGAGAACGGATCCTCCAACTCCGACAGACGCTCCTGGGTCGCCGTGTCGCGGGAATCCGCGAGGAAGCGATAGGACTGCAGCAGGCCGGCGGGACCGACGAACTTCTCCGGATTCCACCAGAACGACGGGCACGAGGTGGAACAGCAGGCGCACAGGATGCACTCATACAGACCGTCGAGCTTGTCGCGCTCTTCCGGAGACTGCAGGCGCTCGATGGCCGGCGCCGGCGTGTCATTCTGCAGGTACGGCTGAATCTTTTCGTACTGCTTGTAGAACAGCGCCATGTCGACCACCAGGTCACGAATGACCGGCAGACCGGGCAAGGGACGCAGCACCAGCTTGTTGTTCTTGACCACCTCGGACAGCGGGGTGATACAAGCCAGGCCGTTCTTGCCGTTCATGTTCATGCCGTCACTACCGCAGACGCCTTCACGGCAGCTGCGACGGAAGGCCACGGAGCTGTCGTCCTCCTTGATCATCTCAAGCAGGTTCAGCACCATCAGGTCGCGACCCTGGGTGTCGACCTCGAACTCCTGCATATAAGGCGCGGAGTCGGTTTCCGGGTTGTAGCGGTACAGGGATACCTGAAGCTTGGACATGTTGACTCCCCCTTAATAGGTACGGATTTTCGGCTCGAACTTGTCGACGGTCTTCGGCGCGAAATTGACATCGCGCTGGCCGACCCGCTTCTCGCCGGGGAAGAACATGGAGTGCTTCAGCCAGTTGGCGTCGTCACGATCCGGATAGTCGTAGCGGGAGTGCGCACCGCGACTCTCCTTGCGCTCCAGTGCCGCGATGGCGGTGGCCTCGGCCACTTCCATCAGGTTGTCGAGCTCGAGCGCCTCGACCCGGGCAGTGTTGAACGCATGGGACTTGTCGGCCAGATGGGCGTTGGCGATCCGTCCACGCAGTTCGGCCAGCTTCTCGACGCCCTCGACCATGTTCTTCTCTTCGCGGAACACGCCGAAGGAGTTCTGCATGATGCTCTGCAGCTCGCGCTTGAGCTCAGGCACGCTCTCGCCGCCTTCGGACTCGTTCCAGCGAGTGATGCGCTTCATCGCGGTCTCGATGTCGGACTCGCGGGCATCCAGGTACTCGATGCCTTCATTGAGCGCGCTCTCGATGTACATGCCGGCGGCACGCCCGAACACCACCAGATCCAGCAGCGAGTTGCCGCCCAGGCGGTTGGCACCGTGCACGGAGACACAAGCTGCCTCGCCACAGGCGTAGAGACCATTGATGATCTGGTCGTTGCCGTCGGCATCCTGAGCGATCGCCTGACCATGCACGTTGGTGGCGATACCCCCCATCATGTAGTGGCAGGTCGGCACCACCGGGATCGGCTCCTTGGCCGGATCCACGTGGGCGAAGGTCTTGGCCAGCTCGACGATGCCCGGCAGACGCTTGGACAGCACCTCCTCGCCCAGGTGGTCGAGCTTGAGGAAGACGTGATCGCCGTCTTCGCCGCAACCACGGCCTTCGAGGATTTCCATGACCATGGAACGCGCAACCACATCGCGGCCGGCGAGGTCCTTGGCGTTCGGCGCATAACGCTCCATGAAGCGCTCGCCGTCCTTGTTGACCAGGTAGCCGCCTTCACCGCGACAACCTTCTGTCACCAGCACACCTGCACCGTGGATACCGGTCGGGTGGAACTGCCACATTTCCATGTCCTGCATCGGCACACCGGCACGCAGCGCCATGCCGATACCGTCACCGGTGTTGATCAGGGCATTGGTGGTGGAGGCATAGATGCGACCGGAACCGCCGGTGGCCAGCACGGTAGCCTTGGACTTGACGTGCACCACTTCACCGGTCTCGATATCCATGGCGATACAGCCGACCACGTCACCGTTGGCGTTCTTCACCAGGTCGACGGCGTACCATTCATTGAGAAAGGTGGTGTTATTTTTCAGATTGTTCTGGTACAGCGTGTGCAGCAGAGCGTGTCCGGTACGGTCGGCCGCGGCGCAGGTACGGGCCGCCTGGCCGCCTTCGCCAAAGTTCTTGGACTGACCACCGAACGGGCGCTGATAGATCCGCCCATTGTCGAAACGGGAAAACGGCAGGCCCATGTGCTCGAGTTCGAACACCGCCTTCGGCCCCTCGGAACACATGTATTCCGCAGCGTCCTGGTCGGTGATGTAGTCACCGCCCTTGACGGTGTCGTACATGTGCCAGCGCCAGTCGTCGTTGGGGTCGGAGGAAGCGATGGCACAGGTAATGCCGCCCTGGGCGGACACGGTGTGCGAACGCGTCGGGAAGACCTTGGACAGCACCGCGGTCTTCTTGCCGGACTTGGCCAGCTCCAGCGCCGCACGAAGGCCGGCACCACCGCCACCGATGATGATGGCGTCAAAGGTCAAACTACGCATGGTTGACATGTATCAGGCTCCCCACAGCACTTGGATGCCCCAGACCAGGAACACGAAGATGGCAATGATGATGACGGACTGGGTGCCGACACGAATGGCGGTCGGCTTGATGTAGTCGGTGGTCACGGTCCACAGGCCCACCCAGGCATGGGCGGCCAGCGAGACGAAGGCCAGCAACGAGAAGATTCGCATCCAGGTCTGCTCGAACAGACCGCTCCAGGTGGCATAGTCGAGCTGCGGATGAGCCAGCAGATAGACCACCAGAAAGACCGTGTAGAGCGCCATGACAACCGCACTGGCGCGCTGGATGATCCAGTCGGACAGGCCGCTGCGGCTGAAGCTCGTGATGTTGGTTACCATACCCAGACTCCCGCCAGAATGATCAGGACAACGCTCGCCACGATGGTGATCTGCGCCTTTTTCACCGCACCTTCCAATGACACGCCGATGTTGGCGTCCATAATGAAGTGCTTGCAGCCGGCGACGAAGTGGAAGGCCAGAGCGGACAACAGTCCCCAGGCCACCAGCTTGGCGAAGAAGTTGTGCGCCAGCGCATCGCGTACGGCGTCGAAACCGGCCGGCGAGGACAACGAGGCGTCCAACGCCCAGAAGCCGAAGATCAGACCGACGAAGAGAATGACGCCAGTGACCCGGTGGGTAATCGACGTCAAGGCGGGAAGGGGGAAGTGGATCGTGGATAGATCCAGATTTACGGGTCGTTTGCTATTCACGGCTCTCTACACACTCTCTTGGCCCACTCTACGACATACGGGCCAGAGGCCCGAGCGGGCGGTGGTTTTGGGAAGGGCGCTGTCGTGACCCAACCTTCGACAAGTTGGACACGACCTCCTGTTCCTGCCAGTCGCGGCCTGAATTATAGGGACATGCCCCCACCATGACAAATGGCATGACCATGCAATTTGGCGAACGCTTCGTCGGAAAATGCGGCAAAGCTGCATAAAAATGCGACTTCGTCAAGTTGCTGCACCGCAAAAGGACAGCCTATGATGCAAAGCACCATAACCTGTACAACACCTATACTGCTAAATGAGCATAGTACAACAGCAAGCGTTCAATGGGAGAATTGACAATATCCTGAACGCTTCTATAGTGGGCGAACCTTTTTTGCCGGGCGACCCCCTATTCGTCGGCACGTTAGTGAGAAATGACAACGTATCGCTCCATATCGAACACGAAGGAGGCCTGACATGGCTGAGAGAAAAGCGACCCTGACGGTGGATGGTCTGGAGAAACCTGTCGAACTTCCCGTCCATTCAGGCACCCTCGGCCCCGACGTCGTTGACGTGCGCGGACTCGGAGCGGAAGGCCTCTTTACCTTCGACCCCGGCTTCCTGGCCACCTCTTCCTGTGAATCCGGCATCACCTACATCGATGGCGCCAACGGCGTGCTGCTGCATCGCGGCTACCCGATCGAGCAACTGGCCAAGCATTCCAACTTCGTTGAGCTCTGCTACACCCTGCTGTTCGGTGAACTGCCGGACGAAGAGCAGTACAAGGACTTCGAGCACCGGGTGCGCAACCACACCATGGTCCACGAGCAGATCGCCAACTTCTTCAAGGGGTTCCGTCGCGACGCCCACCCCATGTCGATCATGTGCGGCGTGATCGGCGGCCTGGCGGCGTTCTATCATGACCACCTGGACATCACCCAGGCCAAGGACCGCGAGATCAGCGCCATTCGCCTGATCGCCAAGATGCCGACCATCGCGGCCATGTCCTACAAGTACAACATCGGCCAGCCTTTCAACTACCCGCGCAACGACCTGAACTATGCAGAGAACTTCCTCTACATGATGTTCAGCAACCCGTGCGAGCCCTACGAGATCAATCCGGTCTACGCCAAGGCCATGGACCGCATCTTCATGCTGCACGCGGACCACGAGCAGAACGCCTCCACCTCCACGGTGCGTCTGGCAGGCTCCACCGGCGCCAACCCGTTTGCCTGCATCAGCGCCGGCATCGCCGCTCTGTGGGGTCCAGCCCACGGTGGCGCCAACGAAGCAGTGCTCAACATGCTCGACGAGATCGGCGACGACTCCGAAGAGAACATCCAGCGCTTCATCGACAAGGCCAAGGACAAGGATGACCCGTTCAAGCTGATGGGCTTCGGTCACCGCGTCTATCGCAACTTCGACCCGCGCGCCAAGGTCATGAAAGAGACCTGCGACGAGGTCCTGGAAGAACTGGGCAAGGCCGACGATCCGCAACTCAAGATCGCCAAGCGCCTGGAGCAGATCGCCCTGGAAGACGAGTACTTCGTCGAGCGCAAGCTCTACCCGAACGTCGACTTCTATTCCGGCATCATCCTCAAGGCGATGGGCATCCCGACCAACATGTTCACGGTCATCTTCGCGGTATCCCGTACCATCGGCTGGATCTCGCACTGGAACGAGATGATCAGCGAAAGCTACAAGATCGGTCGTCCGCGCCAGCTCTACACCGGGCATCCCAAGCGCGACTACCCGTCCAAGTAATTCGCCGACCAGGTAATTCGCGTGGTGCCCGCTGCCCCATGCAAGGGAATCGCCGCCACGCCAGAAGACGCACCATCCCGCGTCGCATTACCATGAAAAGGGCCGCCCTCCGGGGCGGCCCTTTTTTTGTTCAACTTTTTTGCCCAACGGATGAACGGACACGCCTACCGGCGCTATGCTGACCCCTTCGAAGCAAATAACAAAGGAGCGCTTTCATGAGTCGAGACATCTCCACCGTCGCCTTTATCGGCCTTGGGGTCATGGGCTACCCCATGGCAGGCCATCTCGCCGAAGCCGGACTGACGGTACGGGTCTACAATCGCACCCAAAGCAAGGCCGAGCAGTGGTGCGAGCGCTTCGACGGCAGCCATCATGCGACACCCGCCGAGGCCGCCAGCGGCGCCGATCTGGTACTGGTGTGCGTGGGCAATGACGACGACGTTCGCGAGGTCACCACCGGGCCCGACGGGGTACTGTCGACGCTCTCCCAGGGCGCCATCCTGGTGGACCATACCACCGCCTCCTCGAGCCTCGCCGAGGAGCTCGACCAGGCCTGCCAGAAGCAGGATGTGGGCTTCATCGATGCGCCGGTCTCCGGCGGCCAGCAAGGAGCAGAGAACGGCGCCCTGACCATCATGTGCGGCGGCCAGGAGGAACACTTCTCCAGGGCAAGGCCGGTACTCGAGCACTATGGCAGAGCCGTGACCTTGATGGGCGGCGTCGGCGCTGGACAGCTGACCAAGATGGTCAACCAGATCTGCATCGCGGGCCTTGTCCAGGGCCTCGCTGAAGGCCTTCATTTTGCCGAGCAAGCGGGTCTCGACCAGGAGCGGGTGGTCGAGGTCATCAGCCAGGGAGCCGCCGGATCGTGGCAGATGGAGAACCGTCACGCGACCATGATCCGTGACGAATACGAGCATGGCTTCGCCGTCAACTGGATGCGCAAGGATCTGGATATCTGTCTGAACCAGGCGCGTCAGCTGGAGGCTCGCCTGCCGGTGACCGCCCTGGTAGACCAGTTCTACGCCGACGTGCAGGCAATGGGGGGTGGGCGCTGGGACACGTCCTCATTGCTGCGACGTCTGCGCGAAAGGTCTGACCGCAAGGACTGACATTTTCCATACCTGCCGGGCCAGCGCCCTCCTGCTGGCCCGACCTTCCCGCGGCGCCGGCATGCGCTCATGGGCCAACATCCCCCTCTCTCCCCAGGCCCCTTTCACCCCGCCCAGCGTTTTCCACACTTTCTGTGGATAACCCTGTTCACAACCTATCGAAACCGCCCTCGAATCGCCATGAACTGGGCATTGGGCTTAGATTGGTTAATTTTTAACCTGTCGCAACACGTTGATTTTGAAGGGAAAAAATATAAATCGCGCAACCACGGGCGTTATCCCCGTAGCAGAGGCTGACCGGGGGAAAAATGCGTCACTGGTGGACAAGAGGAAGGTTCTGTCAAGCCGTACAAGACAGTTTTTGCAAACCATCCACAAGCAAACTGAGGCTTCGTGCAAATCACGAAGAGCTCACAAAGCGAATGGTGATAACAAGAGGAGAGACCACGGAGTTCACAACGATTCATGCGAAAGCATGAATCCATGCGGAGCAGACGTCACGCACAGGAAGTGGCGTCCCATAGGGGGTTCGAACCCCTGTTCCCGCCGTGAAAGGGCGGTGTCCTGGACCACTAGACGAATGGGACGCAGCCTGAAACGAGATTGGTGGAGCCTAGCGGGATCGAACCGCTGACCTCGACACTGCCAGTGTCGCGCTCTCCCAGCTGAGCTAAGGCCCCATCTCGTGAAGACGAGACGTATCTTACGGATATCATAAGATTTGGTCAACCCCGGAAGCGCCAAAATTTTTCGGCGCCCCGGACATGGCGATGCCAAGGTGATGGGGTGCCAGCAGGCCTCCCCATCTTTTTCATCATGCCGCCGGCAGCTCGCGCTTTTTCTCAGGTCAGCTCGCGGCGCGCCTTCTCGAAGCGCTTGGCCTGCTTCCTGGAGACGCCGCCCAGCACGCCGATGGCGTGACGCAGGCGGGCGCGGGGGAGCTGAACGTATCAAGCGCCATGGCGATGCCAAGGTGATGGGGTGCCAGCAGGCCTCCCCATCTTTTTCATCATGCCGCCGGCAGCTCGCGATATTCCTTCTCGAAGCGCTTGGCCTGCTTCTTGGAGACGCCACCCAGCACGCCGATGGCGTGACGCAGGCGGGCGCGGGTCATGTCGGAGCCAAGAATCGCCATGGCGTCCATCACCGAGGTACTCGACGAAGAGCCGGTGATGGCGATAAAGACCGGTGCCAGCAGTACCTTCATCTTCAGATCGAAGTGGCTGCCCAACAGCTTGATCTCGGCCAGCAGCGCGTCCTTGTTCCAGCTGGACACACCTTCGAGCCGCCAGACCAGGAACTGCAGCAGCTTGACGAGATCTTCACGCTCCAGGTTGATCCCGTCGAAGCTTGCTTCGCTGATGGCGGGCAGCCCGGAGAAGAAGTGCCCCGCCAGAGGCGCCACGTCGGACAAGGTATCGACCCGCGTGCGCACCTGGGGCAGGATCTGCGCCACATAGTCTTCATTGAAGGCCCAGGTCATCAAGGCCTGGAGAAAGGCGCGATCGTCCAGGTCCTCGCGCAGGTAGACACCGTTGAGCCAGGTCAGCTTCTCGAGATCGAACACCGGGCCACCCAGCGATACCCGCTGAATGTCGAAGTTTTCCATCATCTCGGCGAGGGAGAACTTCTCTCGTTCGTCCGGCATGGACCAGCCCATGCGTCCGAGATAGTTGGTTACCGCCTGGGGCAGGAATCCCATACGCCGATAATAGTTGATCGAGGTAGGGTTCTTGCGCTTGGACAGCTTGGACTTGTCGGGATTGCGCAGCAGCGGCATATGGCACAGCTCAGGCATGTCCCAGCCAAAGTACTCATACAGCAACTGGTGCTTGGGCGCCGAATTGATCCACTCCTCGCCACGCAGCACGTGGGTGATCCCCATCAGGTGATCATCCACCACATTGGCCAGGTGATAGGTCGGCATGCCGTCGGACTTGAGCAGGATCTGCGCATCCACCTGGGCCCAGTCCACCTCGATGGCGCCACGCAGCATGTCCTGAACGACGCAGGGGCCGCTTTCCGGCACCTGCATGCGCACCACATAGGGCATGCCCTCTTGCTCGCGACGGGCCTGTTCATCGGGATCAAGCGCCAGATCGGCCGGCTTCAGCGCCAGGTGCAGCCCCTGGGCCTTGCGCGCCTCACGCAGCTCGTCGAGCTCCTCGCTGGTGCGGTAACACTTGAAGGCATGGCCGGCATCGATCAATCGCTGGGCGTGCTCGGCATAGATGTCTCCTCGCTCGCTCTGACGATACGGACCATGCGGGCCGCCGACATCGGGTCCTTCGTCCCATTCGAGCCCCAACCAGCGCAACGAATCGAGGATCATCTGCTCCGACTCGGCGGTGGAACGAACACGATCGGTGTCCTCGATGCGAAGGATGAACTCTCCCCCATGCTGTCGAGCAAAGCATAGGTTGAACAAGGCAATGTAGGCGGTTCCTACGTGGGGGTCCCCGGTGGGCGACGGGGCGATACGCGTGCGAACAGTCATAACGTCCTGCATCCTGAAGTCGTTGAAGCCAAGCTGGCGGCGTGGGCGCATTATACGCACCGACGAAGCAATTGCGCAGGACCCGGCGGGATTCGCGAAACTCTGAAATCGTCACCCCGTGCAGGGCTCGAACAGGTTGCCACCCCACCCAGGCCAGGAGAGCGACATGGACAGACTTCCCGACGGCTATCGCGCCCTCGTCATCGGCGGCAATGGAGGCATAGGTCGCGCCGTCGTCGATCGACTGCTCGCCGACCCACGGCTGGGGCAGGCGACCGTCGTCAGCCGAACCTCCTTTCAGGCCTCCTCTTCTCGCCTGGAAGCGATCGAAGGCGATGTCACCACTGCACAGGGCCGCGCTGACCTGGGTCGAGCCCTTCACGGCCCTGCTGGCCAAGCCGTTCCTCTTCACCTCGTGGTCAACGCCATTGGCCTGTTGCACGACGAGGCAAGCAACATTCAGCCCGAGAAACGCCTGGAGGACCTCGACGAAGCCGCCCTGACGACCCTTTTTCAGGTCAACGCCGCCACGCCGGCCTTGATGCTCCAGACGCTGCTTCCCCACCTCAAGGGCTCCCATCCCACCACCGTGGTCAGCCTATCGGCACGGGTCGGCTCGATCGGCGATAACGGCCTGGGCGGCTGGTACGCCTACCGCGCCAGCAAGGCCGCCCACAACATGCTGATGAAAACCGCTGCCATCGAACTCAAGCGATTGAATCCCCAGTCCTGCGTGCTGAGCTTCCACCCGGGTACCACCGACAGCTTGCTGTCACGCCCTTTTCAGGCCCGAGTCCCTGAGCACAAGCTGTTCACCGCCAACTTTGTCGCCGACCGACTGCTGACCATGGTGCAGCAGCGTGGCCCCGACGACAGCGGCGGCTTCTTCGACTGGGCCAACGAGCCGATCACCTGGTAGTGCGGCATAGGAACCGTCGAATATCGTTGACGCCTGATATTGCACAAGAGGTACTTATGAATGAGTATTCTAAATTCTCTTTATGTGTCGACAGGAAGGTTCCATGGACGCGCTGGGTCCGCGCATCAAATCTTTGAGGTTGGCAGCCGGCTTGAACAAGGCGGCGCTGGCTCGCCAGGTCGGGGTCTCTGACGTCACCATTTCCTACTGGGAGTCCGGCACCATCAAGCAGATCGGGCATGAACGCCTGGTGGCGCTGTCACAGGCCCTTAACTGCCCACTGGCACACCTGCTGGAAGGAGAACCGAGCCGACCATCTCCCCTCTACCTGAGATCGACCCTGCCGCTGCCCTGGCAGGAAGTCGCCCACAAGGGGATCGATCTGCCACTGGAGCTGATCCCGGAGCAGCGTTGGGACGGTGACTGCCACCTGGTGACGCCAGCGCCGGATGAGCACTTCGATTTTCTGGGACCGCTGGATCTGGCCGCCGTGGCTCCGACCGAGATATTCCGGCAGCCGGGACTCTATCTTGTGGCGGAGGAAGACACCCTGTACCTGCGCCGAGTCGCACAGGACAACAACGGGCAACTGACCTTTCAGCGCCAGGGCCAGACCACCACCATGCCTTATCACAGCGGCATGCGCCTCAAGGCCAAGGTGGTAGCGCTATGGCGTAGCGAGTCAGCGACCTGAGGTGAGACGAAAAGCAGAGATGAAACCAAAAGCAGTCGGCCGGGCCTGACGTTTCATCTCTCGCCTACCCAGATCATCCATCCAGGCGCCCAAGCCCCGAGAGCGAGCCCGACGGGTCAGGTCGGTCACTCCGGCCTGACCGTCCCTTGCCGCCTCTGCCCTGCCCGGCAGTCTTGTCGCCACCGCTCTCTGTGCCTTGCCCTTCTTATCCTCTGCCCTTCTTATCCCCTGCCCTTCTCATCACTTGCGCTTCTTATCCCTTGAGCTTCTTATCCCTTGAGCTTCTTACCCCTGGCGCCGTTTATCCCTCTTACTTATAAGTCGGCGATGGCGTCCAGGCGCGTTCGACACATGACGTCCGCTTCCAGCCATCTTCCAGGACGCTTTTCTGGAACACTTCTCCAGAACTGTTCTCAGTCTTTTCCAAGAACTCTTCTCAAGAACGTTGCCCCGAGAACTCTTCCCAAGAACTTTTCTCAAGCATGTTTTCCGAGAACACTTCTCAAAGCCTTTTCAGATACATCTTCTCAACAACTTTTCGCAAGAACTTTGCCAGGAACACTTCTCAAGAACACGTTTCCGGAACGATTTCCAAAAACGATTTCCAAAAGCGACTTCCACGGGCGGCCTGTAACAACTTCCTGCTGCGTTCGCGTCTTCGGGACACTTATCAAGGGCTGCTTTCAAGGATTGAGTCAGGGGCTTTGCTGCACTTCGACATCGTCCAGCGTTCGTCGCACTTCCTGCCCTACCAGAAACCGCTGGCTAGCCTTGATGATCTTGCCCAGTCCATGCTCCGACGTGGCAACCAGTGGCCCACCAAGGTGCTCGCCGCTCGGCCCGATCCGCGCCTTGACCTCGGCGGGCTGCACGTCAGCAGGAGCGGTGACCAGTTCGATACGATAGTAGCCATCGGGCAACCCGCTACCGGGACCGTAGGGCCCGGCTGCCACACTGCCCTCACGCACCTCGGTGCGTGACTGCCAACGCACATTGCTGGCCTCGCGCACCACCCGCAGCTGGACTCTGGTGCCTTCCGGCAAGTTGGTCGTGGCCGCCACATGCATTCGCCGATCCGACGCCAGCCGGATATCCAGCGATACCGTCACCGGCTCGTCCAGCGCCGCTACCGTCATCGGTTCAGGTTCAGGTTCAGGTTCAGGTTCATCAGCTCGGGACGTCACCCTTTCGACAGAACCGGACGCGATGTCTCGCTCACCGCTCTGCTCCGAAGGCTGACTCACTGTTGAATCTCCATCACAGGCCGCCAGCACCCCGGCAACCATGGCTCCTGCGACCAACATTACTACAAAACGCCAAGGGCTCATCATCACCTCTCCTTGCTGCTACATGAGCCTAGCACGGTGCTAGTTCAGTGTACGCCCGAGCGCCCCGCCCTTTTCAAAACAATCTTCAGCACAATCACTTCATAACACCTTTCGTTACGCTTTATAACACTTAAACACCAATTAAAACCCATAAAAAGCTAATAAAAAGGAATTATGCGTAAAGATGCATCTACGCTAAATATTCAACTACAAGAGTTTTAGAAAGCCCATACAAGCTTCATTGCCTTTCCACCAAGATAACCATTACATCCGGACTAGGTGAGGTATAAACCGATGACTTTGCAACGAAAACTACTCGTTATTGCTCTCGCCAGCGCGATGGCGACCCTGACCGCCTGCTCTGGTGATTCCAGCAACTCTCGCACCCTGGCCAGTAACAGCCAGGACCCGATTACCAGCGGTGGCGACGATGGCTCCGGTGGTGACGGCTCCGGTGGTGACGGCTCCGGTGGTGATGGCTCCGGTGGTGACGGCTCCGGTGGTGATGGTTCCGGTGGTGACGGCTCCGGTGGTGACGGCTCTGGCGGCGATGGAGGCGATGGTGATGGCTCCGGTGGTGACGGCGGCGATGGTGACGGCTCCGACGGCGATGGCGGCGATGGCGATGGTGATGGATCCGACGGTGGCGATGGCGGCGATGGCATTGCCCGCTCATCGCTGGAAGACGTCTTCCTGAAGACCGCCGATACCGGTGATGGAGTCGATACAACCCTGTCCGATATCGGTAACGGCATCTCCCAACAGAGTGTCGCCCCCCGCATGGCAAGCGTCACCGAGCCTGCAGGTACGATCGTCTCCGAAACGGGCGATGCGGTCGGCGACATCTCGAGCGGCGTACGCGATGGTGCCGGCAGCCTCAGCACCAATGACAACTATCTGGGCACCACTGCCGCTGGCGTGACCAACGGTGTTGGCGAGCTTGGACAGGCAGTTTCGGCGACAGGAGACACCATTGCGGGGCTGGGCGAACTGCCCGTGGTGCTGGAACTCGATGCCCGGACAGGCCTGGTGACCAAGCTCGCCACCACCGTCAATGGCCTTGGCGGCAAAGTGGAGCGCGTAGGCGATGCTCTCAGCGTCAATTTCGAGGATTCCAGCGAGGTGCTCGGGGCCACCACTACCAAGCTTGGTGTTGCCCTTCGTCCGGTGCTGCTGGGCACAGACGGTAAGGTCACTCGCGTCGGTCAAGCGCTGGTATTGCCGGCCCAGGCCGGCAACCTGCTGCTACGCACCGGTGGCACCCTGGCCGACCTCGGTCAGCGTATCGGTGAACGCTACTCTCTGCTTGGCGGCGCCGGAGACAGCGTGACCGGTACCGGCAATATCGTCATCGCGACCGGCGAGCTGCTCGGCGGAGGTGAAGGCGACAATGGCTCAGGCGGGGGACTCGGCGGACTGCTCGATGGCGATACCAGCGCGCCTGAAGACGGCCGCACCGACCTGGAACGCACCATCGCCAGCGCAGGACAGACCGGGGCCGGTGCTGGAGACGCGGTCACCGCCCTGGGCGATGGCATTTCGCAGCAAAGTCTAGGAGGACGTGGAGAGTTCGTCACCGACGGACTGGGCAATGTCATCAGCAATGGCGGCCAAGCCGTATCCGGGCTCAGCAACGGACTCGACAATGGTCTGGGCAACTTCTCGAACAATCCCAACGCTCTGGGGACCACCTTGGCCGGCGGCGGTGTAGCGGTATCCGAAACCGGAGAGGTGGTATCCAGCCTCGGCGCCACCGTCGGCAACCTGAACCAGCTCCCCCTGGTCATGCAGCTCGACAACCGCAGCGGCGCCATCACCCAGCTCGGCAGCAGCGTCGCGGCCCTTGGTGGCGGCGTGACCCAGGCCGGCAACGTGCTGACACTGAACTTCAACGACGACGGCTCGCACCTTGGTGGCCTGACCCGCGAAGTGTCAGCGGTATTGCGCCCCGTTGTCATCCAGACAGATAGCGGTGTTACCCAGCTGAGCCAGGCCCTGGTGGTCGGCCCCGAGGTAGGCAGCGTGCTGATCCAGACCGGTGTTGCGGTGGATGGTCTGGGTGGTCGCCTGGGCCAGGGCAATGACCTCGCCACTGGCCTGGGTGCGGCTGTCAGCGGTGTCGGAGGCATCGCCGCCAACACCGGCAGACTGCTGGGCGGTGATGAAGCTCGACTGCTTTCGCGTCTCGACGGACAGGGACTCAGTCAGCTGGAATCGGCCGGGCTGCTGGGCGAAGGGGCCTTGCTTTCTGACCTCGGAGGAGGCCAGCAAGGTGGCCTCGAGGCGGGACTCGGAAGCCAGTTAGGTGGTGACAGCAACCTCATCGCCGGACTCAACGATACGCTGGGCGGCGACGGTGGATTGACCGCCGGGCTCGGCAACTCGCTCGGTGGTGACAGTGGCGGCGGCCTGGTCTCTGGAGTCTCCGATACCCTGACCAGCACCCTCGGCGGTGGCGAAAGCGGCGGCGGTCTGGTGTCCGGGGTCTCCGACAGCCTGACCGGCACCCTCGGCGGTGGCGAAAGCGGCGGCGGCCTGGTGTCCGGGGTCTCCGACAGCCTGACCGGCAGCCTCGGCGGTAGCGAAAGCGGCGGCGGCCTGGTGTCCGGGGTCTCCGACAGCCTGACCGGCAGCCTCGGCGGTGGCGACAGTGGCGGCGGCCTGGTGTCCGGGGTCTCCGACAGCCTGACCGGCAGCCTCGGCGGTAGCGAAAGCGGCGGCGGTCTGGTGTCCGGGGTCTCCGACAGCCTGACCAGCAGCCTCGGCGGTGACGATAGCAGCGGCGGCCTGGTCGGCGGCACCCTGGACACCGTCGGTGGCGTGACCGACAAGCTCACCGGTGACCTGGGCGGCAACCAGGACAGCGGTGATGACGCCAGCAGCGACAAGGGCATCGTCGGTGGACTGGTAGGAGGCCTTCTGGGCAAGAACTAATCTTGCCCGCTCCAGAATGGTAAACGCAGGCCCGATACCCCCGCGGGTATCGGGCCTCTTCTTGGAATCATGCTCAACACCAGTCCAGACGCTGCTCATAACAATATTCGAGGCCCCCTGACGGGCCTCGTCCAGGGATCCACAAGGAAGCCTATGCCAAGCACTACGCCGCATCCAACGCCCCACACACACCCCCCTTCCCCACCACGCTCGCGATACAGCCACCTTCCCCTGGTGATGGCCGCCGGCAGCCTGTTGGCCGTGTCCCCCCTCCAGGCCCAGCAGACGCTGGAGACCGTCGACGACATCATCGAGAATCGCCGGCTGGCGCCACAACAGCGCAGCGTAGAAACCGAGGTTGACCTGCCAAGCGACGCCAGCGCCGGCATCCCCGCCCACGTCACCGTGCGTCACGTGCGCTTCATCGGCGACAGCGTGCTGGATCTGGCCGAACTGAGTCAGGGACTTCAGGCCATGATCGGGCAGAGCGTGAGCCGAGAGGCCATCGAGGCCGAAGTCCAGGCGATCACCGACGCCTACCAGGAAGGCGGCTATCCGCTGTCCTTCGCCTACCTGCCGACCAACAACTTTCGTGACGGCAACGTGCGCATCGTACTGGTGGAGGGGCATATCGCCCGTACCGAGATCGTGGTAGACGATGACCCCGTGGCGGGCCGGGTGGAGAAACTGGTCCAGCCATTGCTGGAAGAACGCCCTCTGACGCGCAGCACCTTTGAGCGTGTCAGCGGGCTGATCGAGCGAATTCCCGGTGCCAGCCTGACCCTGAAGGCACCGGTGCCGCGCACCCCCAGCGGCGCCACCACCCTGCGTGTCGAACAGCGTCGAATCGATCACTATGGCTACTCGGGCAACATCAGCGGTGGCGACGAGCAGGACACCATCTTCATCAATCGGGTGTCGGCCCAGAGCCTGACGGCCGGAGGAGACAGCCTGGGCTTCTCCTGGCTGTGGCCCATCGACAACGACAACGAGCTCTACGCGCTAGACTATCGTACCGATATTGGCCACGACGGCCTGACGCTATCTGCCTCCTCCGACAGCTATCGTGGTGAGGATGAAGATGTTTATCCATTCGAAGGACGGCTCTTTGACCTGGACCAGGACACCGACCGACAACGCTATCGCCTGGGGCTGTCCTACCCCTTGCTGCTGTCACGCTCCTCGAGCCTGACCCTGGGCGGCGCCTTGCGTCACCACGATGAGACCAAGACCACATCACTCAGCTTCGAGGAACAGACCCTCAACCAACTGGTCGAGGAGTCCGAGTATTCGGCCGCCGATCTGGACCTGAACTATCGCACCCAGCGTGGACGGCAGTTCTGGCTGGCCTCGCTGGCCCTGCGCCAGGGCATGGATCTGGGGGCCAACGAGCAGCAGCGCCGGCTCAACGGTACACCGCTTGCCGACAACGGAGATCTACACTTCACCCGCTGGCAGCTGGACGCCCAGTACAGACGCCTGTATGGCGATCACTGGCGCCTTACCGCCAGCGCCAACGGTTTCTACTCCGACGATGCGCTGCCGGAACCCGAGCGCGGCAACTACGGTGGCCAACGCTTCGGTCGCGGCTATGACGCCGGCCAGGCGGAGGGCGACTACGGTTTCGCCGGGGCGCTGGAACTACGCTATCTGCAGCCTGTGAATAGTGCCTGGCTTTCCCGCGTCGAGCCCTACCTGGTGCTGGATGGCGCCCGCACCGAGTTTCAGGAGCGCAACGCGGATAGCCACCTGGCTTCGGCGGCGGCCGGCGTCAGCCTGGGCAAAGGACGTCTGTACGGCCTCACCCTGGAATACGCTGAGCCCATCGGCGATCGTGACCTCGAGACCGATAGCCGCGAGGGTCGCATCAACGCCCGCCTGACCTGGAACTTCGAAGGCTGATCTCTGGGCTATGGATGAACTCGCCAGGGGCCGCCACACCGGGCCCCTGGCCAGATCACTTGACCCTAGGCCCTCATTTGCGGCAGGGCCGGCCGCTCGCTCAGTCGGCCTCCCGGCCGCCCTTTCAGCGGCCCTGTCAGCCGACCCCAGCGCCACTTCCTATTGCCCTGCACACGACAACCCTGCGCGTGTCTCGTCGTGCAGCGAGACCGCGTGTGGTGAAACATTGGCGTCGCCTCATTTCTTGAGCCAGGCCAGCAAATTTACCTCTCATCTCGCCGCATCGTCGCCGTCCTTGCAGCGGATCAAGCATTGTGCCGACCCAACTCCCGGCAGACTGTCGAGGCCCGTAGACTCGAAGACAGGCGGTCACACAAGGGCCGTCTGTCCCTGATCACACCGACAACAAAAGAGCCTACACCATGACCTTCTGAAACGAGGAAACCGAGATGGAAACGCAAGTGACCTCCTCCAAACGGCGCTCCAGCCTGCGCATGCCCACGGTCTATACCCTGCTCTTTGTGATCACCGCGCTGGTGGCGGTGCTGACCTGGGTCATGCCCGCCGGCAAGTACGACTACCATGTGGAAGGCAGCGATCAGGTCATTGCTGCCAGCGACGTGCTCGACTATCAGGGTGACGGCCGCCTGTTGCCGATTCCCGGCACCTACCAGGTGCTGGAAAGCTCCCCCCAGGGGCCTTTGGATGTGCTGGTGGCACCGATCCAGGGATTCCACAAGGCCGTGGACGTTGCCCTGTTCGTGCTGGTCATCGGCGGCTTCCTGGCGGTGACGATGCGCTCGGGCGCCCTGGATGCCGGGATCGGCGCGGTGGTCGAGCGCTTTGGCGGGCGCGAGCAGTACCTGATTCCGGTACTGATGGTGCTGTTTGCCCTCGGCGGGTCCACCTACGGCATGGCCGAGGAAACGGTCGCCTTCTGGGCCATCATCCTGCCGGTGATCACCGCCGCCGGCTACGACCGCATGGTGGCCGCAGGCATCATCTTGCTCGGCTCCGGCACCGGTGTGCTGGCCTCCACCGTCAACCCCTTCGCCACCGGCATCGCCTCGGGCTTCGCCGGCCTGCCGATCGGCGCCGGTATCACCCTCAGGCTGGCGCAGTTCGTGATCCTGGTGTCACTGGCTATCTGGTTCGTGATGCGCTACGCCGCGCGGATCAAGCGCGACCCGCAGCGCTCGGTGCTGGCGGACCTGCATCTGACAGCCGCCCCTCAGGCCAAGGAGGCCGCCTCGACCCAGGCGTTCACCCTGCGCCACAAGCTGACCATGACGGTGTTCTTCATGACCTTCGGGATCATGGTCTACGGCGTCGTGCCCTGGGAAGACATGGGCATCACGGCTTTTCCGACCCTGTGGTGGTGGTTCGATGAACTCTCCACCCTGTTCCTGAGCGCTGCCATCCTGATCGCCCTGATCAATCGACAGTCCGAATCCGACTTCATCGAGACCTTCCTCGATGGCGCCAAGGACCTGATCGGCGTGGCCCTGGTGGTGGCCGTGGCACGCGGCATCTATGTGGTGATGGACAACGGCGTGATCATCGACACCATCCTCAATTGGGCAGAAGGCGCGGTAGCCGGCCTGTCCTCGGGATTGTTCGTGGTGGTGGCCTACGTGGTCCACATCGTGCTGAGCTTCTTCATCCCATCGACTTCAGGGCTGGCCACGGTGTCCATGCCGCTGATGGCGCCACTGGCCGACTTCTCGGGCGTAGATCGCGAACTGGTGGTCACCGCCTTCCAGTCCGCCAGCGGCTGGATCAACATGTTCGCCCCCACCGCCGCCCATCTGGTCGCCGGACTGGCGCTTGCCAAGATACCCTACGAGCGCTTCGTCAAGTGGGCGCTGCCTTATATCCTGATGACGCTGGGAGTCACCACCGTGACATTGTTCGTGGGCGCCAGCCTCACCTGAGCACAGATCGCGTCAGGGCAACCAACGCAAGTCGAGCATAAAAAAACGCCAGCGCTTTCCAAGCGCTGGCGTTTGCTCTTGCACGACGCCTCAAGGGCCGCATTCAGGCCTTCTTGACGTACATCGACTTGAGCTTCATGGCACCGATGCCATCGATCTTGCAGTCGATGTCGTGGTCACCATCGACCAGGCGGATGTTCTTCACCTTGGTGCCAACCTTGACCACCGAAGAAGACCCCTTGACCTTCAGATCCTTGATCACGGTGACGCTGTCGCCGTCGCTCAGCACATTGCCGTGGGCGTCCCGCACCTGGTCACCGCTCTCATCGGGCTCGGCGTTCAACGACCATTCGTGGCCGCACTCGGGACAGACCAGGGAATGGCCATCCTCGTAGCCGTACGGGGACTCACAGGCGGGACAGGGGGGCAGGTCGCTCATGACACTCTCGCAGGTGGGAAAAGCGAAGACGGTACTCCGCCCCCCGCTGGATTGCCAGTCGTCCAATGGAAGGAGAGCCTTGTCAGGCGCTGTCTTCCTATTCCTCCCTATTCCTCCTTATCTTCCTTTTCCGCCTTTTCGCCCTCGCCTTGGGCCTGGCGCTCATGGATACGCTTGATATCGGCCTTCAGGGCCCGCCGCTGGCGGCGAGTACTGAACTGCAGAGTATCCCAGGTCTCGGGCACCAGGGTGCAGGAATCCTCGCTCTGGTGAAACACGAAACGCCGCTCGGCACCGATCGGCAGGTTCTCCGAACAGTAGGTGCCGATCACCCGTACACAGACGGCCTTGAATACCAGCCCATCCCGCGACTCGTCGATGTCGGCGATGGTGGTAATACGTTCCTTCAAGGCATTGAACGAACCGATATGAACGAAGCCACCGCTGTCCAGCGGACCTTGGTGGGTACAATGACTGGCGTTGTGGCCCGCTTCCTGCTGATCTTCATCATCATCAAGATCCGCCTCGTGGTCACTGACATCCAGCGTCCAGTCACCTTCCGAGGTCTCCAGCGTCATCATGATATGTTGCAAGTAGATGGGCTCGGCGCTCATGTTGCTGATCACACACAGCGCATCCAGATTCTTTCGCTTGCCGCGATTGATGATCAGCCGAGGGCGACGCTGGCGGCGAAAGCCAAAGTACAGAAGCTGCGCGTAGATCAGCCAGATCATGAAGGAGCCGACGCTGGCCAGCGTCTGCAATACATCCTTGTGGGCAGAAATCCATTCGTACATGGGCGTCATCCTTGAACGAGAAGCCCGTTAAAAACGGGCTTCAGTACGTCATGTTCTGATGGTGGCCGAGG
This sequence comes from Halomonas sp. BN3-1, assembly GCF_003056325.1. Lineage (NCBI taxonomy): Bacteria > Pseudomonadati > Pseudomonadota > Gammaproteobacteria > Oceanospirillales > Halomonadaceae > Halomonas > Halomonas sp. BN3-1. The sequence goes on along the minus strand of NZ_PYVV01000008.1, from coordinate 23,367 downwards.
CGCCTCAGGCGTCGCGCTGATAGCTCCCCACCAGCCGATTCATGCCGAGCAGGTGCGGCTCGACCTCGGACAGCAGTTCATTCATGCCGAGGCCCTCCGGCAGGTTCGTCTCGGTGTCCAGCGCCAGTACCCAGAAGTAGTAGCGGTGCACGCCATGCCCTTCCGGCGGCATCGGACCATTGAAACCGAGGTTGCCGGCGTCGTTGATTCCTCGGGTGCCTTCCTCGGTAGCCTCCTCCAGCGAGGAGAGGGACGCCGGCAGGTTGTAGAGCACCCAGTGAACAAAGCCGTAGCATCCCTTCTGGACCAGCGGCGCGTCGGGGTCGTGACAGATGACCGCCACCGACTTGGTACCCTCGGGCAGGCCGTCCCAGGCCAGCGCCGGAGACAGATCTTCTGCCTCCTGGGAGTGCCGTGCGGGGATGGCGCCGTCATTGTCGAAGGCGGTGCTGGTCACTCTTAGCGAAGAAAGCGCAAAGGGCATGGTGATATCCTCCCTGGATCGAAATGGTTCACAATCTGCAAAGGGCGTCTGCGTGATTTTCATGCAACCGCTAGGCGATGTTTCACCGCGGCAGCCATGTCCAGCCTTGACGAGTCGCCCCGGGCTGTCAAACCCGCATGTCTTTGACATGATGATGATCCCCCATGGCTTCAAGGGGGGCAGCCGGAAGATCGACGCACTGAACCGTCGCTCGCCGCTCTAGCCACCATCCTCGCACCAGCCTTGCAGGAGCCCTGCATGAAACGTCTGCTGATCGTCGCCCATGCACCCTCGCCCAACACCCTGGCACTAAGGGAAGCGGCCGAGCGTGGCGCCCGCCATCCGGACATCGACGGCGTGGACGTCCAGGTACTGGCGCCGCTTGATGCTGGCCCCGAGGATGTCAGGAAAGCGCACGCCATCCTGCTTGGCACCACCGAGAACCTCGGCTACATGAGCGGTGCCCTCAAGGACTTCTTCGATCGTAGCTATTACCCCGTGCTGGAACACACCCAGGGGCTGCCCTGCGTGCTGTACATCCGCGCGGGTCACGACGGCACCGGCACGCAGCGGGCGGTGGAAGGCATCGTCACCGGTCTGCGCTGGAAATGGGTCCAGGCGCCACTGGTGCTGCGGGGTAAATGGCAGGACGACTTCACCGGTCAGGTAGAAGAACTCGCCATGACCCTGGCGGCGGGGCTTGATGCGGGGATCGTGTAAGGCGCAGGCAGGCACTACCCATCGCCGCAAGCGGCGCCGACAGAGGCACCGTCCAGCACCATCCAGAATCGAGAAGCCTCGCTACCGAGCCGCCGTCTGGTCAGCGCCTTGGCGCTATGCTCTGCCGGAGGAGACGTTCGAATAGGCCTGACGTCGCGATCGACTCGCCGTCCCCTTGCTTGCCGCGGCGAACGGAAATGTCGCCAAGACCTCACAACTATGCACCATCACATCGCCAATGGCGCATTAGCTGGGTCGCATAAAGCCTCGGCATTGCCAGGCCACGATCCCTGTGGAGACACTCTCACCAACGTACAGATGGGCCTTTGGCAAGATGCCTGATGTCGCCCGGACTGTGCGTCACTCACTCGATACTCGTCCGTTCAAGGGATGCCGTAAATCACGGCGAGGTCGGGGTCTACAGGGAAGTACAACGGCTCCGGCCAACGGAGCCACAGGAGATGCGCATGGATGCACAGCAGACGCTGGAGGACCTACCGATCGAATTCGAAGGTCCCTCCTACACCGGTGATACTGTCTTTGGCTATCTGGTCATTGCGGTGTCGCTGATTGTCTTGATCATCGCCGTTCTCATCATCATTTTCGGCCCCGAGTACGTCAGCGTATCGATCGCCCGCGGCCCCACCTTCACCCAGTTCTGGCAGCTCTACCCGGGCCCCATCGCTACCGTCGCGGGGATCGTGACGCAGCTTGGCTGGATGTTGGTCAAAAAGCAGGATGAGGTATTGTCAGAGGAGGTCTTGGATCGTGTACGCCGGCTCCTCCCGGCCTCCGCCGAGATGCCCGAGGGCCATCGGTTCGTGTTGACCCACCTCACCGGACATCGCTACAGGGTGGAACTCGAGGAAGTGGTCGAACCATCGGACCAGCAGAACCCGCCGGACAACGTCGGTCAGATCGTGCCACTGGGACGAGGAGGCGCCATGGTGCGCCTCTGCCACGATCAGATGATGGCCACGGCAGCATCCAGCGGTTGAATGACTTGCGCGTGTACACTGCACTCTCGCAACAACGCCGGCACTGTCAGACAGTGCCGGCGTTTTCCGCTCTGCTCCGCCCGAAGGCGGCAAGAGTTCAGTCGAGGCGTTCGAACACGGTCGCCACGCCCTGCCCCATGCCGATACACATGGTGGCGAGACCCAGGCGGGTGTCCTGGCGCCGCATCACGTTCAGCAGGCTGTTGCTGATACGGGTGCCGGAGCAGCCCAGCGGGTGACCCAGGGCGATGGCGCCGCCGTGCAGGTTGACCTTCTCGTCCATCACGTCGAGCAGCCCCAGGTCCTTGAGCACCGGCAGCGCCTGGGCGGCAAAGGCTTCGTTGAGCTCCACCGTGTCGATGTCATCGATGCTCAGTCCCGCCGCCTTGAGCGCCTTCTGGGACGCCGGTACCGGGCCATAGCCCATGATCGAGGCGTCGCAGCCGGACACTCCGGTGGACAGCACCCGGGCAATCGGCGAAAGACCAAGGGCCTGGGCGCGTTCGTAGCTCATCACCAGCATGCCACTGGCGCCCACCGACAGTGCCGAGGAGGTGCCGGCGGTAACGGTGCCGCCACGCGGATCGAACACCGGCTTGAGGCCCGCCATGCTGTCCAGGCTGGCCTCGGGACGAATCACCTCGTCACGCTTGACCAGAATCCGGCGACCGTCGGCGTCATGGCCTTCCACACCGATGATCTCGCGGTCAAAGGCGCCGCTCTGCTGGGCCTCGTAGGCACGCTGGTGGGAGCGTACGCCGAAGCTGTCCTGCTGCTCGCGGGAGATGCTGTGCAGCTTGCCCAGCAATTCGGCGGTCATGCCCATCATCATCGCCGCCTTGGCGGCGTGCTTGCTGGCGCTGGGGTTGACGTCGATGCCGTGGGTCAGCGGGATGTGCTCCATATGCTCGACGCCACCGACCAGATAGACGTCACCCATGCCGGCCTTGATGTTGGCGGTGGCGATGTGCAGTGCGCTCATCGACGAGCCGCACAGGCGGTTGACCGTCTGGGCCGGCACGCTGCGCGGCATGGCGGTCATGATCTGGGCGTTGCGTGCGACGTTGAAGCCCTGCTCCAGGGTCTGGTTGACGCAGCCCCAGATAACGTCATCCACCTCGCCGGGATCAACGGCGGTGTTGCGCTCGAGCAGCGCATTCATCACCGCCGCCGACAGGTTCTCGGCACGCACGTGGCGGAAGCCACCGTTCTTGGCCTTGGCCATGGCGGTACGGGCACCATCGACCACCACCACATCTCTCGGGTTCAAGCTCATCTGTCTTCTCCTGTCTGGTGGGGTCACTTGGCGTCGGCGTAGAAGGTCTTGCCACTGTTGGCCATCTCACGCAGGCCATCGGTGGGCGCATAAAGCGGCCCGAGCTCCTCGGCCAGGCTGTCGGCCAGGGCGACGAATTCGGCCACACCCATGGCATCGATATAGCGCAGTGCACCACCTCGGAAGGGAGGGAAGCCGATGCCGTAGATCAGCGCCATGTCGGCCTCGGCCGGGGTGCCGACGATGTCATCTTCGAGACAGCGCACGGTCTCCATGCACAGCGGCACCATCATCCGCGCGATGATCTCCTCGTCGGAGAACTCGCGGTTCTCGCTGACCACCTGCTTGACCAGCTCGATGGCGGCCTCGTCGCTGACCTTTCTGGGCTTGCCCTTGCGATCCTCTTCGTAGGCGTAGAAGCCCTTGGCGTTCTTCTGCCCCAGGCGATCGTTGTCGAACATCACCTGAATGGCGGTCTTGGCGTCACGCGCCATGCGGTCGGGGAAGCCTTCGGCCATCACCTCGTTGGCGTGCACCGCGGTATCCATGCCGACCACGTCGAGCAGATAGGCCGGGCCCATCGGCCAGCCGAACTTCTCCATCACCTTGTCGACGCGCTGGTAGTCGGCACCCTTTTCGACCAGCAGGCTGAAACCACCGAAATAGGGGAACAGCACGCGATTGACCAGGAAGCCCGGGCAGTCGTTGACCACGATCGGCGTCTTGCCCATGGCCTTGGCGTAGGCCACGGTGGCGGCCACGGCTGCGTCGCTGGTCTTCTCGCCACGGATGACCTCGACCAGCGGCATGCGGTGCACCGGGTTGAAGAAGTGCATGCCGCAGAAGTTCTCGGGACGCTTCAGGTTCTCGGCCAGTCGGGTGATCGAGATGGTCGAGGTGTTGGACGCCAGGATGGTGTTGTCGCCTACCTGCTGCTCGACCTCGCTGAGCACCGCACCCTTGACCTTGGGGTTCTCGACCACCGCCTCGACCACCAGGTCGACATTGTCGAAATCACCGTAGGACAGCGTCGGACGAATGTTGGCGAGCTTCTCGGCCACGCCTTCGACGGACAGCTTGCCGCGGGAGGCCTGCTTGCCGAACAGCTTGCGCGCCTCCTTGAGGCCCAGCTCGATGGCGTCTTCCTTGATATCCTTCATCAGGATCGGGGTGCCCTTGGAGGCGCTCTGGTAGGCGATTCCGCCGCCCATGATGCCGGCACCGAGCACCGCCGCCTGGCGCACCGGCTGCGCCTTGCTGGCGTACTTGCCGCCCTTCTTCTTGACCACCTGGTCGTTGAGGAACAGCCCGACCAGGTTGTAGCAGACGTCGGTCTTGGCCATCTTGCAGAAGGCCTTGGCCTCGATCGCCTGGGCCCGCGCACGACCTTCACCGGCGCCCTTCTGGATCACCTTGATCGCTTCCACCGGCGCCGGATAGTGCGGCCCGGCCTTGCCGGCGACATATCCCTTGGAGGTCTCGAACACCATCATCTGCTCGACCGGATTGAGGTTCAGCGCGGTGTTCTTTTCCTCGCGCCGGGCCTTGAAGTCGAGTTCGCCGGCGTTGGCTCGCGCCAGCATGTCGAGCGCCGCTGCCTCGAGGTCATCGGCGGGCACCACCGCATCCACGGCGCCGACCTTGAGGCAGGCGTCGGCACGGTTCTCGGTGCCGCCGGCGATCCACTCGATGGCGTTGTCGGCGCCGATCACCCTGGGCAGACGCACGCAGCCGCCCCAGCCGGGGACGATACCGAGCTTGGTCTCGGGCAGGCCGATCTTGGCGTCAGGCGTCATCACGCGGAAGTCGGTGGACAGCACCACCTCACAGCCGCCACCGAGGGCCAGGCCGTTGATCGCGCTGACCGTCGGGAAGGGCAGGTCCTCGAGGCCATTGAAGATACCGTGGACCTGCTCGAGCATGCCCTGGATCTCCGCCTCGTCCTTGCCGAACATGGCGTGAAACTCGGTGATGTCGGCACCGACGATGAAGGCGTCCTTGGCACTTTTCAGCATCAGGCCCTTGACGCCGCTCTCGCCGCGTACCGCGTCCAGCGCTTCGCCCAGCTCCTTGATCACCGCGCCAGAGAGCTTGTTGACCGATTCATCCTTCAAGTCGAAGGTCAGAGTGGCGATATCGTCGCCATTGCGAGCCACCGAAATGGCATTGCCTTGATAGATCATCCACGCATCTCCACTGAAGTCATGCCGTGTCATCCGGAAAGGGCCCGACAATCGAAGGGCCAGGCGACATTCATACGCCCGTTTGATTTCGCCAGCTTGGTGCAAAGATTCACTTCCGTCAACCCCTACCAATACCTTAGAGGGCTTGCGAGGCGTTGAAGCATGCAGCGGCGCTTCACCAGCGTTTAAGCATACTGATAGCATGCCCCTCCCAGCCGCCGCGGACCACGCCATGCCCTCCTCGCCCCCTCAGCGCACCACCCTCAACGCGACGCAGCGATTCATCGAGACCTGGGTAGCGCGTCTGCGGCCCTGGCACTGGCTCTGGCCACCGCTGGCCTTCGCTGCCGGTGTCGCCAGCTTCTTTCTGGTCGAGCGCCAGCAGTGGCTCGGCGTGTTGCTGGCCGGGGGCATGTTGCTGGCCTGGACCCTGCTGCTGTCGGAGAGCCTGATCGGACGCCTGATGGTGCGCCGTGGCTATCCTGCCCTTCCCCGTGGCGTCACCACCTTCATCGCCCAGATGATCCACCAGGAGACGCTGTTCTTCGCCTTGCCCTTTCTGGTCGCCACCACGGTGTGGAGCAGTGGTCAGGCGCTGTTCACCCTGTTCATGCTTGGCATGGCGGTGCTGTCCATCGTTGATCCGCTCTACTACCGACTGGCCGAACGCAAGCGCTGGCTCTACTTCGTGTTCCACGCCCAGTGCGTGTTCCTGGTGGTGCTGGTGACCCTGCCGCTGGTCCTGCACCTGAGTACCGGTCAGAGCATGCTGGCGGCCGCCGTGGCCATGGTGGTATTCAGCCTGCCGAGTCTGTTGCATCTGCTGCGCCCCATGAGTCCCGCCCGCTGGCTGGCGATGTTCGCGCTGCTACCGCTATTGGCCGGGGTCGCCTGGCTGGGCCGGGTGTGGGTGCCGCCGGCGACCCTGTGGTTGTCCGGCAGCGCCCTGTCGCCGGCCTTCGACGAGGCCGCACGCACGCCGCAGGGCTCCATGGCGCTGACACCGGAGGCGCTGTCGTCTCAAGGGCTCTATGCCTACACCGCGATCCATGCGCCACGCGGCTTGAAGGAAGAGGTGGTACACGAGTGGCGCCACGAGGGAGAACTCGTCGACCGCATCGCGCTGAACATCTACGGCGGACGCGCCGAGGGCTATCGCGCCTGGACCCGCAAGCAGAACTTCCCCGAGGCCAGCAGCGGCAGCTGGCGCATCGATGTGATGACCGCCGGCGGCCAACGTATCGGCGTACTGCGCTTCGAGGTTGCCGAAGACCCTGGGGCGGCGACCACCGCCGACGCCAGCATCGATACCCAGGCGGGCATTCCCGGCCTCAGGCTACGCTGGTTGACCGCCCGCCCCGAGGGACAGCAGGAGACACCGGACATGGCATCCGACAAGGCACGCCAGCAAGAGCCGCCGAATCACGAGGAGCCAGCCCCTGCTGAAGAGGATGCGGAGGGTGAGCCGAAAGATGCCACGGGACAAAGCGGCGAGACGAGGGAGAGCGATTCGGCGGCTGACCAGAAAGGGGATCGCGAGGGCAAGGAGGAGCAAGCGCCGCAAGCAGACGATGAAGGGGAACACGACAACGGTGAGACAGGGCGTGAGTCGTGAGTCGCGAACGAGCTACAGCCAGGGAGCGGCTGTACCCCCGAAGAGTGAATCTAAGGTGCGTATTCGGCGCAAAGGAGGGAGTTGGCTTGCATTACCGCCGCTGCGTTCGGACAATCAAATCATTTGCAGCCTTGCGATCTTGATCACTATGAACGAGAACATCGGATTTCAACTGTCTCGGGCACCACGCATCTGGCGTGCGGTGCTGGATCAGCGCCTCGCACCGTTGGGACTGACCCAGACGCGGTGGGTGACGCTCTATCACCTGTGGCGCATGCCGGACGGGCAGCCCCAGTGCGACCTGGCGCGGGCCATCGGCGTCGAGGCGCCGTCGCTGGTCAGGACGCTGGATCAGCTTTGCGAGCAGGGCCTGGTCGAGCGCTGTCCGTGTGACCAGGATCGCCGCACCAAACGCGTGCACCTGACCAAGCAGGCGACGCCTCTGCTCGAGAAGATCGATGCCATCGTGCAACAGGCCAGGGAAGAGATGCTCAAGGGGCTGGACGAGCAGGAACAGGAAAGACTCAGCGACATGCTCAGCCGCATCGAGGCCAACGGTCAGGCCTTGCTGACGCCGGATGATTGCCAGCGCTGACACCTGAGCTCGACGAGCCCAGCAAGAGCCTCGCCGAGATCGCCTTCAAAGCCCGCCCTGACACCTGGGCCGGATACCCAGCCTGACGCAGCCCTGTTCGATCCTGGGTGGTCGATCGCCATCGTCCATTGTCGAGCCGCCAATATCAGGGCGGCGAGTTGGGGAGATTGGCGGCGGGACGATCCGGACGTCCCTGCAGGGCGTCGCGTAGCGCCGTCGCAGGCGCCGCCAGGCTGCCGAAGGCGTCGGCCTCCAGCGACTCTTCCCACCACAGCGTCAAGGCCTTGTCGCTGGATTCGACCACGCAGGCGTCCTCGGGCAACTGGGTAAGCAGTCGCGACAGTCGCGCATTGATCACCGATGGCAACGGCTCCAGCGGCTGAATCCGCCAGCGCCAACCATTGTCGTAGTCGAACGACTTGAGCGCCTCGCTGGCACGTTCTGTGCGTACCAGCACAAAACGTGGGCCAGGCCGCTGGCTCGGATAGACCCAGCGATAGGCCGCCATCTTGTCGGTCTCGCCGTGCAGCGGCGGCGTCTCCAGCTTGACGCTGGCCCCCGCCTCGATCGCCACCTGGCGCAGCGACCCCTGACGACGCTCTCGGGCGGTGGGCCGCAGCCACATGGCCGGGGCAAAGACCATTCCTACCACCCCCAGGATCAGCAGCCACAACATACGGTTTCCTCAGAAAAATCGTTGATCATCAGCATTGTTTTGACGGGACTGGCGGCCTAGAGTGGAAGCACAGACCTTTTCTCAACCGACCGCCGCTGGAGGCGTAGTCCCGTGAGCAATGAATATCGTCATGTGCTGGTGGCCGTGGACCTCACCAAGGACTCCCACAAGATCCTCGAACGCGCCCTGCAGATCGCCGATCGCAACCACGCGAAGCTGTCGATCATGCATACGCTGGAGCCCCTCGGCTTTGCCTACGGGGGCGACATCCCCATGGACCTGACCAGCATCCAGGACCAGTTGGACGACCATGCCAAGCAGCGCCTGGCCGAGATCGCCGATGCCCACGTGGCGCGCGACGACCAGCACGTGGTCGTCGGCATGCCCGATACCGAGATCCATCGCTTCGCCGATGAACACGACGTCGACCTGATTGTGGTCGGCTCCCACGGCCGTCATGGCTTTGCGCTGCTGCTCGGCTCCACCTCCACCGGCGTGCTCCATGGTGCTCAGTGCGACGTACTGGCCGTGCGCGTCGGCAAGGAAAGCGAAGAGTAACCCCAGCGGTTGACCGGATCGCACCTCGCGGCAACCGGATCGCGCCCACTGCCCCGTTCATTCCCGGGAGCTTGCCCTCGCCCGTCCACCCAAGCGGTGGACGGGCGAGCTTTTTTCGCAAGACACCTTTCGCAAGGCGCCTATCGAGCGACTCCTCGGTACCACGCAAAGGGGCCAGAGCGCGTCCGGGTCTACTCGCCGGCGGCCATGGCCTCGAGTTCCATCCAGCGCTCCATGACCGCGTCGAGGCGTTCCTGAGTCTCCTGCAGCAACGCCAGCCGCTCGGTGACCACACCGGATGGCTGCTGGTAGAAGTCGGGCTTGCCCGCCTCCGCCTCGAGCTCGGCCACCTCAGACTCCAGCCGTTCGATCTCCGCCGGAAGGCCATCGAGCTCCCGCTGCAGCTTGTAGGATAGCTTGACCGGCTTGGCCTTGGCTGGCGCTGCGGCCGTGTCCGCCGTATCCGTCTTGCTGGATGCCGGCGCCGGTGCCGCGTCATCCGCGGTCGGCTCCACCCGCTGGCGCGCCGCACCCTCCCAGGGCGCCGGCGGCAACTTGCCGCCCTGGCGGACCCAGTCGCTGTAGCCACCGACGTACTCACGTACCTGCCCCCTGCCTTCGAAGGCCAGCACGCTTGTCACCACGTTGTCCATGAAGGCGCGGTCGTGTGATACCAGCAACAGGGTGCCGTCGAAGTTGAGCAACAATTCCTCGAGCAGCTCCAGGGTCTCGACGTCCAGGTCATTGGTCGGCTCATCGAGCACCAGCACGTTGGCCGGCTGGGTGAACAGCTTGGCCAGCAGCAGGCGGTTGGACTCGCCCCCGGACAGTGCCTTGACCGGCTGACGCGCACGCTCCGGCGAGAACAGAAAGTCCTGCAGATAGCTCATCACGTGGCGGTCCTTGCCACCCACCGTGACCCGATCACTGCCCTGGGCCACGTTGTCGTAGACGGTGCGCTCAGGCTCAAGCCCGGCGCGGAGCTGGTCGAAGTAGGCGACCTGAAGCTTGGTCCCCAGTCGCACCGTGCCTTCGCTCGGCTCGAGTTCGCCCAGCAGGATCTTCAACAGGGTGGTCTTGCCGGCGCCATTGCGCCCGATCAGACCGATACGATCCCCACGCTGAATCTCGATATTCAGGTCACGGATGACCGTCGCATCCTCGAAGTGCTGGGTGACGTGAGACAGCTCCACCACCCGCTTGCCGCTGCGTTCGCCGGTATCTACCGTCAGCGAAGCATTGCCCTGGCGCTCGCGCCGCTGGCTGCGTTCGCGGCGCAACTGCTCGAGCGCCCTCACCCGTCCTTCGTTGCGCGTACGTCGGGCCTTGATCCCCTGACGAATCCAGGCTTCTTCCTGGGCCAGTTTCTTGTCGAACTCGGCGTTCTCCCGGGCCTCGACCTCAAGCTCGTGCTGCTTCTGGGCCTGGTAGGTGGCGTAGTCACCGGGATAGCGCCCGAGCTTGCCACGATCCAGCTCGAGGATGCCGGTAGCCAGACGCGACAGAAAGGCGCGGTCGTGGGTGATGAACAGCACCGCTCCGGCAAAGGCGGCAAGCTGTTCCTCGAGCCAGGCGATGGTGTCCAGGTCCAGGTGGTTGGTCGGCTCATCGAGCAGCAGCAGATCAGGTTCGGCGACCAGCGCCCGAGCCAGCGCCACCCGCCGGCGCCAGCCGCCCGACAGCGAGGACATCTCGGCGTCTTCGGGCAGCCCCAGGCGGGTCAGCACCACATCGATCCGCTGGTGGAACGACCAGCCGTCGATGGCCTCCAGCCGCGTCTGCAGCGTGGCCATGCGGTTCATGTCCGGATCCTCGGACTGCACCAGATGGTGATACTCGGACAGCAGATCGCCGGCCTCGGGCAGGCCCTGGGCCACCACATCAAAGATGGTCTCGCCGCTGGCCTCCGGCAGGTCCTGCTCGAGCACACCGATCTTGAGGCCTGGGGCGCGCCAGATGGTGCCGCTGTCGGCCTGATTCTCGCCCGCCACCAGTCTCAGCAGCGTGGACTTGCCGGTGCCATTGCGGCCCACCAGCGCCAGCCGCTCTCCCCGCTCGAGCACCAGGTCGGCACCGTCGAGCAACACATGGTGGCCATAGGCCAGTTGCAACTGCTCCAATCGTAGCAGGGTCACGCTTCACCTCTTCGCTTGATCATCGCGACAGTGTACCTCATGCCCCCCTCCTGCTGGCATGACCGATCCCACCTGAGAGTCAAAATCAGAGACTACGCGATCAGCGACATGGCCACCTCGAGCACCGCACCACGTGGTTGTGCCGCCGACACACAGGTACAATGCGCCTCCATCGATATAGCCGCCCCAAGGAGACCGCGTTGTCCGTCCCAGACAAGCCAGCCCCAGACGAGACGCTGCCGAACCCGCTGCCGGAGCCGCTGCGCTTTCACTCGCCTGCCCCTCTGGTCGACATCGGCGCCAACCTGACCCACGAGAGCTTTACCCACGATATCGATGCCACCCTCGCCCGTGCCCGCGCGGCCGGCGTCGAGACGCTGATTCTCACCGGTACCGATCGTGAGCATGCCGAACAGGCGGTGGCCCTGTGCCAGGCCCAAGAAGGCCTTTACGCCACCGCCGGCATTCACCCGCACCAGGCCAGCGAATGGGGTCCGGAGCTCGAAGCCGCCATGGCCGAGCTACACCAAAAGCCCCAGGTGGTCGCGGTGGGAGAATGCGGCCTCGACTTCAATCGCAACTTCTCGACCCCGGCCGAACAGGAACGCGCCTTCGAGGCGCAACTCGCCCTGGCTGCCGAGTCAGGGCTGCCATTGTTCCTGCACGAGCGCGCCGCCGGTGCCCGAATGCGTGACATCCTCGGCGCCTGGCGAGATGATATTTCACGGGCGGTGATACATTGCTTCACCGCGGATCGCGAGACGCTCCACGGCTACCTGGATCTTGACCTGCACATTGGCCTGACCGGCTGGATCTGCGACGAGCGCAGGGGCCATCATCTACGTGATCTGGTGGGCGATATCGCCGCCAATCGACTGATGGTGGAGACCGACTGTCCCTACCTGTTGCCGCGTAATCTGCCGGCCAAGCTCAAGGGCCGCCGCCACGAGCCGGCGCTGCTGCCCTGGATCGTGCGAGAGATCGCCCACTGGCGCGGCGAAAGCGAAGCTGAGCTTGCCGCCAGCAGCACCGCGACGGCCCGCGCCTTCTTCGATATCAAGGAGTCCTGACATGGGCGACATGCCTGCCTTTATCGCCGTGGAGACCGGCGGCGATGGCGATCTGCCCCTGGCCATCGCCTGGAGCCTCGACGATGGCCGCATCAAGCACACCCTGATCCAGCCCGACGAGGACTGGCTCGATGCCGAGACGGTGTCCCTCGGCGACTACAGCCGCGAGGAACTGGCCAGCATCGGCGTGAGTCCGCTGGACGTGATCCGTGAACTGGAAACCGATCACTTCAATGCCACCCTGCTGACCGCCGGCGTATTCGACGACGAGGCGGCCATCTCACGGCTGTTCGACACCTACGGTCTCGACCCCTTCGTCGAGCTGGCCCCGGCAGAATCCCTCTATCCCGACCTGGATCCTGGCGAGTGGGCGCGCGCCCGCAACGAGCTGTTCGCCGAACTGGGCCTCGAGCCCATGCGTCCGGAGCAGGAGGTAGAGGTAATGTTGCATCTGCACAAGCGACTCAGCGACAGCGACTGAGACCGCAAACGAAATGCGACCGCTGACGGTGCGACTCGGGCCGTCAGTCCTCCCGCCAGCCCTCCCGTCAGCCCTCCCGCCAGCCCACCCATAGCTACATACCCTGTTACCAGGGCTTCAGGCGTTCTCGCGAACTATCGCTTGGTCACTACGCAGTACCGCCCGTGCGGGCGCGAAGCAAAGCAGCGGCTGGCGTCACCCCGGCGTGGTGGTCGCGGTATACCTTGGTCGACTGGTCTCCTCCCTCCTCTCGGGCCAGGCTTGTTCTTCCCAACAAATCGAACTTAAGTACGCCATCCGAACAATAAGCTTCGAGAGAGTGAGCCCATGCCCATTGCCACGAACATTGCCACGAGCATTACGACGACCATTGCCACGTCTTTTGCCCAGCCCCGTCGTCTTGCCGGCCTCCGACCTGCCCCCCGCGCCATCGCCACCTTCCTGGCCCTGGCCAGCGCAGCCCTTTTCAGCGCAACCCTGCCCACCTCCGCCCAGGCCGACACCAGTATCGTGATGCTGGGCACCGGCACCCCGGTACCCGACGGAGAGCGGGCCGGTTCGGGGGTCGCGGTCATCCATGATGGCGAGGCCTATCTCTTCGATGTTGGCCCCGGTGTCGTCGAGCGCGCCAGCCAGGCTCAGGAGCGAATGGGCTTCGAAGCGCTTGCCCCGGTGAACATCGAGCGGCTGTTTCTGACCCACCTCCACAGCGACCATGTACTGGATTACCCGGAACTGCTCGGCACCTACTGGTGGCGCCGCGAACAGCCCATCTCGGTGGTCGGCCCGGTGGGTACCGAGGCCATGAGCCAAGGGGTCTACACCATGCTGGCCGAGGACACCAATACGCGCCTGGCCGACAAGAGTCCTGTCACCAATCCAGCGGCGGCCAGGGCCCTGGTGACCGAAATCGAGAAGGAGGGGCTGGTCCACGAGTCACCCGGCATCAGCATCCACGCCTTCGGGGTAACTCATGGAGACTGGGAGCAGGCCTACGGCTACAAGGTCGTCACCGATGACCTGACCCTGGTGATCTCGGGTGACACGTCGCTTTCCGAGGAAGTGCGTCGCCAGGCAAGCGGCGCAGACGTACTGATCCACGAGGTGATCAGCCGTCAGGGGTGGGAACAACTGTCACCGCAGTGGCAGGCCTACCATCAATACGCCCACACGCTGAGCGATGAACTGGCAGAGTTGGCCCGGGAAGCGCGTCCCGGCACCCTGGTGCTGACCCATGTTCTGCACTACTCGGCCCCGCGGGAGAGCGTGCTTGACGAGGTTCGCGCCGACTATGATGGCAGGGTGCTGCTACCCGATGATCTTGACGTCATCGAGTGACCGACACCATCAGGCGATGGCAGGCTCGAGCTGCTCTCGTCCGAGCTCGATCGCCTCGCTCAACGCCAGCCCTTGCCGATAGAAGCCGCGTAGCGCCGCTTCGAAGGCTGCCGCACGGCGCGGCAGTCCTTCGTCACGGTAACGGCGGGCACGCTCGGCCACCCGTCGGGCGAAGCCTTCGCGATCGACCTCCACCTCGCCGAGGTTGTCGACGCTGACGTGAAAGGTCAGCCCGGCCGCCTCGCTGAAGATGCGCTCCAGCGCCTGGGGCGCCACCTCGACCTTCTCGAAGGCCTGCTGCTGCATCTCGCTGCGACCGTCAGGCTCGTACCAGTAGCCGTAGTCTTCCAGCAGTCGCCGGCGCGGCCCGGCGATACACCAGTGACTGACCTCGTGCAGTACGCTGGCAAAAAAGCCCCGTGCGAAGATCACCCGATGCCAGGGCACCTGATCGTCGGCGGGCAGATACAGTGGCTCATCACCGCCACGCACCAGACGGGTATTGCAGGGGCCCAGAAACAGCCCATCGAACAGTTCGATCACGTCTTCCAGGCGGTGCTCCACAAGGGCTCCTTCACGTCGGGCGTTTGTCTAAAGCGGCGGCGGGTTGTTGACCAACGCCACTACCGAGCAATGTTGGCGAGGGCGCTTGCCAAGGGCGCCTGCCGACAACGATGGCCGAGCCCGCCTGGCGAGAACAGTGGCCGATGCCGACTGGCGCGAGCCGGCAAGGATACCAAGGCTTGGCGCACAGCCAAACTCTCGAAGCGTTCGATTCTGGCGACATCGGTGGTTTGATTGACCAGACACCGATGACAGCGCTCCGCCTTCGCGCACTGGCAACTGGCCGCGCGGCGCCAAGATGGTGCATCGCTGGTACACTCTCACGGTACCCCGTGCCCGGAGTCGGCGCTTGCCCGGCGATCACCTCTTGGCCGTCTGTCCCGACAGCGGCCCGCTGACTCGAGGCACCAGGGCAAGAAGCCCGTATTCTCTGCATGGAGCCCACGAACGTGCGTCCTTTCCCCACCGGCCTCGGCGCCACCAGCCGCCGCGAGAGCTGGCCCTTGATCCGTCTGGCATTGCCCATCTGTGGCGCCCAACTGGCACAGGCCGGCATGAGCGTCGTCGATATCATGATGACTGGCCGCCAGAGCGCCACCGACCTCGCCGCGGTCTCCGTCGGTGCAAGTCTGTGGATGCCCTTGATGCTGTTCATGACCGGTACCCTGATGGGGCTGACGCCGATCGTCGCCCAGCTGCTGGGGGGCGGGCGCCAGGCGGGCATTCGCCCCAACGTGCACCAGGCGCTGTGGGTGGGCCTGGTGCTGGGGCTGGTCTCGGCGCTGTTGCTGCGCCTGGCGGTGGCGCCGGTATTCGCCTGGATGGAAGTGCCGCCGGAAGTGGCCGAACGCGCGCGTGACTATGTCGGCGCAGTGGCCTTCGGAATGCCCGGCGTCGCAATCTTTCTGGCACTGCGAGCCTTCTCCGACGGGGTCAATCATACCCGACCGGCGCTGTGGATCAGCCTGATCGGGCTGGCCGTGAATATTCCCAGCAACTATGTGCTGATCTACGGTGGCGACGGTTTTACTCGCCTGCTGGGCGACGCCACCCCCGGCTGGTTGGCCGACCTGCCGGCACTGGGCGCCTATGGCTGCGGCATCGCCACCGCCATCGCCATGTGGGTGATGACCCTGGCGATGATCCGTTACACCCAGAAGAGCCGCGCCTATGGCAGTATCGAACTGTGGCACTCGCCCACCCGTCCGAACCCGCGAATGATCGCCGAACTGCTCTACGTAGGCGTTCCCATCGGTGTGGCGATCTTTGTCGAGGTCACCCTGTTCACCCTGATCGCGCTGTTTATCGCAAGCCTCGGCGAGATCGTGGTGGCCGCCCACCAGGTGGCGCTCAACTACACCTCGGTGCTGTTCATGCTGCCGCTGTCGCTGGGTATGGCCTTGACGGTGCGGGTCGGAAACACCCTCGGCGGTGGTGACCCTCGGCTGGCGCGACTGGTGGCCTGGAACGGCATCCTGATCGCGCTGTTGGTGGCGCTGTTCAACAGCCTGCTGCTGTGGCTGACGGCGGAGACCATCGTCGGGCTCTACACCCATAACGTCGAGGTCCAGGCACTGACCCTGTCGCTGGTGGGGCTGGCGATGCTCTATCAGGTATCGGATTCCCTGCAGGTGGCTCTCGCCGGCGCCCTGCGCGGCTACAAGGATACCCGGGTGATCATGTTCATCACCCTGCTGGCGTACTGGCTGGTCGGCCTCGGCGGCGGCCACCTGCTGGGTCGCTACGGGGTTGGCGACTGGATCGAACCGATGGGGGTACACGGCTACTGGATCGGGCTGATCGCGGGGCTGACCGTCGCCGCGCTGCTGCTCGGTGAGCGCTTCCGGCGCAAGGCCCGAAGCGTTGCCAGGCGCGCGGAGGACGGCTGAGCATGAACGGCTTTCGTCCTGGCCGGTGGCGGCTGCTGCTGCTCACCTCCTGCCTGTCGCTGCTGGTGGGCTGTGGCGACTCGGCGCTGGAACGTGATCTGCTGGCCTATCAACAGCGGCTAGCCGAGGCACTCGACCAGCCACCACCGGAGCCCGCGCCGGTGGCCAACATCGGCGACTTCCCCGAACGCCGTCAGTTGACGCTCGAGATCCCGCCGATCAGGGAAGGCATGCTCGACGTCTTTGCCCTGCGCGGCTGCCATATCGCCAACCTGGTCGCCGAGCGCAACAACCAGCTTGGCAAGACCGCCGCCCCCAGCCAGCGCTGGCTCTACGAGCTGCGTCTGTGGCGCCGCCTCAGCGCCTGCTGGAACGCCGAGGCCGCCGACGCCCTGGCCGAGGGCGACCGCCAGCGTCTGGCTCGCCTGACCGACATCAAGACACGCCAGCTGCCGCTGGCCAGCTACAACGCCCTGGTCTCCTCCGAGGAGTGGACCGGCAGCTTCTCGCGGGCAAGCTCCCCCCTGCCTCTCGACGAACTCTCGGCGGTCGACGAGCAGCTTGCGGCGCTTGGCTATCTGAACGAAGCGGTCATCCACCAGTTCGACCGCCAGTGGACGCCAGAGTCCGGGCCACTGGAACAGGCGCTTGCCACCCTGCTGGATCGTCCACTGAGTGCCGAGCTGATGCGCGCCCTGATGCTGGCAAGCCAACGCATCGAGGAAGCCAGTCGACTGCTTGAGCGCGCCCTCGCCTCCCGCCATGGCCCAGACAACGACCGGACCGGCGCTGATGCGGCATGTTCACAGACGACGACGCTGCGCGAGGAAGGCGACACCCTAGCGTCACTTGAGCGCCTCGAGACGCAGGCGCTACGCTGGTTCGCTGGCATGGACCGACTGCTGGACGCCCATGTGGCGGGCAGCCAGGCCTTTCAGGACTACCGCCGGCAATGGCTCGACCTGGACAGCGAAACCACGCCACTGGCAAGTTTCGTGCGCGTACGAGACGATCACCTGTGGTTGCGTCAGCAATGGCGTCAACGCTGTGATACCCACGAGGACTTACGCTAGTTGATGAGTCTGTGCTATTGATGAGAACAGGGACGTAGAGCGCAGCGTCCGGCCCCGGGCCGAGATGCGATGCCGTAAGCAAGCAGCCGCTGGAGGGAGATCATGGGCATTCCACTGTCACCCCGCCCCGCTCGGGTCATCGACCTGGAGAGCATGCGCCAACGCCAACTGGCCCGCAGACGCCTGGTTCGCCTGGCCCCGGAGCTCGATGGACTGGAGATGGTGTACCGACTCGACGCGCACCCGGATACCCTGTACGGCATGCCGATACTGGCCTGGGGGATGCGTGAGAACGGCGATATTGTCGGGCTGGTCCCGTGGATGGAGTCGCTGACGCCATGCGAGCAGCTCGACGATCCGGACCACGGTCACTTCGTCGGCTACCGTGATCCGGAAACCGAGGAGCTGTTCGACCAGCCCCCGGAACACAAGGAAATGGAACTGGCCCACGCGGCGGCCTACTTCGAATACGAGGATACCCGCGAAACCACCCTGATCCAGAGCCTGCCGGATCATCAGGGTACCCACGCCCTGTGCATGGACGAGGAAGGCGCGCCCTGGCAGCTCAAGCAGGTCTTCGGCTGGCGCCTGTACAGCGATGGCACCATCGAGTCCCTGCTGGCCGACGAGAACCTGATCGAAACCGTCCCGGTGCTGCCCGGCGACGCCTGCCTCTACCCGGGCCACAGCCGACACCGGGTGGTGTACTTCTTCCAGCGCCAGATCGCCAATCGTATTCGCCAGGAAGACCCGGCGACACTGGAAGCTCTGGCCATGATGGTCATGCCTGACGACGATGAGGAAGCCGCGCCATAACGTCAGAAAGAGCGTCACCACCAGGGAGGGGGCTCAAGCGTTGAGTCCCCTCCCTCGGCAATATCATCCCAGCCGGATAAAGTAGAAGTGCGAGCCATCTTCAAGACTGCGATGCTCCACCAGCTCGTGCCCGAGAAACTGGCAGAACTTGGGCACATCTCGGGTGGTCGCCGGATCTGTCGCCGTGACCTTGAGCACCTGGCCAGGACTCATGTCCCGCACCGCGTTGTGCATCATCATGATCGGTTCAGGGCAGAACAGACCGCTGGTATCCAGTTCCTTGTCGCTTGCGGGCAGCGCATCGGAAGAATCCACCATCAATACCTCGGAGTTGGAGTGAAAGCATGATCAAGATCATCATCGAGCGCCGCATCATGCCGGGCCTGGAAGAAGAATACGAGCAGGCCGCACGAGAGGCCATGCGCCAGTCGCTGGGCGCCGATGGCTTCTTCGGCGGCGAGAGCCTGGTCGAACAAGGACGCTCCGACCGCCGTCTGATGATCACCAAGTGGCGCGATCTGCGCGCCTGGAAGGCATGGTACAACAGCGAGGCCCGAGAAAGAGTGATGCAGCACGTCCAGCCGTTGCTGACCGAGGCCGAAAACGTCCGGATCTTCGAACCGGCCTACTGACCCACGCCGATCTGCTGCCCGTGTCGCCGCCTCAATCGAGGCGAACGTGCACGGTGACCTCTTCTCTGTCGTGATAGAGGTGACGACAGCGTATCTCAGCCCGAACCCCGGCCTCCTGCAAGCGTGACGCGAGGCCGGAAAGACACAGCGATACCTCCTCCCAGCGCTTCTTCATCGGCAGCTTCAGGTTGAACACCGCCTCGCGACACCAGCGCTGCAACAGCCAACGCTCCATCATGGTGATGACGCGCGAGGGCTTGTCGACGATGTCGCAGACCAGCCAGTCCAGGCGCATCGGCGGCTCCCACACGAAGCCATCCTCACGCAGGTGCTCGACCATGCCGCTGGCCATCAGGGCCTTGTCCATGGGGCCATTGTCGATGGCGTAGACCTGCATCCCCCGCTGCACCAGCTGCCAGGTCCAGCCCCCCGGAGCCGCGCCAAGATCCGCGGCCTGCATGCCCTCCCCGAGCCGCTCGTCCCACTCGTCACGTGGCACGAATTCATGCCAGGCCTCCTCGAGCTTCAAGGTCGAGCGGCTTGGCGCGGCGTGGGGGAAGCGCAGACGTCGAATGCCGCCGGGGAATTCACTGCGATTGCCGGGAAAGCTCATCGCCAGCTGGACCCGGTCACCGTCACGCCAGACCAGGTGCAGCCGTCGTCCTCCCGCCTTGCGGCGCAAGGCACCACGCTTCTTGAGCTGGGAATTGAGCGGGCGTTCCAACGCCTTCAACAGGCTACTCAGCGCCTTGGCCTCGTTGGTATCCGGGGTCTCCTGCCAGATCGACTCGAAGCTCCAGCCACAGGCCTTGAGCTGCTCGAAGATGGGCGAGAGTCGATCGTCCCGGGACAGCGAGAGCTCCGGCAGGGCCAGCAACGACTGGCGGGCAAATACCAGCTCGTCGAGACGCAGGCGACGATGCAAGTCATTGGCCGGGTGCTCGCAGTCCATGCTGACCCTGACCAGCCCCTCCTCCATCAGGGGCTCGACGCTGGCGCCCTCGCCTTCGGCCAGGAACTCAGCGTGCAGGCGGTCGGTCAGCTCGGCGGCCAGGTCCGGCTCGAACCCCGGGCGACAGAACAGAAGGATTTGATCAGGCGTCATGGGTAAAGGTTCTCTTTCTCCAGTCGAGTCCGGCGCGTCCCTCGGCGGTCAGTTCGATATCCTTCAACTGAACATTCAGGGCGTTGGTGGAGATCACCACCTCCCACAGCGAAAACACCAGAGATATCGACAGCGATGCCAGGCTGATGCCGAACAGCAGCATACCCAGCGGCGTCCATGACAGGAACAGCGCAAACATCGACAGGGTGCACAGTAGAAAAGCGAAAACCCCGGCGATCTGCATCCGCTTGGTCAGCGAGATGCGCCGGCGCAGTAGTCGGATCTGGGTGACGTGATCTTCTTCCCCCTCCTTTACCTGCTCCGCCAGCTTGCGGATCAGTCCGGCCAGGGTCAGGAAGCGATTGGTATAGGCCAGCAACAGCAATGAAATGGCGGGAAACAGCAGGGCCGGCGTGGTCAAGTTCACGGGGGCACTCCAGAGGATCGACGAAAGTCGGTCATGGTAGCAGTCACGGCGCCTGGCGACGAGTCGCGCGGTCCTTCCCCGGCCTTGGAGGTCAGCTTGACGCACCGGGAGCGACACACCCGGTACGCTGAGCCAAGCTCGCGCAGGAAGACGCACAACTTGCCGATCCGGTAGCGACTGCCGGACCGCTGTGCCATATACGAAACTGCCCCCGACGCAAGCGTCGGGGGCAGACAATGGAGCGGAGGCCGCAATCAGGACTCAACCTGCAGAGCCATCAGGCCGCGGCCAACAGAGGCGATGTCCCGATTACAGGATGCCCTGCTCCTTGGCCATCTGACGAGCCGCCCGAGGGGCCGTCCACAATGTCGGCAGCAGCACCAGCGACACCGGGATGGCGGTGATCACGATAAACTGCTGCAGGGCACTGATCTGGCCTGCGCCCATTCTCAGCAGAATGGCAGCCATCAGCGCCATGGCGATGCCCCAGAAGGCACGAACCAGTGCGTTGGGCTCGTCGTGACCGGCACCGACCACGGAAATGGCGTAGCTCATGGAGTCACCCGTCGTCGCCACGAAGATGGTGGTCAACAGCAGGATGGCCATGGCCATCAGGCTTCCGCCGGGCAGCGCCTGGGCCACGGTCAGGGTCGCGACATCAAACTGGAAGTTGTTCAGCGCCTCGGTCAGATCGATGGCACCGCTCAGTTGATAGTAGATGCCGGAACCGCCCAGCAGGGTGAACCAAATCATGGTAGCCACAGGCGCCATCACCGCCACCGCCAGAATCATCTGCCGGATGGAGCGTCCACGAGAAATCCGAGCGACGAAGATCGCCATCAGCGGGCCGTAACCGATAAACCAGGCAAAGAAGAACACTGTCCACCACTGCATCCACCAGTCCGGTGCGGTCTGGGTGGTCATGGTCGCCATCTCGAAGAACGAGCTCAGATAGGCGCCCGCCCCCTGGGTAAAGGCATCGGTCAGAAACAGCGTCGGTCCCAGGATAAAGATCGTGGCAGCGATCGCCAGAGCCAGAAACACGTTGAAGCGGCTGAGGATCTGGATCCCCTTGTGGATCCCGGTGACCGCCGAGGTCACGTACACCACCCCCAGAGCAGCAAGCACCATCAATTGGGTGCTGTAGCCTTCACTGACACCGAACAACTCATGAAAACCGAAGCTGACCTGAGTCGCCAGGAAACCGATGGGGCCGACGGTACCCGCCACCACGGCGATTACGCACAGAGCGTCGACCAGGCCACCGAAGGGCCCCTTCATGACCTTTTCGCCCAGCACCGGATACAGCAGGGTCCGCGGCTGCAGCGGCTGTCCCTTGACGTAGTGGGCATGAGCCAGCACCACCGACGCCAGCGTACCCAGCACGGCCCAGGCCAGCAGCCCCCAGTGCATGAACGACTGGGCCAGAGCCCCTGAAATGGCCTCGGCCGTCCCGGCTTCGCTGTCAAAGGCCGGCGGCGTCACCACGAAGTGATAGACCGGCTCACCGGCGGCGAAGAACACACCGCCTCCCGCGAGCAGCGTGCACATGATCATCGACAGCCACTTGAAGGTACTGATCTCTGGCGTCTCGAGATTGCCGATACGCGCCTTGGCGCTGGGAGACACGGCGATGCCCATGGCGATGAAGAAGGTCGCCAGCAACAACAGCTGGAAATAGCTGCCCAGGGTCTTGGCGGTCCAGGCAAAGCCTGCCGAGATGCCGTTGGCAACCATCTCGATGTCGTACACAGACAGGGCGACGAAGCCCATGATGAAGCCGATGCTCAAGATGAGCACGATGGGATCACCCAGTCGAGAACCGGCCGAAGAAGCCCGCGAGTCGGAGGAAGCGGTGGTATGACTCATGTGGTGGGTAGCGACAGCAGACTAGGGTCAGGCTGTCGGACTCTCCTTTTGGGAAAGATGAATGGCGCCCTGATGGGCATGAAGGAAGCACGGAGGATTCCGCGATTTCATGACAGCTCTGTGGCTGAAGGGAAAGGATTCACCGCGCCTCATGCGCGAATCGAACCCGGCGACTCGCCTGGAACCCGTTCCAGGCGTATCGTAAAAAAAGCATGACAATGTCGACGCCGCATGACCACCCCCTGAACAGCGCGATGGTTCAACGCTTGAGTCTTTTTCCGGTCATGCCAACATGCCACTGTGAGGGGTATACGACCTCCGGGCGTCACACAAACACTAGCGCCCTCGCATGGGGGTGAGTCACCCCGAAGCTCTTCACAAGGCCTGCGGCAACGCCGCATGGCCTCGCTCCCAATGGGCTTCCTGCAAACGACCTCAGGGCGTCACACAAACAACAGCGCCCTCGCATGGGGGTGAGTCACCCCGAAGCTCTTCACAAGGACTGCGGCAACGCCGCCTGGCCTCGCTCCCAATGGGCTTCCTGCAAACGACCTGAGGGCGTCACACAAACAACAGCGCCCTCGCATGGGGGTGAGTCACCCCGAGCTTTTGCAGCGAAGCTGCAAGGGGGGACGAACGACGCGAGCCTGCGAGCGGCCGGACCGCGCCGAGGGGGTTATCGGCGCGGCCCCACATATAAAGAGGGGGGTCTTCCCATGCATATGAAAAAGCCCGATTATCTCTCGATAACCGGGCTTCTTCTGAATAAATGCCTGACGATGACCTACTCTCGCATGGGGAGACCCCACACTACCATCGGCGCTGAGCGGTTTCACTTCTGAGTTCGGCAAGGGATCAGGTGG
>NZ_PYVV01000073.1:0-255 GCF_003056325.1 Halomonas sp. BN3-1 | reverse complement strand
GGGGGGGGGGGGGGGGGGGGGGGGGGGGGGGGGGGGGGGGGGGGGGGGGGGGGGGGGGGGGGGGGGGGGGGGGGGGGGGGGGGGGGGGGGGGGGGGGGGGGGGGGGGGGGGGGGGGGGGGGGGGGGGTGGGGGGGGGGGGGGGGGGGGGGGGGGGGGGGGGGGGGGGGGGGGGGGGGGGGGGGGGGGGGGGGGGGGGGGGGGGGGGGGGGGGGGGGGGGGGGGGGGGGGGGGGGGGGGGGGGGGGGGGGGGGGGG
>NZ_PYVV01000072.1:0-268 GCF_003056325.1 Halomonas sp. BN3-1 | reverse complement strand
CCTTGGTCTTCCGGCGGGGGAGTTTTTCACTCCCCTTGTCGTTACTCATGTCAGCATTCGCACTCGTGATACCTCCAGCATGCTTCTCAACACACCTTCATCGGCTTACACGACGCTCCTCTACCGCTCGCCATTCGGCGAACCCGTAGCTTCGGTACCTGGTTTGAGCCCCGTTACATCTTCCGCGCAGGCCGACTCGACTAGTGAGCTATTACGCTTTCTTTAAAGGATGGCTGCTTCTAAGCCAACCTCCTAGCTGTCTAAGCCT
>NZ_PYVV01000071.1:0-301 GCF_003056325.1 Halomonas sp. BN3-1 | reverse complement strand
AATTCCCCCCTTGATCAGAAGGGCTGACCTGCTTACTGATTTGTAAAACCGGTCCGGCCATCACGCTCACATAACGTCCACGCAGGCTCTCATAGTGAAACGTATCCTCCCCGGTCATCACTGTGCTGCTCTTTTTCGACGCGGCGAACCCCAGGGAAGCCATCACCCCCACACTGTCCGTCAGCTCATAACGGTACTTCACGTTAATCCCTTTCAGATGACTCACACCGGTATCCCCGCCCGACAACGACGGCAATGTACCCGGTTTCACTTGAAAATAGCCCCGCAATCAAGGGGAATT
>NZ_PYVV01000070.1:0-302 GCF_003056325.1 Halomonas sp. BN3-1 | reverse complement strand
TCATGACTGGGGTGAAGTCGTAACAAGGTAGCCGTAGGGGAACCTGCGGCTGGATCACCTCCTTAAACGACACGTCATCTGACTGTCGGTAAGTGCTCACAATGAATTACCTGATCAAGCAAGAGTAGCGACTGAAGGGTCAACGCTCGAGGCTAGAGTAGCTGGACCCTTGTAGTATGGGGCCATAGCTCAGCTGGGAGAGCGCCTGCCTTGCACGCAGGAGGTCAGCGGTTCGATCCCGCTTGGCTCCACCATTTCTCGATCTCGAGTAAAACAGTCGTCAAGTTCTAAGCAAGATGCTT
>NZ_PYVV01000007.1:0-238593 GCF_003056325.1 Halomonas sp. BN3-1 | reverse complement strand
CGCGGCTTCTCATCGAGGGCCGGGCGCCAGTGATGCGTGCCCATCGAGAGCCCGAATACATTGGCGCAAGCCCACTTTGTCAATGTCGTAGATCCACGTTGCAAAAGCCAGGCTGACCATACATTTTGCTGTGCCTGTTACTGTGCCTGTCTGGCGGGCTGGACGCTGCGCTCTTCCGCCTGCGCATCAACGGCTGCTGCTGCGGTCCTCGAGCGCCCGGGAGTTCAGCCTCGCGTTCTCAGCAGGGCAAAGCAGGCAGTGCACATCACCAGATAGGCGCTGAAGGTATGGGGGTCACGAAACATCGTCTGGGTCAGGCCGAACCCCGCATACATCACCACGATCAGCGCGCCGGACAGGGCGAGCACACGACACTGGCCATCGCCATGATCGAGGCGACGCAAAAAACTCGCCAACGGAATCCCATAGAACAGCAGCAGCAGCGCCACCCCCGCAAGGCCACGTCGAGCGGCGGTGTCCAGCACGTCACTGTGAAGCTGGAACCCGATTCCGGCCATGCCTTCCGGCAGCCGGCCCGCCGCGACCAGTGTCTCGAGCCAGGCGACCAGACCATCCTCTCCCCAGCCCCAGAGGGGGCGGGCAGCGAACGCATCGCCAGCGATGCCCCACAGATGCCAGCGCAAGCCCGCGTTGGTGTCGACGGCCCCCTGGCGCCATAGCAGGACGATATCCTCGGCCAGTGCCCACAGCCGAGGCAGTGCCACCAGGGTCGCCACGCCGATCGCCAGGGTGACGGTCAGCTGGATGGCGAAGCGCCGGCGGGGTGTAAGCGTCGACCAATAGAAGCGCGCCCGCCGGCCGTGACGCAGGACCAGCACCAGCATCACCAGCGGCAGGGTCAGCCAGCCGCCCCGGGTGCCGGACAGCAGCGAGCCAAGCAGCCCCATCACCGCTCCCAGCGCCGCCCACCAGAGGAACAGGCCGCGCCGCCCTTCACTGACGTTGTCGAGCCACCACACCAGGCTGAGCACCCCGAGCACCAGGCTGAGATTACCAAAGGGAATGGCGTTGATCAGATCGCCAGCCCGACGCTCATCCTCGATCAGTCGGTCATACAGCGCCTTCAGCCCGGATAGCACCGCCCCCAGGGTAATCCCGCGCCACCACCAGTAAAGCGAGGGAGGCCTGGCACGCCATGCCAATAACAAAAGCAGCCCAAGCCAGGGCCACCAGGGCAGTGACGGCACGCTATAACGCGCCAGGGGCGGCCCGCTACGCCCCGCGTCCAACACCAGCTGACAACCGAAAAGCGCCAGCATTGCCACCCATGCAAGGGACTCGGCGTCCCGGGGAAGACTGCGCCGCACCAGCACCGCCATCGCCGCCAGTGACACCAGCAGCATTCCGGTGAACCGATACGCCCAGGGTAGCGTCAGCAGACTGGACAGGAAGACGAACAGTGCCAGCCCCTGGATGGCCGACGAGGACTGCGCCGGCCATCCCCGATAGTGCCTTGCCACACCCGGCGGCGTGCGCATGGCTCAGGCGACGATGCCATGATAGGAGCGATACCAGTCGACGAATCGAGCCGCGCCCTCCTCGACCCCGATGCGCGGCTGATAGCCGGTAGCGCGATACAGTGCAGTGGTGTCGGCCCAGGTCCGAGGAACATCGCCCGGTTGCATCGGCAGGAAGTTGTACTCGGCCTTGCGCCCCAGTGCCGCCTCGATGGCATGGATAAAGTCCATCAGCCCCACCGGGCTACCGTGTCCGATGTTGTAAAGTGCGTAGGGTGCACTGCTGCGATCCGGTGAGTCGTCGACCACGCCGACGTCGGGGTCCGCGCTGGGGACCACTTCCAGCAAGCGCACGATGCCCTCGACGATGTCGTCCACATAGGTAAAGTCCCGCGACATCTCCCCGTGGTTGTAGACGTCGATCGGACGACCTTCGAGGATCGCCTTGGTGAACAGGAACATCGCCATGTCCGGTCGCCCCCAGGGGCCGTAGACGGTGAAGAACCTGAGTCCGGTGGTCGGCAATCCGTAGAGGTGGGAGTAGGTGTGCGCCATCAGCTCGTTGGCCTTCTTGGTCGCGGCGTAGAGGCTGACAGGATGGTCGACATTGTCGCGTGTGGCGAAGGGCACCACCTGATTCATGCCGTAGACAGAGCTGGACGAGGCATAGAGCAGGTGCTCTACCTGCTGGTGCCGGCATCCTTCGAGCACATTGAGATGCCCCACCAGATTGGCATCCACGTAGGCGTGGGGATGGGTCAAGGAGTACCTTACCCCCGCCTGTGCCGCCAGGTGCACGACACGATCGAACCGCTCGTCGGCAAACAGCCGGTCGACACCCTCGCGATCGGCCAGATCCAGCCGCACGAAACGTACGTTCTGCAGCTTTTCTAGACGTGCCAGCCGCGCTTTCTTCAAGGACACGTCGTAGTAGTCATTGAGGTTGTCCACACCGACCACCTCAAGCCCGTCACGGGCCAGACGTGCGGCCAGCGTCGAGCCGATGAACCCTGCCATCCCGGTAACAAGCACCTTCATCTGTTCCCTACTCCCATGGTGCTGGCAAGATCCGTCCACGGCACTCTCGCCACGTTTGACCGCCGTACTGTAGACGCCCTGAACCGAACACCAACAGGGCATCACTAGTCCGACGACTGGTCAATATCTAATGCTCTACGGCAAAGTCTCTAATAACATTTGCCGTATCAATCAACCGCTTTTCTCCTCCCACCAACAGACTACAACTGCACACTTTTTAACTTCCTGCACAGTAAATCTTACGAAACCCCTGCATACCCGCCATTATCAACACCTTTGCATTGACTTCAATGGAGGAGGAGCACATTTCCCTTGGACATCTAAGAATTTCGCCGCCATGACGTGATTCATTTCATACCCTCACATCATACGCACACCACTAATTTCACACATGAAAATGACTTCTCTAAATCTCGTTAACCAATTATCAAAACCATCAACCAATGGGAGTTTTTTGACGCTGGTGAAATATTTCAATGCAGATATGATGCAGGAAAGGAATAGCACGTCGCAAAGCCAATCCAGACAACGAGGAAACAGCACAGTCGTCCAAACAAAATCCTAAAATATGGACGATTTTCCAAGCAGGGGATCCCTACCATGGGCAACATTATCGAAGCCGCCTTGCGACTCCCTCGTCGCAAGAAAAGGATATTTCAGCTCGTCGCCGATATCATGCTTATCGAGACCAGCCTCGTCGTATCCATGGCTATCAACGGGCTTTTTGGCGCTTTTGTGCGCGCCCCTTCCGCCTACGCCTTGAACGTACTTGTCACGGCGATATCCCTGGTCGTCTTTATCAAGCTAGGCCTCTATCGCGCCGTACTCAGATACGTCGGAAGCCGCGCTATCGTGACCCTGTTCATTGGCGTCGCCACCTCGACGCTGGTGCTTGACCTGCTTGGCCGCGCGATATTTTTTCCTCTTCCTGCAGGCGTCCTGTTCGACTATTTTCTGCTCAGCCTGCTGCTGACCGGCGGCACGCGTTTTGCCCTGAGAAGCCTCTACCAGCATCGTCTGATGAAGGACAAGCCCAGGGTGCTTATCTATGGTGCGGGCTCTGCAGGCTGCAAGCTGGTGGCCTCTCTTCGTCAGGGAAGTGACTACCTCCCGGTGGCATTCGTCGATGACTGGCGCGGCATGGAGGGTACCCATGTCGAAGGTCTCGAGGTCCACTCTCCTCGTCATATTTCAGAGCTGGTCGAGCGCCTCAACATCGAAAAGATCCTGCTCGCCATTCCCAGTGCCAGACGCAGACGTCGCCAGGAGATAGTGGCGTCACTGGAACCCCTCAATATCACGATTCAGACCATTCCACGCCTGGATGATGTGGTGCAGGGCCGAGCGAAGATCGAAGATATTCGTGACGTCAGTGTGGAAGAACTGCTGGGCCGTGACCCGGTCCCCCCGCGACAGGATCTGATGGACGCCAATATCCGCGACCAGGTGGTCATGGTGACCGGTGCCGGCGGCTCGATCGGGTCGGAATTGTGCCGACAGATACTGGCTCAACGTCCACGCCAACTGCTGCTCTTCGATAGCTGCGAGTACTCGCTGTACCAGATCGAACAGGAGCTTCTGGGGTTCCTGGACAGCCTGAGCCTTGCTGTTGAGCTGAAGCCATTTCTCGGCACGATCCAGGATCAGAAGCGTCTTCGCATCATCCTGCAGGGCTTCAAGGTGGACACCATCTACCATGCCGCCGCCTACAAGCATGTGCCCATGGTCGAGCACAACATGGTCGAAAGCCTCAAGAACAATACCTTTGGCACCCTGGCCGCTTCGCGAGCGGCCATCGACAGTGGGGTATCGACCTTTGTGCTGATTTCCAGCGACAAGGCGGTGCGCCCCACCAACGTCATGGGCACCAGCAAGCGCCTCGCCGAGCTGGTCTGTCAGGCGCTGGCAGAGCAATCGTCGACTACCCGCTTCTGCATGGTGCGCTTCGGCAACGTGCTGGGTTCTTCCGGCTCGGTGATTCCCCTGTTCCGGCGCCAGATTCAACAAGGTGGCCCGGTCACCGTGACCCATCCCGAGATCACCCGCTACTTCATGACCATCCCGGAAGCGGCGCAACTGGTCATACAGGCAGGCGCCATGGGCCAGGGGGGAGACGTGTTCGTGCTGGACATGGGGCAACCGGTAAAGATTCTCGATCTCGCCAGGCAGATGATTCGGCTGTCGGGACTGGAGCCTCGCACGGCCGACAACCCCCACGGCGAGATCGACATCGTCTTCACCCAACTACGTCCCGGCGAAAAGCTCTACGAGGAGTTGCTGATCGGGCAGAACGACCAGCCCTCGGAGCACCCACGGATCATGACCGCCAACGAAGGCTACTGGTCCTGGTCGCAACTGGCCCCCTATCTGGAGCAGCTGCGCTCGGCACTGGACAGCGCTGAACTCGAGCGCGTGAGGGAACTGCTGCGCCTGCCGCCTACCGGTTACAGCCCCACTGGGGGTATCGCCGATCTTGTCTGGCGCCAGCACATGGCCCAGCCGCCCTCTCCGACACGACGACTCGCTGGCGCCGCAGACCCCAGCCCCGCCCCCCTTGCGCTTGCGGCAAAGCCACTCTAGCGCCGATCCCCCAAGTTCTGCTGACACGAGGCCCCCATGGAACATTCACTGACGCTGGACAAGGCACGCATCGCGGTCATCGGGCTTGGCTATGTCGGCCTGCCGCTGGCGGTCGAATTCGGCAAGCGCTACCCCACTCTGGGCTTCGATATCAGTGCCGAGCGTATCGCTCAGTTGCACGACGGTATCGATACCACACGAGAAGTGACACCAGGCGAGCTGAACCTGGCGCCGCTGCTGAGTTTCACCTATCAGCCGGCCAGGCTGGCCGACGCCAATGTCTACATCGTCACGGTCCCCACCCCGATCGACGCCCAGCACAATCCCGACCTGACACCGTTGCTGGGGGCCAGTGCCACGGTGGGCAGGGTGATTGCCAAAGGTGATATCGTGATCTTCGAGTCGACGGTCTATCCTGGCGCCACCGAAGACGAGTGCATCCCGGTCATCGAGAAGCTGTCCGGGTTGCGCTACAACCGCGACTTCTTCGCCGGCTACAGCCCGGAGCGCATCAATCCCGGTGATCGCGAGCATCGGGTCACCAACATCCGCAAGGTGACCTCCGGCTCGACGCCGGCCAGCGCCAACTTCGTCGATGAGCTATACGCCTCGGTCATCACCGCCGGCACCTTCCGAGCCAGCTCGATTACCGTGGCCGAGGCCGCCAAGGTCATCGAGAATACCCAGCGCGACGTCAACATCGCCTTGATCAACGAACTGTCCATCATCTTCGAGCGTCTGGGCATCGACACCGAAGAGGTGCTGGAAGCGGCCGGCACCAAATGGAACTTCCTGCCCTTCCGTCCTGGCCTGGTGGGCGGGCACTGCATCGGCGTGGACCCCTACTATCTGACCCACAAGGCGCAGCAGGTTGGTTACCATCCCGAGGTCATCCTGTCCGGCCGCCGTATCAATGACGGCATGGGCGCCTACGTGGCCAATCAGTTGATCAAGTGCCTGGCCAAGCGACGCATCCATGTGCAGGATGCCCGGGTACTGATCATGGGCCTGACGTTCAAGGAGAACTGCCCGGACCTGCGCAATACCCGTGTCATCGATATCATCGACGAGCTGCGCGAGTTCAACGTGGCGGTGGACGTGCTCGACCCCCACGTGGACCGTGACGAGGCGGTGGCCGCCTTTGGCCTTCGCCCTGTCGACGAACCGGAACCCGGCGCCTACGACGCCGTTATCATCGCCGTCGCTCACCACGAATTCCGTGATATCGGGGTCGAGCGAATCCGCGGCTGGGGCAAGCCGGAACACGTGTTGTATGACCTCAAGTATCTGCTGCCCAAGGGCGCGGCGGATCTGCGCCTCTAACCTTTGTCACTACGCCAGGGACATCTGCAGCGGCCATCGCCTTGCCTCTCTTCCTTCCTTCCTTCCTTCCTTCCGCTGCCGCCTGGCCAATCGCTGAGGCGGCGCAGGTGCAAGAGGTGCCCGGCAGACAGCCAAAATGGTGCCCCAGAAACGCAATGGGCAAGACCCGAAGGCCCTGCCCATTGCGGTTTTTCCAGAGGCGTAGCCGCGGCCACGCTCAACAGCGTTCCACAGGCTCAACAGACTGACGTCGACAGCCCCACAGCGACAACGTCACTCGGGACAGAGTGCAGGCTGCGTTGCCCGCGCCATGACCTCCTCGAGCACCCGACAGGTCTTGTCCATCTGTTCCTCGGTCAGGGTCGGATGGATCAGCAGCATCAGGCTGGTCTCTCCCAGTTCCCTGGCCACCGGCAACGGCCGCGCCGGGCGCCAGGGAGTGTTGTCGAAGGCGCGTTCCCGGTAGACCTCGGAGCAGCTGCCACTGAAACAGGGCACCCCCTGGGCATTGAGACACTGCATGATGGCGTCGCGGCTCCAGCCCTCGGCCAGGCGTTCGGGACGGACAAACACATAGGCCTTGTAGCCGGCATGGACGATGTGTTCGGGCGGACGCGGAGCCCGCAGTCCCGGACAGCGATCGGCGGCGTCGAGAATGGCGTAAAGATTGGCGCGGCGGCGCTGACTCCACTGAGCCATGCGCGCGAGCTGGCGTCTTCCCAGCACCGCCTGCATCTCGGTCATCCGCCAATTGGTACCGAAACTGTCGTGCAGCCAGCGGAACCCCGGCGGGTGGGCCCGCTCATGGACCGCTTCCCAGCTCTTGCCGTGGTCCTTGTAGGCCCACATACGCCGGTACAGCCCAGGGTCGTCGGTGGTGACCATGCCCCCTTCCCCGCCGGTGGTCATGATCTTGTCCTGACAGAATGACCAGGCCGCCACATCACCGAAGGTGCCGACGCTGCGGCCACGATAGCGCGCACCGTGTGCCTGGGCGCAGTCCTCGATGATGGAAAGACCAAAGGTCTGCGCCAGTTCACCGAGGGCATCCATGTCACAGGGCCAGCCCGCCAGATGGACGGCGACGATGGCGCGGGTGCGTGGGCTCAGGCACTCCTCGACGCTGGCGACCGACAGGTTCTGAGAGTCACGCTCGATGTCGGCAAACACCGGGGTAGCGCCCGCATTGACGATGGCCGACACCGACGCCAGGAAGGTCCTGGGGGTCACGATCACCTCATGCCCTGGTCCGATATCCAGGGCATGCAGCGCCAGATCCAGCGCCAGGGTGCCGTTGGCTACGGCGACAGCGTGGTGGGCGCCTGTCCAGGCGGCGAATTCGCGTTCGAACTCGCGGCCCTCGTCGCCGGTCCAGTAATTGACGCGTTGACTCAGCAGCACGCGCGATACCGCCTCGGCGTCGCCTTCATCGAAGCAGGGCCAGGGTGCGAAGGGGCCATTGAGCATAGGGGGTTCTCTCTACGGAGGTCTTGTCGGGGCGTCCCCGGATACGAAGATGGGACGCTGTCGTAAACTCGCTCCCACTCAGCGCACGTGGCGTGACTCATGGTCGAGTCGATGGTCCAGAAGCTGGTTCGGAAGCTGTTTCGGAAACTGTTTCGGTCGATGCTTCAGAGGACGGTGCAGACGGCAGGCTACCGATCTGCGCCGGAAGGCCGATCCGCTGGTACAACTGCCGATACTGCTCAACCACCTGATCAAGTCCGAACTCGCTCACGATGCGCTCTCTTGCCTCTCGTCCCCGTTCCCGGCGCCTGTCGGCAGGTTCGTTCAAGGCTTCCAGCAAGGCCCGGGCGAGGGCCTGGCTATCTCGTGGTGGCACGATGCGTCCGCTGGTACCGAGGATGTAGTCGCTGTCACCGACATCGGTCGCCACACAGCTCAGTTCGCAGGCCATGGCCTCCGCCAGGGCATTGGGGAAGGCCTCGAGCCATGAACTCTGACAGAACACATCCATCGCCTGCATCAGCTCACCCACGTCGTCTCGCTCACCCGTCAGCAAGAAGCGCGAGCGGTACTCGTCCGGCACGATGCCGGCCAGCTCCGGCGCATCGAAATCGACGCCACGACCGACCACCAGAAAGCGTGCCAGAGGCATTCGTTCGGCGACGGTGACGCAGGCCCGCAACAGATTGGGATGATCCTTGATCGGGTGGCATCGGGCCACATGCCCCACCACCCGTTGTTCATCGGTGAACCCCAGACGCTTCCGCACCTGTTGCCGGCTGGCCGAATCCGGCGCCACGGCGGCGGTATCGAAGCCGTTGGGAATGACCAGTGCTGCGTCATCGCGGAAGCCGAAGTCGCGATGTTGCCGCCGAGACAGGCGACTGTTGAAGACGATCGCCCCGGGCCCGCCCGAGAGCCGTCGGTTGGCGCGAATGGCCCACCGGGTCAATGGTTTGTGGCGCTCGATCTGGTAGAGGCACTGGCGCACGTTCCAGCTCACCGCCGGCCGCTGGCGGCACAGGCGAGCCGCCATGCTGGCCATGAGGTTGCCGTGGTACATCCAGCCCTGAATGACGTCAGGGGCGAAACGTCGCACCAGAGCACCCAGACGAGGCAGGGTCCAGGGCGCGGGAATTCCCTGGCGCATGCCAAGAGCATGGACCTCGATGCCCAGCTCGCGAATACGTGGCCCGTAGCTACCCTCGTCCATCAGGGCGATCACTGCGACCTCGTCCGGGGCACTGACGCCTGCGGCCAGCAGATTGTAGAGATTTCGCTCCGCGCCACCGGTACCGAGTCCGGTGATGACATGAAGTACGCGCACAGACATGGGCAGACACATCCTGTGATGGGCAAGAAAGCGACAACAACGCAGTCGCTCAGGGAAAACGCAGAGGTGCCACGGAAATGGCGGTGGCCGAGATTTGCCGCGGATGGCCCGAGCACAGAGCCTTGCGCAGGCGCACCAGAACTCAGCCCTGCGACGCCATCGACGATACGCCGCTGTTCAGGCGAACAAGGTAGCGCTCGACGGCCAGTTCGGCGCCAAAGTCGGCGGCGCGCTGGTGAACCGGTGGATGCTCGTCACGCGCCAGCACTTCGTCGAGCGCGTCTGCAAGCGCTTCGCTGTCGCCCATGGGAATCAGCCGCCCCCAGCGCCCGCCCTCGAGAATTTCCTGAGGGCCCGAGGGGCAGTCAGTCGCTACCACCGGGGTGCCGCAGGCCATCGCCTGGATCAGCACGCTAGGCAACCCCTCGGCGTAGGACGACAACGCGAAGACCCGGGCCTTGCGCATATACACAAAAGGATTGTCGACGAACCCGGGCAGCGATACGGCGTCGGCCACCCCGAGGCGATGCGCCTGGTCAAGCAGCGTGTCTCGCAGCGGTCCTTCGCCGAGAATCGTCAGTCGCACCTCTCGGTGCTCATGGCGCTGACGCAGGCGTGCCAGAGCGTCGATCAGCACGTCGAAACCCTTCTGCTCGATCAAGCGTCCCACCGCGACGATGCCGACTTCGCCGATATCCTCCACCGACGACTCGGCGAGCTGCACCAGCCGCTTGTCGACGATGGGATTGAAGATGACCTCGATCCGAGAGGGGTCCAGCGCCAGGCCTCTGGCCAGGTCATCGGCGACACCTTGGGAGACCGCCACCACGGCGTCGGATCGCAGATAGGCATGGCGCATCAGCCGCCGCATCACCCGGGCATTGAAGCCGGTGTTTCTGGCGGTCACTGCAAAATAGTTGGTGTGCTCGGTCACCACCAGTCGACAGTCGAGGCGGGCCAGCGCCCGCGCCGCCACCGCCACCACGTTGGCGTGGCCCATCGCCGACAACAGGGCAGCGGGCCGTTCGCGCTTCAGATAGCGCACCAGCGCAGGCAGACTGCTGGCGACTCTGGAGGCGCCCAGGCTGAAGTGGCGGATGCCGGGGGCGATTTCCGCCTGGTAGACGTTCTCGTCGCTGGCGGTCACCAGGTCGACCTCATGACCGGCCGCGACGAAGCCATTGGCGAGCAGCACCATGACCCGCTCCGCGCCGCCGCCCCGCAGCGACGGCAGAAACAAGGCAATCTTTTGCATAGGACTTCGAATAGCGCTTCGAACAGGGCTGCGAACAGGGCTTTGCATGGCGTCCTTTTCCTTTGCTCTTCGTTCGAGCATGACCAATGGTCGGGCGGGCTTGAACGAGCACGATGGCGTCTCAAGGGAGACTTAACGCTGCATCGCGCCCGATCGGGAGCCCAGGCGTCGCAACCTGAGCGCCAACGTCAACAGCGCGGAGGCAGCTCCGATCAGCACTGGGTGACTGGCCAATCGAAATAGCGCGAGATCCCGCCGCTCGCGCCAGTTTCCAGGGGTGAATATCTCCACCTGAAAGCGGCAGGCGGTAAGGTCTCGTCTGCTCAGGCTGGACAACCACTGGCGTCGGGAAAAGGCGTTGCGATGATGGTCCTGACACAGGTAGCGCTTGACCACGTAACGACTGGCATCCAGATTGGCGCTGGAGCTCATGCGGCCCTGGCGCGTCACGTCCATGACTGCGGTCGGCTGCGGGTCGAACAGTAGACGCTCGCCCTGGTGAAAGGCGCGAATGGCGAAGACCCAGTCCTGATGCTTGCGCGTCGCGTCATCGAAGCGCGTCCCCTGCCAAAAGGCCTTGCACAGCGACAGGGTGGAAGAACGCACGTCTCCACGCTCCACGAACAGGTAGTGACGCATGTCGCCGCCGCGGTAGGCCGGAAGTCGCGACGCGCTCAGGCGGGAGGCGTCGGCGAGGCGCGCGAGATAGTTACCAAAGATGACGCCGGCGCCGCTATCGCGGTGCATGGCCATGCGGCGCTTGAGTGCCCCTGGTGCCAGTGCATCATCGGAGTCCAGAAAGAAGACGAAAGCCCCACGGCTCTCCTCGAGTCCCCGGTTGCGGGACACGGCGGCGTTGGACCTGGCAGGCTTCTCGATCAGCCTGACGGCTTCGTATCGCTGCACCAGCCGCGAGAGCGCCTCACGATCATCCGAACAGTCGTCCACCAGCAGGATCTCGTGGCTCAACCCTTCGGTCTGGCTTACCACGGACAGCAGGGCTCGCTCGACGAAAGCGGCGCTATTGTAGGTCGGTATCACCACCGAGACCTGCATAGGTTTCCCTCCTGACGGTTCGGCCCTGACTTACCTGGGAGCCGCGACCTTGCCACCGTCGGATCGCCTTGATGAGCGCTCCTCCGGAAGCCGAAGCAGCGAGCCAAGATAATCGAGCCCTTCATCGCTGTAGCCATTGTCCATGTTGGCCGAGGGCGTAAAGGTCATCTCACCGAGAACGGGACGGCCGTGCTCGATGTAGAAGTCCACACGCACGAACGCAAAAGGCTCGGCCAAGGCGCGGGCGGACTCGAGCAGTGGTTCAAGACAAGCTGGACGGGCCAGATCGGCGGTATCGGTGATGATCGGCACCTTGGCAGCCATCAGCTCAAGCGGCCCCCAGTCTCGATCGAAATAGGCGTAGCGAGTCTGCCCCTTGTCCGCGGCGCACAGCAGCACCACCAACGGCTCGCCGTTGAAGCAGTAGACCTTGTAGTCCAGGGGCGCGTCCCTCCCTCCGCTGTCCAGCATGCGCTCGGCAAAGATCCGCGGCACGATCTGATCGTAGTGATACTCGAGCTTGCGACGCCCATAGCGTTCGGTCATCCAGCGCGACAGATCCTGACTGGCCTTGCGCCTTTCCAGGGTCGACTTGTCGTGCACCAGGATGTTGTAGCCGCAGCCGTGATTGCACTTCAGCACGAAGGCGTCTGGCAGGGCTTCCCAGTCGATCTCGTCGACACTGCGATATACACCCAGCAGATCATTGAGAATCGCACCCTGGCCTCTTGAGCTCGCGTAATCGTGCAGCCCGAGCTTGTCGGCGCACCTGGCCATCAGCGGGTCACGATGAAACAGCTTGAGCCACTGAAGCTTCTCGTCGAAGCGCCTGGGGGTTCGAAGGTCAAGGCGACGCCGGGTCTTGCGTTGGTGCATCAGTCGCGTCGCCTGTTCGTTGGAGAAGGCGTCCAGCCCCAACATCCCCAACGTCCACAGGCGGGACTTGGCCGCGCCCATCCACTCATTCATGACCGCCATTGTCCGCTCCTTGCACGGTTCCGTTGAAGCTCAATGACCGCCCTGCCGTTACTTCGCGGTCGTGTCGGCAGCGCCGGCCCACCTGCGTCAGATCGATCAGGTCGCCCAGGTAGCGCTGTCCGTAGGCGTTGTAGCGCCGTGATACGTTCGCCCCGGGTGTGAACGTCATCTCACCGAGCACCGCCCGCCCTTGCCGCTCATAGAAGTCGACCCGGACGAAGACAAAACCCCGCGACAGCCGCTCGGCCAGTTCGAGCATCTCGTCGAGCGCTCGAGGACGGGCCACGCCAGCGGCGCTCTGATGCTGCCGGTCATTCAGCTCGAGCCGTTGCCAAGCCGGATCATGGAAGTCGAAACGCATGTCGCCTCCCCTGTCGGTGCATACCAGCACCACGCAAGGGCGGCCATGAAAGCAGTAGACCTTGTAGTCCACGGGCACTCCCCCGGTAGCGGTCTCGATGTACTCCTCGGCCAGCACTCTCGGGGGAATGGCGTCGTAGTGATACTCCAGATAGCGTCGGGCGTAGCGCTCCTTCAGCCAACGCTGCAGCCGTCGCTTGACCGCTCGCTCGTCCGCCTTGCGCTTGTCGTCGATGATCACGTTGTAGCCGCAACCGTGGGTACACTTCAGCGCGAAGCGCGCCGGCAGTTCCTCCCAGACGATCGCATCGACGCCTTCGTAGAGGCCGATCAGTCGACTGAGGGCAACGGCGCAGCCTCGCTCGGCGGCGAACTGTCGGACGGCGTACTTGTCGGCGCAGCGCGAAAGCCCTCGACGATCACCGTAAAGCTTGAGCCACTGCAGCTTGTCATTGAAATCCCTGGGATCGTCGAGTTCGAGCCGCTGCCCGTACTCTCGCCGGTGCACCAGCCTTGTCGCCAGACGCGGCGACAGGCGGTCGACCACCCCCAGAGCGCATCGCCACCC
This sequence comes from Halomonas sp. BN3-1, assembly GCF_003056325.1. NCBI lineage: Bacteria > Pseudomonadati > Pseudomonadota > Gammaproteobacteria > Oceanospirillales > Halomonadaceae > Halomonas > Halomonas sp. BN3-1. The sequence continues at coordinate 225,157 of NZ_PYVV01000007.1, read as the reverse complement.
CAGCTTCTCCGTCCTGTCGAAGGCTCGCTGAAATCCTGTCATACGATAATCCCTTGTACAGAAGCGCTCTCACGTCTTGATCAACCCCTGGTCACGCCGTCTTGCCCGCAACAGGGTCACACCGACCAGCGCCAGATTGAGCATGGCGCCGACCAGAGAGAAGGCCACCACCGCAACGAGATCGCTGTGATACACCCGAAACCCCACATACAGCGCGGCCACACGGCCGAGCACGCTGAGTACCTCGTAGATCAGAAAACCACGCTGCAGGCCCAGACTGGCGATGGAGGCCACACTGGGCTTGTTGAGAAAGGCAAAGTACAGCCAGACCGCCATCCAGCGTGCGTACTCGCCCGCCTGCCACCAGGGGTCACCGAACAGCAGAGCAAACAGCCAGGGCCCCAGCACCACCATGGCACCAAAGGGGACGAGCCCCACCGCCGCCATCACCAGGGTGGTCTTCGCCAGTGACGCAGTAATCGGCTCGCCGCGGTTGACCGCCGAGGCCACATGGGGATAGAAAACGTCGTTGACCGACTTCGCCAGCAGCACCATGGGCGCGGCCAGTACCGAGGCCGCCAGGCTGTAGTGCCCGGCGGCTGCGGTACCGAAGAATGCCGCCAGCAACAACACCGGCAACGACTGCGACAAGGCGTTGAGCGTCACCTGGGGTGCGCGATACAAGGGAAAGTCACGGTGGCGACGCGCCAGTTCCCGCCATGGGGCGCCCCGGCTCCCGCCGACCAGACCATCACCGAGTCGCCGGTCTGCCCACCACAGCAGCAAGGCGTTAAGCCCACTGGCGGCGGCGGTGACAAGCACCAGCGTCACCCCGACCGGATGCAGCACTCCGCCGGTCGCCTTGGCCAGGTTGAGGACCAGGGCATGGATCATCGCCACCTTGGCCGTCACCCCGAATCGCTGACGCCGAATCAGCCACTGCTGCATGACCTGTTGCATGGCCGCCAGCAGCATGGCCACAGGCAGCAGCCAGATCAGCATGGCGGCAAGCCTCGGATCGAGATGCCGATCCAGTAGTGGTTGCAGCACAGTGAGCGCCGCCACGGCAGCCAGCGCCAGCAGCACCGCCAACCCCATGCTGAGTCGGGCCAGCCCCCGGGCGTCTTCGTGGCGCGGCGGCAACACCATGGCGACCGGGTAGGTCAGGGCCGCCAGCGGCGCGACGACACTGACCAGGGCGCTGAAGGAGCCGGCCAGGCCGAAGGCGTCAGGGCTGAACAGACGGGTGATGAGTGGCGCAAAGGCCAGACTCAGCGCCTGTGCCCCCGCCGTGCCACCGGCTACCAGCAACACCTGGGACAGCAAGCGATGACGTCTGAGCGCTGTCAGCCAGCCCCGTTGCGGCAAGACCGCGGCCACCGAGTCGGTATCCCGGGGCGTCATTCATTGCCTCGAAAGGGCTTCATGGTGACGCTTCCTTGGCCACTGATACCCTCGCGGCGCAGCACCTTGACGACCGTCATGGCCAGTATCCTGATATCGAGCGCCAGGCTGTGGTGGTCCACGTACCAGACGTCAAGCTGGAAGCGCTCGCGCCAGGAAAGCGCATTCCTGCCGTTGACTTGAGCCCATCCGGTGATCCCCGGTCGTACCTCGTGGCGACGGGCCTGGTACCGGTCATACAGCGGCAGGTACTCCATCAGCAGCGGGCGTGGCCCGACCAGACTCATCTCGCCTTTCAGCACGTTCCAGAGCTCGGGCAGCTCGTCCAGGCTGGACGCCCGCAGCCAACCCCCGAGCGTCGTCATGCGCTGCTCGTCGGGCAGCGTGCGTCCCTGCTCGTCACAGCGCTGGGCAAGGGTCCTGAACTTGATCAAGCGGTAGGGACGGCCATGCAGCCCAGGGCGCCACTGAAAGAAGAAGGCCGGCTTGCCAAGCCTCAGCCGGACGAGTCCCCAGATGCCGAGCATCAAGGGGAATAGCAGGACCAGCAACGAGGCGGCCACCAGCACATCCAGACAACGCTTGGCCATCATCATCTCACCACGCTGGGGTCGAGCCCTGCCGGGCAGGACGACGCCGTCTCGACCCCCATGGCGTCGAGGATGCTGTGATTGACGCGGTGCACGTCGTAGCGCTCCTCGGCGCGAGCGCGGGAGGCCTGGCCGTGCTGGACGATCAACGCCGGCGTTTCCAGATAGCGTTGCAACGCCAGGCACAGGGCGTCGACGTCTTTCACCTCCACCAGATAACCGTTGACCCCGGGCGCGACGGTCTCGCGGCATCCCGGCGCGTCGGTGGTCACCACCGCACGCCCCAGGGCCATGGCCTCGAGCACCGTTCTCGGGGTCCCCTCGCGATAGGACGGCAGCACATAGACGCTGCATTCGGCGATGGCCGGACGGACATCATCGAGTCGACCGAGGTACTCGATGGCGCCGTCATCGATCCACGTCTGAAGCTCGTGCGCCGCGATGCTGTCGGGGTTGTCGTCCAGCCAACCCGCCAGGCGAAAGCGCACCTGGGGATGGCGCTGGCGGATACGCGTCGCCGCCTCGGCGTACTCGCGCACCCCCTTGTCACCCAGCAACCGAGCGATCAGCAGGAAGCTGACCGGCTCTGTCGCTGGAGCCACCGGCGAAAAATGCGCCAGATCCACTCCGGAACCGTTGATCACCCGGGACGCCGTGGTATCAAGGAGAATCCCCTCCTCGATGAACAGGCGACGATCATCCGGGTTCTGGAACAGCACCATATGAGCCCGCCCCAGAGCAACGCGGTACAACCGCCGCACCAGCGCCTTGATCAAGCGGCGCTTGTTGCCACCCTGGGCGCCACCCTGGGCGCCCTCCTGGGTGCCGGTAAAGGCGTACCCCAGCCCGGTGACCAGCAGGGTGCGCTGGCGCACCCCCAACACCCAGGCAGCCAGTGCCCCGTAGACCACCGGCTTGATCGTGTAGGCAAAAAGCCCATCGGGGCGTACCCGCAGCATCAATCTCATCAGAGCCACCAGGGTCTTCAGATCGGCCAGCGGATTCATGCCGGTGCGCGAAAGCGGGATATCGTGCAGCGTCGCGCCGAGGGCCTCGAGACTGGCTTTAAGACGCGACGAAGCAGCCGAACGCTCGGCGTCACCCTCACCGCCGGCGTCACCGGTAGCGCCCCTCCCCCCCACGGGCGCGGCGACATGGACCTCGATTCCGCGAGCGACCATCTCCCTGATCAGCTCACCGCGAAACCCGACGATGGACTCGGGGTAGCTCGCTACCATCAACAGTCGCTTGATCATCTCGCCACTCCATTTGGCGTGCTTTCGACAGACGGCGTAGCGCCCCCGGACGATTCGGCGTCGGTGGTTGTCTGTCGCGGGCGCCCCATGACGGACATCAACAGATAGATAAGCACCGGGGTAAACATCCACTTCTGACGCGCAGCGATGCCCAGATTGGCAGTGGTCATCGCCAGGATGGTCCAGGCCAGCAGCAGGTAAAACCACAGAAACAGTCGATTGGCGGGAGGCGCATTGCGCCCGGTGATGGCGGCGATGCCACCGACCACCATCAGATACAGCAGGATGACGTTATCCACCGAGGACGCCAGCTGGAACACACTGCTGGCTTCCATGGGCAGAGGCCTGAACATATAGGTGAAAAGCTGCATCGGCAGACTCATGGAGGCGATGTCCACCGCACCGCCGCCGGTCTGGTTGTAGCTCTGCCGCAATTCGATGTAACTCATCACCTGATCGGCATCGGAGCCGCTGCCGACCCCGGCGTAATCCAGCGCCAGGGGTACGATGATCGCCGCCCCGGCAAGCGCCGCAGTCCCCAGCAAAAGCCGCTGCCACAGCACGACGCCGGGCTGCAGACAGAAGGCAGCCGCCAAGGCGATCAGCTGTATACCGGCCATGTGCGGTCGCACCACCAGCATGATCATGACCGCCACCACCATCAGCAGGTGACGGCGTCTGAGATCAAGCGCCGCCCACAGCGAAAGCCCCATGGACAGAAACGACAGCGCATCCTTGCCGATGGCGGAGCCCCAGTAGTGCATCGAGGGCAGAAAGAGTACGGCCAGCGCCAGCAGACGAATACCCAGGGCACGCTCGGCAATGGCCTGATGGAGACTGCCGGCGAAGGCCAGCAGCCCGACATAGCCGGCCAGATTGAACACCAGAAAGGTCCCCAGAAACGACAGCCCCAGCCCCTGGGTGAACAGCGAGGTGAACACGATCACCCCGGCGGTGCCAAAGGAGAACTCGACGCCGTCGTTCAACGACGCCCGGTAGTACATCAAGGAATCTCCGCCGTCGCCGTTGACGAACCAGGCGTAGAGCACGCAGAAGGCCGTGTGCCAGAGATAGAGCGGCAGACACAGCATGTAAGACAGCCCGAAGGCTCGCCCCACCGCTCTGGCAAGCCACAGACCGAGCACGAACACCGCCAGGGCGGAGTACACGTCCCAGGCGGAAGTGACATAAGGGATGGGAACCATCGGCGGTAAGCTCACTCATTTGACGTGCAGGCATGCCGTTCGACTACCACGGGGGCCAGGCGCTGGACGGACAGCGTCCTTCTCAGGCAATCGCCACATGGTCGATGTCGTCGTGACCGGGATCGCCCACGGCCAGATCGCAGACTCTTCGGATATGAACGTCGCCCTTGAGGTCGACGAAGGTCACCCTGTCGAGCAGATCCAGGCAGTAGAGTTCAGAAGACGAGGAATAGTGATACACCACCAGTTCGTCGACCCGGCTAGCCAGTAGACGAATCCACACCTCGGCGGGAATCCACGGCTGCTCCAGCACCTGGATATCAGCATCGAGCCAGGCGCAGCCGTCGTGGGGATGGGGCTTGAACAGCAACAGGGGATGACGTCGCTTGAGCTCGGCAAGCTTCTCGGCGGAGATATCGCCGCCCCCCCAGGTACCCAGTACCAGCGCCGGCGTTGCCGACGTCAGCCGGTCGAGCCAGGGCGACAGCAGTGCCTGCCAGTCCTCCCAGCCTTGCTCCAGCTCGCCGACGAGCCCCGGGCAATAGCGCGCCTTGTGCGCCAGGCGTGGATTCAATCGGGCGTAGGTCCGCGGCCGCGAAACGAACACCAGGTCGGTCCTGCGGCCGCCTCCGAAACGCAGTCCGCAACCGCGCACCAGGGCCACCAGGCTCCACTTCAACCGCCTGGACAGAGGCATCTCGTAGAGATAGGAGCTGAAGTAGGTGCTGACCCCCTCCTCGTAAAGGCACAGACAGCCTGTCTTCAGCGGCGCCAGCAGCAGGTACTTGCTGGTGCGATCGTTGTCGATGAACAGACTGTCGTAGTGCAAGGCGCCCAGCGCCTCGCGTGCCGCGGCCTGGGTCGGCACGCGGCGTATCTCGTCAAAGAGAGATCGATGGTGGCTTGCTTCGACAAAGGCGTAGAAGGCGTCATACTCGGCGATGCTTTCGGCCACCAGCAGCACCAGCGCCTGCTCGATTCGATAGTGACGAACGATCGAGGCACAGGTCAGAAACTGCAGCGGCTTGCAGCAGATAAAGACGCTTCGGCCAAACGACGCCTGCGTGCTCGTCGCCGGCACTGCCCCCCCTGTGTCGATCCCTTCCTGAAGCGGTATTCCTGCCCCACCCGACGGATGCGCGCGCTCGCCACTCACCTCCTCCCTCGCCCGGTTCATACCAGCTCCACCAGGCCACAGTCGCGCCAGCGCTTGAGATAGTCGTGGACCACGCTCTCCTCGAGGCCGACCTCCCTGGCCAGCTGGCGCACGGTGGTCGGACGCGTCAGGGTCGGGATGGAATCCATCAACAGGCGCATGCGCCGGCGTGACTCGTCCGGCACGTCACCGAAGGCGACCTGGCCAGGATCCACATAGAGGTCATGGCGGGGATGCGACAGGCAGACGTTGCCCTCGAAGCGCTTCTTGATCAGCGGCGAGGACTCGATATCGTCGATGGCGGCGAGCACCACGTCTCGCGCCTCGAGCAGGCGCTGCGGCGACATCAAGCCAAGGTTATCGGCGTCGGTGTGATACTCGGGATAGGGATAGCGCGACAGCGAGGCCATGGGGATGCCGTAGGCTTCCCACAGGTACTCGTCGTTGAGCAGCAGGCTCTCGAAGTCGCCCTCGCGGTAGGCGTGCCCGCCCTCGCTGAGCACGCGCGACAACGCCTGCTCGATGTTCGATCCGGCACCTCGTGAACGCTGCAGATTGAGTATGGTGGGCGAGCCCAGCATCTCGAGCATCACACCTTCAAACAGTCGAGCGCGCTCGGCGGCGGGAAGCCGCCCAAGATAATACTCGGTGCCCATGATGCCGGGGGCCAGCACCAGTCGATAGCTGAAGCGCCTGGGTCGCGCGGCAAGCGCCTCGAACACGGCGAGCCCCACCGCCACACCGGACAGACCATCGTTGGCGACACCAGGATGATCCAGGTTGGCCCCCAGCACGATGGTCTGCTCGAGCTGACCCGGCAGGTGATAGTCCAGGCAGCGCAGATACCCCGGCGCCTCACGGGTCTCGATCACCACCTCGTAGTCACCAGGCGCAAGACGCTCGACAAGACGACGTGGCACGCAGAACCCCCAGTCACGCTGCCAGCTGGTAAATAGCTGGCGAAAATGGAACGGGATGCGCTCGTCGTAGCGGTGATCAAAATGCAGGTGGGACTTGAGTTCTTCTCGCGAGACCGTGCCTCGGAACGGCAGTGACAGCGCCATCACCGCCATGGGATGCCAGCGACCATCATAGATACACTCGCCATCCTTGTAGATGGCCGCCTCCAGCACGTCCCACCTGGGCGGAATCACCCAGCCATTGTGGACGTCAGAGACCTCGAAACGATGTTCCCGGAGCGGCCAGCGCTCGGACAGGTAGGCCACCGTGGCGTCGTAGTCGCTCGAGCAGATCACCCGATTCAGCGGAGTGAGGTCGGCCAACATGGCCATCATGGCGTCGCCGGCGGCGACAGACGCTGTCGTCGCGCTCTGCGTGCACGCTGTCATGACAAGATCCCTGTGCATGGTAGGTAGGCTGGCGGCAAACCGCCGGGGCCGCGCCAGGCTCGGCGCAAATGGGGAAGACGTGGAGGTGGACGAGGATGTGGTCAGCTATCAAACCTGGACGGTCGCCGGGTCGCCAGGGCAGGCAGCGGCCTGGCTGGGCAGATCATTGGTGTCCAGGCGCGGCAGCAGCAAGGGGTCGTCCCGGGCCGGGTCGGCCTGTCGCGACGCCACGGTCAGCCCGGCGGCGCAGCCAAGCTGGCGTAGACGACCCAGCAGCGCTTCGTCGACGCCACCGTAGGGATAGCACATCACCCAGTCGTCGCCGAGCACCCCCAGGTTTCGAAGATGAGCGAGACTGACCTCGAGGTCCCTGCCCTGTTGTTCGGGCGTCAGGCTGTCGAACCAGAAGTGCTGATCCCCGTGGCAGCCGATATGCATGCCGGCCTCGTGCAGCTGGCGGACCTCGGCATCGCTCAGATAGAGCATTTCGGCGAAGGCTCGCTGGTCCGTGCTGACGAAGCGCGCAAACAGCTCATCGATGACGTCATGGCGAACCTCGAAGGGCAACTCCCGCTGCAGCAGGCGCTTGAAGAACAGGGTATCGGGGTCATCGAAGCGTCCCTGGCGCGACAGCCGATGATAGACCCTGCGATGGATATCCTCGTAGGTCCCCAGGCCATGACGCTCGCGACGCTTGTCCAGTGCCCTGGCCAGGGCCGGCAGCAACTCTACGGTGGAAGCGACGCTGGCCAGCACGAACTGGATCTTGTTGACGTCGAGGATCAGGCCGTCGCGCAGGGTACCGGTGCAGGGAAAGAAGCTACCCTGAAGGCCGCGTCGCTCGAGTTCCGGCAGCACATGTTCGAGGTGATCACGATAGCCGTCGTCGAAGCTCAACAGCACCGCCTGCTCGGGCAATGTCTGCTGGCCGCGCCAGACGGCGATCACCTGTTCCATCGTCACCGGCCGATAGTGCCGCTCGAGATGGTCGAGCTGAGCGCGAAAGGCAGCAAGCTCCAACGCCTTGAGGCGCGGATAGCGCGACCCGGCCAGCGGTCGGACATAGTGGTACATCACGATGGTCAACATCGAGCGAAACTCCTTCCCTGCGCATATTGCAGCGGCCATGGGGCCCGCCTTGCCACACCTCCGGCAATCCCTTCGCTGCCGTTCAGCTGGTTGCGTTGATCGGATGCCGTGCATCGGCCAGCGTGCATCGACGCCGTGCTACCAGGCGCTCAAGCCACCATCCACGTGAAGCGTCTGCCCCGTCACGTAGCCGGAGGCATCCGAGGCCAGAAAGATCAGAGCGCCGACCAGATCGGTCGGCGCTCCCATGCGCCCCAGCGGCACCCTGGCCGAATAGCGCTCGACGAAGGCAGCATTCTGGCCACTCTCGATGCCGCCCGGTACCAGGGTATTGACGCGGATACCGTGGCCTGCCCAGAGCGTGGCGAGATAACGCGCCAGTCCAGACACCCCGGCCTTGGAGGCGGCGTAGACCGGAGGCGTGTTGATGGCCACCCCCAGGTACTGCGAGCCCTCGTAGATACGCGGATCGCAGCCCATCTCGCCGTAGATGGAACCGGTATGGATGATGCTGCCGCCTCGACCCTGCTTGATCATCTGCCCGCCTACCGCTCGCGACACCAGAAAGACACCGTCGAGATTGACCGCCATGACGTCACGCCACTGGGCCAGGGTGTAGTCTTCGGCCGGGGCGAAGAAGGCCTCCAGGTCTCGCGCCTTGGTCGCCGCATTGTTGTGCAGGATGTCGATGCCTCCCAGCGTCTTGACCGCATGCGCCACCATGGCCTCGACCGAGGCCTCGTCGCTGACGTCACAGCCAAGTCCGAGGCAAGGCTGACCGTGGTCGGTCTGAAGCTCGGCGGCGAAGCGCTCGGCCTCGGCAGCGTCGAGATCCGCGACCACCAGCGAGGCGCCGCATTCGGCGAGTCCTCGACAGAAGTGCCGCCCCAGGATGCCCAGGGCCCCGGTGACCAGTGCTACCCGACCGCTCAGATCGAACAGCGCCGATACAGTGCACGCCTGCGCGGGTACGAGGCCTGCACCCTCATTGTCAGAGCGCATCGAGACGTACCTCCTGTCCCCGCTCGGCCGCGAGGCGCCCGGCGATCAACGTCTTGATCACCGCGAGTGTGGTCTGGCATTGATGACGATCCGGCCCCTGCTCGAGCATCCGCCAGAACTCCCACAGGGTGCGACGAAACATGCCGAAGTTGTCGCGGATGTCGGCACTGGTCTGGCCGGCATCTCCAAACACCTCGATGCGAAATACCGGCGGCACCTCGCCGAGCGCATCGATGCTCAAAAGGCTGCCGTCACTCATGGTGATGGCGAAGGACTGGTGGCCTGCCCCAAGCGCTCTGACGGAGACCGGCGTCGCCGCCGTCAACGGCAGGATGGCGTCGAGCAGGTGAACCCCGTAGCGCTCCCAGTCTTTGACGATGGCGCCCCTGGCCAGGCGCCAGTTGCCCAGCGCCCCCGGCGCCGCACGCAGGGCGTCGAGTTCGCTGGCAAAGCGCATGCCGGAACATGACATCAGGCGCCCTGCTGCCAGGTAGGGGGAAAAATAGGCCAGATCCTGCGGATCCAGGGTCAGCGGCTTGTCGATGAACACCGCCAGGCCCGCCTCGAGAAAGGGTGCCGCCAGTTCGCGGTGGCTCGCCGGATCGTCACGGGCGATGATGACCGCATCCACCTGCCCCAGCATGTCACCAGGCTCGGCCACGGCCTCGTCGATATGGCAGGCGCGACATAGCCGCTCGGTGACGTCTCGATCCTGGGTCCAGGCGTGGGTGACACGCAGATCACCGACGCCGAATTCCGAGCGATGTCGCCGTGCCAGATAGTCATGGATCACCGGCCAGCCCGCCTCGGCCATGGCCTCATCGTGGTAGCCATTGAGGATGGCGGAAAACGAAAACGGGTGACCGTTGCCGGGACTCATGCCCAGCATGCCAATACGCCTCATCGGCACGCCCTGTCACTGCTGCTTACGTCCGCGCCACTGCTGTCGAGACCGCTGCTCTCGTCTGCCTCTGGCCAAAGCCGGGCAAAACCTGCCGGCGCGGTCCCCGCCAGCCAGTCGATGCCATCGAGGGACGGCGTCAGCGGTATCTCGTGACCCAGCCAGAAGAAGCGCCCGCTGGCGCCATCCGCGGGCAGTTCCAGTAGATGGTCCAGGGTCGGTAGACAGACCTCTGGCGCCATCGGTGCCTCGGGGGCCATCTTGCTGCGCACCGGGCCGGGGCTCATCAGGTTGATCTTGATATCCACGTCCTGATGCTCTCTGGCGGCGGTCACCGTCAGCGCATTCAGCGCCGCCTTGGAGGCGCTGTAGGCGGCATGCCCGGCAAAACAGTTGAGCGGTGCGCCGGAGGTGATATTGATGATGCGGCCAAAGCCACGACGGCGCATGCCGGGCAGCACCGCCGCCATGAGCATGGCCGGCGCGATGGTGTTGACCTCGAGCGAGCGCCGAAGCACGGCTTCGATGTCGGCGTCCACTGGCGCAGGCCGATTGAAGCCGGCATTGTTGATCAGATAGCCGACGTCGCCGCATTGCTCCAGTAGTGACGCGATATCACTTGCGATCTCACCGCCGGCGAGATCCAGGCAGTGGACCTCGACACCGGGAAGGCTTGCGGCCAGTGCTGCCAGGGCGTTGGCGTCACGCCCCAGAGCGATCACCCGAAAGCGGCGGTTCAGGTGGCGGCACAGGGCCATGCCGACCCCACCGGTAGCCCCGGTGATCATGATCGCCGGGCGCACATCGGTGGCTGCGGGAGTCACTAAGGCTTCGACAGGGTGGCTCAACGGGCTCTCCAACGGGCTGTACAACGGGCTGTCCTCAACGGGCTCTCCAACGGGCTGTACAACGGGCTGTCCTCAACGGGCTCTCCTCAACAGGCTTTCGACGATGACGAAGTCGTGCTCGCGGTCGATGTCGACCGAACGTTCCGCCGGCATGATCACCGCGCCACTACGCCCGAACAGCAACGCCTTGCCATCCTCGGGAAGACGATCGGGACGGAAGGCATAGACGGCACCATTGAGCTGATAGGCCATGGGTAACGCCTGTCGCGGCAGCCAGGGATCGCTGCCGTCGATAAAGGCGGTGGGCCGGCCCCGCGCATCCAGCCGCCAGGTACGGTGAGGATTGACCTCGGCAGCCTTGAAGGTGGCCACCGAATCCAGCCCCTGCACCACCAGACGCGACAGGCACTCGGCCACATCCTGGGCACTGCGCAAGGGGCAGGTGGGCTCCAGCAGCACCATCACCTCGGGAGCCTCGCCGCCCTGGTTCAGCTCATCGAACAGTTCGCGGATGGCGTCGATCACCAGCGCCTCGTCGGTGGCCAGTTGCGCCGACCGACGATGCACCTCGGCGCCATGCCGGCGGGCCACCTGGGCAATCTCGTCATCATCGGTACTCACGATCACCCGATCGATCGCCATCACCTGCCGTGCCACCTCGATCGACCAGACCAGCAGCGGGCGTCCGCCGAGCGGCCTCAGGTTCTTTCTCGGCACCGACTTGCTGGCGCCCCGCGCCGGTATCACCGCCGTCACCGACATTGCCGCCTCGGACACTGGTGTCATCATCATTTCCTGAACGGTTGATGGGGTCGTCGTCGAAGGGAAGAAGGTCAGCCCATCAGGCCTTTGGTCGGAGAAGAGGTGCCGCCCAGAGGGGACACCTCGTCGATGTCGAAGAACCACTTCTCACGGATGCCGGCATCCAGATTGACCCGTTTCAAGGTGTTCTTGATTCGCCGCGAGGCGGCTCCATCCTCGAAGGGGTCATAGGGATTGCTCAGGGCGCCCAGCGAACGCTTGAAGGTCTCGCTCAGGGCGGTCTCGATGCCCTTGGCGATGGCCTCCTCCGAGGCCTCGACATTGATCACGTTTCCCGCTTTGAGGCGGCCGTCCTGACGCTTGCCGACATTGACCACCGGCCGACGGAAGGATGGCGCCTCGATCAGACCGCTGGAGGAATTGCCCACCAGCACATCCATGTGCTCGAGACAGCCGTGATAGAGACGCTGCCCCAGACTGTCGACCAGACGCCTGGCCTCGGGGCGCTCGGCACACCAGCGCGCCAGCCGCGCGTTGATGCTGCGTCCATGACAGTCGGCGTTGGCCTTGCACACCAGCACGTCCAGATCCTCGAAACGCGACAAGGCCGCGATCAGCGCTTCCTCGTCCTCGCCCGTACCCGCGGTCACCGGGTGATAGGTGACCAGCGCGGTGGGCCGGTCCAGTGGCATGTCCAGGGCCCTTGCAAGCACTGCCCTGGTCGGCGTGCGGCTGCGGTACAGGTGATCGATGCCCGGCGCGCCGTGGACAAACACTCGGCCGGGGTCTTCCCCCATCTGCAGAATCCGCCGACGGTAGACCTCGGTAGCGGGAAAGTGCAGGTTGGCCAGCTTGGTCACCGCATGACGATAGTACTCGTCCAGGGCGCCACGACTGGTCTCGCCCCCGTGGAGGTGGGCCAGGGTGATACCGTGGGTGACCGCCGCCAACGCCACCGGCACGATTTCGAAACGGTCGCCCAGCAGGACCACCAGGTCGGGCCGGTCCTCGACCAGGGCATCGCCGACGCTCAACAGCGCCAGCCCCATGGCCTTGGTCATGGCGTTGCGTGAGTCCGACGCCAGCAGGATCTCGAGGCGTCGATGCAGACGAAAGCCGTCGCGCTCGATCTCGCTGACCGTGGAGCCGAACTCGGTGGACAGGTGCGATCCGCTGGCCACCAGCATCAGTTCCAGCGCAGGGTCTTCGTCGATTTCCCGAAGCAACCAGTAGAGCAGCCCATAGTCCGCTCGAGAACTGGTCAGGACCCAGATCTTTCTCGGTGTCATGCCAGTCCCCCTCATGCCCAGGCCATCATGTCAGATCCGCCCAGTCCAGCAGGGCGTCGCGACCGATACGGCGTCTGGCCACCCGACCGATCAACTGAGGCAGGGCGGCGGCCGGCAGACCGCTGCCAGGCCGCTTGAGCAGCAAATCGGCGTGCGCCAGCACCTCGCCGGCGTCGATGTCACGCCCGGCCACCACGCTGCGACGCACCAGTTCCCGCTGGGGCTGCTCACAGGGCGCCGGGCGCTTGCGACCATCGCCGAGGGCCTGCTCGATACGACGAATGGCGGTCACCATCGCCAGGAAGGCCTGAGGATCCAGCGAGGCCGCATGGTCCGGCCCCGCCATGCTGGTATCCAGGGTCAGGTGTTTTTCGATGACCACGGCCCCACGCGCCACCGCCGCCAGCGCGATATCGATGCCATCGCTATGATCGGAGTAGCCGACCGGGCATCCGAAGGCCTGGGCCAGGGTGTCCATGGCGGCGAGGTTGATCTGATCCACCGGCGCCGGGTATTCACTGACGCAGTGCAGTACCGTAACGTCGCCGGCCCCCGCCGCCGAAAGGGTCGCCAAGGCGGCTTCGATTTCCCCCAGGAAACTCATGCCCGTGGACAACAGCACCGGTTTGCCCTGGGCGCCGATACGTGAAAGCAGCGGCAGATTGGTCAACTCCCCGGAGGCCACCTTGAAGCAACCGACGTCCAGCGCCGCCAGCCACTCGACGCTATCCTCGTCGAAGGGGCTGGCCAGGAATTCGATGCCACTGTCACGGCTGTACTGGGCCAATCGCCGAAAATCGTCAAGGCCGAGCTCCAGGCGCTTGAGCATGGCGTACTGGGAGCCGTCCTCCGGGCAGGCCTTTCGCTGGTAGCTTGCCTGGGCGGCGTCGGCGGTCACCAGTTGCTCCGCCTTGAACCACTGAAACTTGACGGCATCGGCGCCGCACTCACGTGCCGCGTCCACCAGCGCCATGGCGGTATCCAGGCACCCATTGTGATTGACGCCGGCTTCGGCGATCACCTGTACGCCTGGTGACTCGGCGCGGCTCGATGCCACCCTCCTGGTCTCGACAACCTCAGAATGACTCATTCGTGTCCCCTGCTTGCGCCTCTTGGCAGAAGCGCCTTCCCTGTTTGCGTAGACCTGCTTTTTGCGTAGACCTGCTTTAATTTTTTTTCGCCTTCTGGCGCTTTTCGCTGTGACGTCTGGTGGTGATGCGCGTCGGCCAGGCGCATTCATTGCCGTCGTCGCGCAGGCGTCCCGAGATACACTCCAGGGCGTGTTACGTCCCCTACCACGGTGGCACCGGCGCCGATCACCGCCCCCGCACACACTTCGACCCCCTGGATCAGGTTGGCTCCAGTGCCGATCATCACGTCCGCCCCTAGCCTGACGCCGCCACTGAGCGTGGCACCGCAGGCGACGTGGACGTTGTCGCCCAGCACGCAGTCGTGGTCGACCACCGCCCGGGTGTTGATCAGACAGCCTCGTCCCAGACGACTGCCGGTGACCACCACGGCACCATCCAGTATCACGCTGCCGTCTCCCAGCTTCACGTCGTCATGCACCATGGCGTTGTGCGTGATCAACGGTGGCAGGTCGAATCCCTGCGCCAGGAAGGCTTCGAGCAGAGCGCGCCGCCAGGGCGCGCTGGTGACCATGCCGATTCCCAGGAAGGCGACGCCTGGCAGGCCATCCGGCGACGCCAGTCGACCACGGTCCTGCCCCAGCCAGGGGACCGGCATGGCCGACGAGGGCTCCTGTGCCACGTAGCCGGCCACCTGCCAGCCAAGCCCGCGCAGTCCATGCAGCAGCACCCGCGCATGGCCACCGCCGCCGATCACGAAGCACTGCTTCATCGGTGCCCGCCTCCCTTCATCGATGCGCGTTCGGTTTACCAGCGCTCCGTCCGTCACTTCGCCAGCGCTTCGTCCGTCGCTTCACCCGTGCCCTCATTTGCGCGCTTTACCGGAGTCCCGTCTCAGGCGCTCTGCGCCATTCGCTTGAACACCTCGTTGCGCGACATCAGCTCCCGGTAGCTGCCCTGATCCACCAGGCGTCCACGCTCCATCATGTAGATGCACTCGCAGGCCATGACGGTGGTCAGTCGATGGGCGACCAGCACGATGGTCTTGCGACCGGCGAAGTCGTGGATCGCATCCATGATCAGCCGCTCGGTGATGCCGTCCAGGGCACTGGTCGCCTCATCCAGCACCAGCACCTCGGCCTCGTGATAGAGCGCCCGAGCGATGCCAATGCGCTGGCGCTGTCCCCCGGAGAGCTGGACACCCCGCTCGCCGACCAGGGTCTCGATGCCCTGAGGCAGCTCGGCCACGAACTCGGCCAGGTGGGCGAGCCGAAGCGCCCTTTCGACGCGGTCGTCGTCGATGCACTCGGGGGCCAGTCCAAAAGCCACGTTGTCGCGAATACTGCCATCGCATAGATAGAGCTGTTGGGAGACGAAACCCAGCGCGTCCTGCCACTGGCGACGATTGGCCTCATCGATGACCTTTCCGTCCACGCTGATGCGCCCTCGCTGTGGCTGCATCAGTCCCAGCAATAGATCGATCAGGGTGGACTTGCCGGAACCGGAGGCGCCAACCAGGCCGATCACGCTATTGGCCGGTATCACCAGGCTGACGTCGTCCACCGCGGGAGAGCGTGCACCGGGATAGCGAAAGCTGACCCCCTCGAGGCGAATCTCGCGCTGGGCCTTGAGGGCTGAGCCGCCCTGGGCCGAGTCACCGCCATGCTCAAGGTGGTCATGGGCATGGCTGGCCCGCAGGTCATTGCGAATTTCCTCGAGCGCATGCAGGTTCCCGCGGATGCTCGAGACGCTGGCGTAGATATGCTGAAAAGCCGGCAGCAGCTTGAAACCCGCCAGGGCATACACCGCCAGTACCGGCAGCATCGACGCCATCTCGCCCTGGTGGGTCTTGAGCAGGTAGAACAACAGCAGGATCACCGAGGCGAAGGCCACCACCTCCATCGCATAGCGCGGCGCCTGCTTGAGCGCCTGATTGGTGCCCTGGGCCCGGGCAAAGCGTCGACTGGCCCGGTCGAAACGCTCGGTCAGCTGGGTCTGACGCCCCAGCAGCAACAGATCCTTGATCCCTCCGAATCCCTCGGCCATCAGCCGAAAGCGCTGGCCCTGGGCCGCCGACAGCGCCTCGCCGTTGCTCATCAGGCGACGCCGGGCGGTGTGATAGAGCAGCAGGTAGGCCAGTGAGAACAACGCCATGGCGCACAGCGCCACCGCGGGGTTGTAGATCAGGATGGCCAGCGACATGAACAGCGCCAGCACCACCTTGGCATTCATCTGCATCAACGGATCGATGACGCCCAGCATGACTCGCTGGCACTCCTGAGCGATCTGCTTGGTCAGATAGCTGCTGCTGCCTCCGGCGTGGAACAGCCAGTCCTTGTGCATGTAGTGGGCGAACAGTCGGGAACCCAGCTCCGCCCCGACGGTGGCGCCGTAGACCGCCAGCCGCCACACCGTCACCATCGACACCACCGCGGCGACCGACAACGCGCCCAGCACCCCCAGCCCAAGCCATAGAAGAAAGCGCTCCGGCGAGTCGGCACCGCTGGCCCGATAGAGCTCGCCCATCACGCCGTCCCCGCCAAGACGCTCCAGATCGCCCACTACCGCCATGAAGGGCGCGATGGAGGCGACGCTGAGCAGCTCGCACAGCGCCATCGCCACCACCAGCACCTGCAGCCGCAGCAGTTGCCGGCGCTGGTGGTGAGTCAGCAGGCCGTAGAGTTCGCGCAGATCAGTCAGCATCTCACCGTCCCTGGTTGTCGCCGCTGCCGTACTTACTGGTAGGCATAGACATAGTGACCATAGCCGTAACCATGCCTGGCGCTGGGGTCCATGGCGTTGAGGATGCAGCCCTTGACCCTGACGTTGGAGGTCTCCAGGCGCCTGAGCGCCACCCTGACCTCCTTGACCGGGTTGAGCTTGAAGCGCGTCACCAGCAGGCTGGTGCCCACCCGGTTACCGACGATGGCGGCGTCGGTCACCGCCAGCACAGGCGGGGTATCGACGATCACCAGATCGTAGTCGCGACTGAACTGCTCCATCAGCGTGGTGAAACGCTCGCGCATCAGCAGTTCCGAAGGATTGGGCGGGCATGCGCCTCGCGACAGATAGTCGAGGCCTTCCACCTCGGTCTGGCGGATGACCTCGGCCACCTCGCTCTTGTCCGACAACAGGTCCGACAGGCCACTTTCGGCCTTGGCGCCGAAGGCGCTGTGCAGGTGTCCCTTGCGCATGTCGGCGTCGATGACCAGGACCCGTTGACCGGCCTGGGCACAGATCACGCCCAGATTCAGCGAGATGAAGCTCTTGCCGATCTCGGGGCTGGGGCCGGTGATCATCAGGCAGTTGTTGGGCGCTTCCATCATCGCGAAGTGCAGACTGGTGCGCAGGCCACGCAACGCCTCGATGGCCATGTCGGTCGGTTGAGTCAGGGCCAGCAGGCCCTTGATCACCGGCTGACTGCGCCGGTCGCTGCGATACTTGACCCGCTTGACCAGGCGCTGCTGAAACTCGGAAAGCGGCACCGTGGCGTACACCGGCAGCCCCAGGTCCTCGAGCTGGTCCGGGCTCTCGATGCCGCGATTGAGCATGCCACGCACCAGTACCACCGCCACCGCCAGAAAGGCACCGATAACGGTGGCCAGGGCCATCATCAGGCCGGCGTTGGGTGCCACCGGATCGTCATCCACGTACGCATCGTCGATGACCCGCACATTGCCGATGGTGCCGGCCTTGGCGACCGCCACCTCTTGCGCACGATTAAGCACATTGACATAGATCGCCTGGGTCACCTCCACGTCCCGGGTCAGGCGCACGATTTCCTGCTGGGACTCGGGCATCTCGCTGACACGCTCCTCCAGTCGGGCCTTCTCCTGGTTGAGGATGCCGCGCTGGCGCATCAACGCCTGATAGGTGGGGTGATTGCGGGTGAACCTCTGGACCAGTTCGGCTTCCTGGAAATCCAGGGTGTTGAGCTGTTCCTCCACCGAGATCAACTGCTCGACCACCGAGGCCGCCTCGGAGTCCAGGTCGATACTGTCCACCTCGACGCGATAGGCATTGAGCCGATCTTCCGCCGATGACAGCGAGGCCTTCAATGCCACCGCCTGCTCATCGAGAAAGGCCAGGCTCTGGTCGGCCTGGGCCGACTGCCGCTCGACATTCTGCATCAGGAAGGTTTCCGCCAGGACATCCAGCGACTCGCGCACCCGATCGATGTCGGTGCCGGTCAGGGTCAGGCGCAACATGCCGGTGCTGGCGCTCGAGCCGCTGCCCTGCTCGGTGACCGTCAAGCGAGCCAGCAGCGAATCGATGGCCGACACCTGGGGGCGCTTGGACAGGCTGAACTCTGCACCTGGCGCTGCGGTCATCTCGCGAACGCTCAACACCACATCGCCTCCGGCGAATCTTGCGGTATCGCCGACACGACCGACACCCAACAGATCACCGTCAGGACCAAATAGCTGATAGCCGGCATCGCGGCCTGCCACCAGGCGGAAGGCCGCGCCGCGATAGGAGTCAGCGACCTCGAGGCGCGCCAGTTGCAGCGACTCCCCTGCCCACACCAGATGGCTCAGATCCCATGCCTCGGGCATCAACCGCTCGAGCCATCCAAGCGGAGCAGTCATCCAGCCCAGCTCAGCCAGGTCCTCTCGGGTCACCCCTTCACGCACCAGATAGTCACCGACCAGCGGCAGACGGCGTGGCGACACCTGGGTGTCGAGGGCGAGGCGGTCAACCACCCGCCCCAGCACCATGCGAGACCGCAGTATCTGCACCTCTGCCGAGGTGTTCTCCTCTTCTCCCATCACCGTGGCCAGGTCCCCCAGCGGACTGACCGAGGCCCGACGCTCCACGTGCACCAGGGCGTCGCCCTCGTAGATGGGTGGCTTGAGCAAGGCGGACACATAACCTGCCGCTCCGAACAGCAGGGTGACGGCGAGGATCCACCACTTGTGCCGGAGCAATAGCCCCAGGATGCGCCCGAGGTCGATATCCTCGCGGCCGGGAGCGGAAGGCAAGCGTGACATTTGGGTCATGACGGCAGGTCCTGTCGGTGGCCTCGAGCGCGGCGATACGAGGTCATGGCGCGAGCCTTCGGTGCCAGGCGTCGGCGGCATCGGAAAGCATCACGAATACCTGACGGTGTGCGTCCAGGCTCTTGCGGTAGGGGTCGGGGATATCGATCCCGTCGAGCCAGTGGGCAAACAGCAGGGTCTTGCCGGTGGCAAAGGGCGCAAGTTCGCTGACCGCCTGGCGCTGGGACGCACTCATCACCAGCACCAGATCGTGATTGGCGATCATCTCGGGCGTTGCCACCCGAGCGCGGTGGGCGCTCAACTCGAGCCCGGCTTCCCTGGCCAGCGCCTGCACCTCTGCGGGCGCGGCTTCACCTTCGCGCACCGCAGAAAGCCCGGCAGACTGAATCTCCATGGCGGGCAGCCGCCTCTGCAGCAGCGCCGCACCGAGCGGACTACGACACAGGTTCGCTCGACACAGCACCAGCGCACTGGCAAAACGCACCGATCAGATCTCGCCGATGCGGGTAGTGGTGTCGGCGATGGTGCCGGGCAGCAGTGCCGACGGCAGCAGCAGACTGATCACGTTGTTCCAGCGTGCCAGCGGGGCCGCCGTCACGTAGACCACGTCCTGGGGCTGCAGCGGGAAGTGGGTGCCCATGGTCAGCGAGGTGGCGTTGCTGATATCAAGCTGATAGACGGTGGCAAGCTTGGCATCGCCCGGCGGCTTGGGACGAATCACGAAGATCCCCGACGGTTCGGCGGTGGTCTCGATGACGCCGCCGGCTCGCGCCAGGGCGGTGGTCAGGGTGATACGTTCGTTGCCCAGCACCAGATTGCCGGGATTCCTGACCTGCCCCAGCACCGCGACGTTCTCGGACTCCAGGGTCGGGATATGCACCACGTCGCCATCGCGCAGCAGGCGGTTCTGGGTCTGGTCACCATGGCGCATCAGCGCGTACAGCGACAGCACCTCCCTGGTGCCATCACGATTGAGTACCACCTCGTGCCAGTTGGCCGTCTCCGATGGCCCCCCGGCCTGGCTGACCGCATCGACCAGGGTCAGCGGGACCGTGGTGATCGGCTGGGCGCCGGGGGTGGCAACCGCTCCACTGACGTAGATCTTCTTGGAATGGTAGGCGGCGACGTTGACGTCCACCTGGGGCTCGGTGATGTAGTTCGACAACATGCCGGTGAGGGTTCGGCGTATCTGGTCCACCGTCCGCCCGGCCACTCGGAAACGTCCGACATAGGGGAAATAGATGCGACCATCGGGCTGTACCGTCTTGCCGGTCTCTTCGGGGCTGCGCTCGGCGCCCCCCGGGATGGTCAGCTCGGGGTGGTCATAGACGGTGATGTTGAGCACATCACCCGGCCCGACACGGTACTCGTAGTCCGTCAACTGGGCCTTGAGGTAGGAAGGCATGGTGCTGGCGATATCGCCGGTGACGTTCTGGCGGAAGTTCGCCACCAATGCCGGGGTGATGGCCTGGATGTCGACCAGATGATCGATGTCCGGCGCCTCGGTCTCGTAGTCGATATGCCCGCCAGGGGCATAGGCACAACCACTCACGGTCAGCGCAAGCAGCACTGCGAAGACGGCACCCGCCAGCCAGCCGGGCGATCGTTGCGACTCGTCCACGACCCTTGTCCACTGGTGTGCCTGATTCACCTTATCCATATCGTCCCCCTGAGCGTGTGACACGCTACCGCCCCAGGGTGATATCGATGGCATATCCCTGAAGCCCTGCGCGTAGACAGATGGTTATTGTCACCGTCGAGGCTGCGTCTTCTGCGAGACGATCGACCACCGACAGCCCGCAGCACCCGTCGACGCTCGAAGACTCGATGGCCGCCAGGTACTGCGATTTATGCCAGTACGATTGCATAGCCGCGCCGTCCTGGCAGTCCGAAATTCCTGGCGTACACAGGCTGACAAACCCCATATCGGTATCCCGGAAGCATGAGAGCGACTGTTTCCGCTTGTAATTGCGTGTTCCTTGAGGACACGTCGGGGGCGCCAGCGGACAGTTACCGTGGAGAAAGTTTTTCTTTAGCCAAATCATAAGGTTGGAAATGTGCGAAAAAAGCACTGAGAAACCAGGATCGAGAATGTGGGCAAAGAGCGCGACCATGGGCCCTTCGCAGACGCACCATTGCAGTGCGACAGATCACTGATTCCTGATACGACGAGGTGATCGCTGCAGCAACCTCGGTTCATGCGCCGAGATGACGCATCTAGTCATTGGCGACATGGCGCGTCAGCCAGGGGGACGCCAGGCCTCCAATTACCAAAGCGCGGAGCGGCAAAAAGTATCCGGGCGAACGAAGCAAACTGAGAAAAAAATGCCCCCGGCAACGAGGGCATGGTAGCTTGCGAAAATTCAGGCAAGGACGAGGGAGAAAATCGGCAACCGGTCTCTCTCACCCCGTCATTGGGCCCCGTTCACGGCTCGGGGCTCTTGACTCGGCTCTTGCTACTCGGCGCTTTGCTCGCCAGGCTGCTGCTGGTTGGATCCTTGCTCGCCGCTATTGGCGTCGGCGTCCTGCTCGTCACTATTGGCTTCAGCGCCCTGCTCGTCGCTGTGCTGGTCACTCTGCTCGTCGCTCTGCTGGCCATCCTGCTCATCACTCTTCTCATCACTCTGCTCAACGCCGGCTGACTCCGCCGCCTCCTCATCGTCGGTGCTACGGGTCACCTCGGTCACCGGTGGCGTCGCGGCTTCCGGGGCCGCTTCGGCGCCACCCAGGCCATCGATCAGGGACGCCAGGGCGCCGTCGAGCCGGCTCAGATGATGGGCCATGGTCAGCGGATAGTTGGCGAAGATGCCGAGGCCACTGCCGCGCAGCACCACCGGGCTCCAGAACTGACGTTGCATACGCTCGATCTCGGCCAGCGCACGGGCGTAGCTGTCGCCGAGGCCCGCGCTTGCGATCAGATCCGCCTGGTCACGCTCGAGCGCCTCGAGCAGGTGTCCCAGCGCCCAGGTCTGACCGCGGGTCTCGTGGAACACGTTGTCGACGCGGTACCAGGGCACTCGACTGTCCTGTGCCACTTCGATACCCAGTTCCTTCAAGCGCTCGCTGTCGCTGACCGTGGATGACAGCCGCTCCCGCAACGAGGCCAACTGCTGGCGCACCGCGTCCAGATAGAGCGCCAGGCCCTGGCCCTGATCGACGAAGGACGCGCCGACCCCATCGTCGAAACGCGCCAGATAGGCGCGGGCCGAGTTCCCCGCCTGGGCCAGGTGATCCTCCATGGACGGGGCCAGCCAATCGTCGGCGTCCTGTTCGAGGGCAGCGATCAGAGTATTCACCGACTCACCGGCGCCGGGGTCGAAGTCCGCCAGGCTGGCGGCCATCAGCCTCGCCTGAACCAGCACACCAGTTTCCCAGGACGGCATATTGTCGAGCAGCAGTCCCGGCGGCATCAGGTCATTTCGCAGGTACCCGCCGGGCTTGTCCTGCAAGGTATCGATCAGGGTGGCCAGGGTCGCGACCGTAACGGTGCCTCTGGCCGCCGGCGCCGCGGAGATGCGCTGCTCCTGGGTGGCAGTCTCCACGTCGAAGCGCGACGGCGCCAGGCTCCACCAGATCCCCAGCCCCACCGCCACCATCACGGCAAGCACCAGCAGCACGGCGAGCGGTTTCCAGATCCATCCGTACTGCGGGTTCTCGAGCTCCTGACGACGCCTTTCGGCGCGCTGTCGACGACTGCTCATTTCGCTCTCCTTGTCGTTCATCAAAGGCCGGCCAGCCCTGCCTCCAATGAGGGAAAGCGCCGGCGCCAGTGGTAGAATACGCTTGCATCTGATCATAGCGCAGGGTCCGCGGGAACCCCGCCCCGCTTCCACGGTCACACAGTGGGGTCTGACACGGCAGGCGAATCCCGCCACGCCTTGCCCCGTCTTCCACACCCATCGTCAACAAGGATTCGACGTGTTCTTCGCCACACGCCTCTTGCTGTTCGTCTGTCTGCTGCTGTCCCCCTGGGTGGCCCAGGCCCAGTTCTTTTCCTCGTCGTCGAGCAGCGCCGAGTTTCTGCCGGTGAACGAGGCCTTTACCGCCAGCGCCTGGCACGACGGCGATCGGCTCTATATCGGCATGCAGAATGCCGACGGCTACTATCTCTATCGTCACCGCTTCTCGTTGGAACTGCCAGGCGAACCGGACGCCCTGGGTGAGCTGTCGCTACCGCCCGGGGAGGCCAAGACCGACGAATTTCTCGGCGACGTCAACGTCTTCTACGATCAGGTGGTGTTCAGTGCCCCGCTGGCCGACACCCGTCAGGGGCCACTGGACATCGCCCTGACGTTCCAGGGCTGCGCCGACGCCGGTCTGTGCTACCCCCCGGAACGCCTTGAGCTGGCCGCCGCCCAGAGTGAGCCCCCCGCCGCCTTTGCCGACGCTCTGGAGGACGGCCAGACGGCCAACGACAACACAGCCCAGGCTACCGCAGCGGACCTCGCCGGACAGCCGCCCACGAGCCAGCAAGCGGGCAGCCTCCCTACCGCCTCTGTCGATGCAGCTCCGCTCAGCGAAGACGGCCGCTTCCGCGCCCTGATGCAGGACGCCAGCCTGCCGTTGATGCTCGGACTGTTCTTTGTGGCCGGCCTCGGGCTGACCTTTACCCCCTGCGTGCTGCCGATGATTCCGATCCTGTCGTCGATCATCGTCGGTCAGAACCCCAGCCGCCCCCGCGCCTTTGCGCTCTCGGCAAGCTACGTCGCCGGCATGGCCGCCACCTACGCCCTGGTCGGCGTGCTGATGGGGCTGTTCGGCGCGGGGCTGAACCTTCAGGCGCGCCTGCAGTCGGCCCCGGTACTGATCGTGTTCGCCGCCCTCTTCACCCTGTTCGCACTGGCCATGTTCGGGGTCTTCAATCTACGCCTGTCCTCGGGGCTTGGCTCACGCATCGATGCCTGGCAGGCACGCGCCCAGCGCAGCGGCCCCCTGGGTCTGGCGCTGGCCGGCGCGCTGTCGGTGCTGGTGGTCTCGCCCTGCGTGTCGGCACCGCTGGCCGGCGCCCTGGTATTCATTTCCTCCACCGGTGACGCCGTCATCGGTGGCGCGGCGCTGCTGGCCCTGGCGCTGGGCATGGGCGTCCCGCTGTTGCTGGTCGGCGGCTTCGGCACCACCCTGCTGCCGCGCTCGGGCACCTGGATGAACGGGGTCAAGATCGCCTTCGGTGTGCTGCTGCTGGGCGTCGCAGTCTGGCTGATCGAGCGTTTGATCCCGGCCCCGCTCACCCTTCTTTTGTGGGCGGGTCTGGCCATCGGCACGGCGCTGGCCCTCGGCGCCCTCGATCTGGCGAGTACGCCGGGCTGGCCGCGGGTCCGCCAGGGCGCCGGTATCGTGCTGCTGGTGTGGGGCATCGCGCTGGTCATCGGCGCCGCCCGTGGCGGTGGCGATCCCCTTCGCCCCCTGGCCGCCGGCCCCATGAGCGCGACGAGCAGCTCTATCGAGGCGGCCCATCCCGATCGCATCGTCGAGAGCCTGGGCCAGCTTCAGGCGGCCCTGGCCGAGTCCACGACCCCCGCCTTCGTCAACGTCACCGCCGAATGGTGCATTTCCTGCAAGGTGATGGAGCGCGAGGTGTTTCCCGACCCCCGGGTACGCGAGGCCCTCGCCGGCTTCCGCTGGATCGACGTCGATGTGACCGACACCAACGCCGTGAGTCGTGAGGTGCTCGACCATCTGGGTCTGTTCGGCCCACCGAGTCTTCTGTTCTTCGACGGGGACCAGGAGCTTCGTCAGGCACGTATCCAGGGCGAACTCGATGCCGCTGCCCTGGCCGGCCATATCGCCGCAGTCAGCCGCGCCCTCGACGGCGCCCAGGCGGCTACCACCAGCGGGTGAAGGTGACAGCGAACAGCGTTCGGCCTCGCTGGACAACCTTCGCAATTTTCGGCAAACTCCGCACTACTCTGAATTCTGACACGATAGAGACGCCAAGAGCCGCCATCTTGCCGCGATCTCTAACGACTTGGACCGGGTTTACAGCGCCCGGTAGACACTTCACACGATCGAGACAACGTCATGGATATTCGTAAGGTCAAGAAGCTGATTGAACTGCTGGAAGAGTCCAACATCAGCGAAATCGAGATCCAGGAAGGTGAAGAATCGGTCCGCATCAGCCGTCATCCGCAGGGTGGCAGCTGGCAGCCGGCACCCGCCGCCCAACCCTGGGGCGCACCCGCTGCACCGGCGGCCGCACCTGCCCAGGCCCCGGCCGAAGCTCCCGCACCCAGCGCCGACAGCGGCCCGAGCTACCAGGGCCAGGCCGTGGTCTCGCCGATGGTCGGCACCTTCTACCGCTCCCCGGCACCCGGCGCCAAGCCTTTCGTGGAAGTCGGCGCCAGCGTGCGCAAGGGTGACACCATCTGCATCGTCGAAGCGATGAAGATGATGAACCAGATCGAAGCCGATCGTGACGGCGTGATCGAGGCCTTCATGGTCGAGGACGGCGAGCCGGTCGAGTTCGACCAGCCCCTGGTTGTCATCTCCTGAGAAGACTTGCGTCTTCCCTGATCATTCACTTTCGGCGGACACCACCATGTTGGACAAGGTTCTTATCGCCAACCGCGGCGAGATCGCTCTTCGCATCCTGCGGGCCTGCAAGGAGCTCGGGATCAAGACGGTTGCGGTCCACTCCAAGGCCGACCGCGAACTGATGCACGTGCGGCTCGCCGATGAGGCGGTGTGCATCGGCCCCGCTTCCTCGGCCCAGTCCTACCTCAATATCCCCTCGCTGATCAGCGCGGCCGAGGTGACCGACGCCAGCGCCATCCACCCCGGCTACGGCTTCCTCTCCGAGAATGCCGACTTCGCCGAGCAGGTCGAGCGTTCCGGCTTCACCTTCATCGGCCCGCGCGCCGAGACCATTCGCCTGATGGGCGACAAGGTCAGCGCCATCGAAGCGATGAAGAAGGCCGGCGTGCCCACGGTGCCAGGCTCCGACGGGCCGCTGGGCGACGATGAAGGCGAGCTGCTGGCCACCGCCCGGCGCATCGGCTACCCGGTGATCATCAAGGCCGCCGCCGGCGGCGGCGGACGTGGCATGCGCGTGGTGCACACCGAAGCCCACCTGATCTCCGCGGTCACCGTGACCCGCACCGAGGCCCACTCGGCCTTCGGCGACGGCACCGTGTACATGGAGAAGTTCCTCGAGAAGCCTCGTCACGTCGAGGTTCAGGTGCTGGCCGACGGCCAGGGCAATGCCATCCACCTGTATGACCGCGACTGCTCGCTGCAGCGCCGCCACCAGAAGGTGCTGGAAGAAGCACCCGCGCCGGGCCTGGATCCGGACGCCCGCGCCAAGGTGCTGGAAGCCTGTCGCGAAGCCTGCGTGGAAATCGGCTATCGCGGCGCCGGCACCTTCGAGTTCCTCTACGAGGACGGTGAGTTCTTCTTCATCGAGATGAACACCCGCGTCCAGGTGGAGCACCCGGTCACCGAGATGGTCACCGGCGTGGATATCGTGCGCGAGCAGCTGCGCATCGCTTCCGGCCTGCCGCTGTCGATCCGCCAGGAAGATGTCGAGCTCAACGGCCACGCCTTCGAGTGCCGCATCAACGCCGAGGATCCTCGCACCTTCATGCCTTCTCCGGGCAAGGTCACGCTGTACCATCCTCCGGGTGGTCTCGGCGTGCGCATGGACTCCCACCTGTACACCGGCTACACGGTGCCGCCCCACTACGACTCGCTGATCGGCAAGCTGATCACCTGGGGCGCCGACCGCGAGACCTCGCTGACGCGCATGCGCAACGCCCTGGACGAGCTGCTGGTGGAAGGCATCAAGACCAACACCGACCTGCACAAGGACCTGGTGCGCGACGGCTACTTCCAGCAGGGTGGCGTCAATATTCACTACCTCGAGAAGAAGCTCGCGCAGTAGCACGGCGGCTTTGCACCAAGAGCGTGACAACGGGGCGGCCCAGGCCGCCCCGTTGACGTTGCACCAGACCGAAGAGGAATACCGCCATGCCCTGGCTTCAACTCAAGGCCGAGGTCCCACCACAGCAGGCGGAACTGCTGGAGGAACTGCTGCTGGCCGAAGGCGCCACCGCGATCACCCTGCAGGACGCCCACGACGATCCGGTGTTCGAGCCGGACCGGGGCACCACCCCACTGTGGGACCAGACCATTCTCACCGGTCTCTACGATGACCTCGACGGTCTGGCGGACATGCTCGAGCGGCTGTCTGCCGCCTGGGCCGAATCCCTGCCCGGCGAGCCCTGCCCGGTCATCGAGCACGAGCTGATCGATGACCGCGACTGGGAGCGCGAGTGGATGGACAGCTTCGAGCCCCTGCGCATGGGTCAGCGACTGTGGATCGTGCCGAGCTGGCACCAGCCGCCCGAGGACGACGCGGTCAATCTGCATCTGGACCCGGGCCTGGCCTTCGGTACCGGCACCCACCCCACCACCGCACTGTGTCTCGAGTGGCTCGATGGGCTGGCGCTCGACGGCGAACTCGACGGCATCGAACTGCTCGACGTCGGCTGTGGCTCCGGCATCCTTGCCATCGCCGCACTCAAGCTGGGTGCCGCCCGAGCCATCGGCACCGACATCGACCCGCAGGCGCTCAGCGCCAGTCGTGACAACGCCGAGCGCAACGCCATCGACGAGTCGCGCCTGACGTTGCGCTACCCGGAGCAGATGGGCGAGGAGCGCTTCACCCTGGTGGTGGCCAATATCCTGGCCGGTCCGCTGGTGGAACTGGCCCCGACCATCGCCGGCCATGTCGCCGACGGTGGTCGCCTGGCGCTGTCTGGCATCCTCGAGGCCCAGGCCGACGAGGTGATCGACGCCTACCGCCACGAGGGACTTTTCATGGACGAGCCGGAAGTCCGTGAAGGCTGGGTGCGGCTTAGCGGCCGGCGCCCCACCAAGGACTGAACATCGCGCCACGAGAGGCTGTCACCGGGCAGCCTTTCGCATTAAAACGTCTCGAACACGCCTTCACCAACGGTGCTTCGAGGCGTATGATATGCAGCCCCGGAACGACGGCAGCTCCCATGTCAGACCACGATCCCAGATCCCCCATGGTGCAACAGCAAGATTCAGGCATCACCACCTGCATTGGCCCGCATCAGCTGGCCGGCCCGGTGATCCTTGCGCCCATGGCCGGGGTCACCGACCGCCCCTTCCGCGCGCTCTGTCGTCGCCTGGGCGCGGGACTGGTGGTGGGCGAGATGGTCACCTCCGATCCCAGCCTGTGGCACACCCGCAAGTCGCGCCTGCGCATGGACCACCGGGGCGAACCCGGCCCCAGGGCGGTGCAGATCGCCGGCGGCGACGCCGAGATGCTGGCCACCGCCGCCCGCCTCAACGCCGAACAGGGCGCCGAGATCATCGACATCAACATGGGCTGTCCGGCCAAGAAGGTCTGCAACAAGGCCGCGGGCTCTGCCCTGCTGCGGGACGAGGCGCTGGTGGCGGAGATCCTCGATGCGGTGGTGGCCGCCGTCGACGTGCCGGTGACCCTGAAGATCCGCACCGGCTGGTGCGCCGAATCCAACAACGCGGTGCGCATCGCCCGGCTGGCGGAAGATGCCGGTATCCAGGCGCTGGCCGTCCACGGCCGTCATCGCCAGCAACGCTATCAGGGCGAAGCCGAGTACGAGACCATCGCCGAGGTGGCATCAAGGGTCAGCATCCCGGTCTTTGCCAACGGCGATATCACGTCTCCCGAAAAGGCTCGGCGCGTACTCGACTATACTGGTGCGGATGCGGTGATGGTGGGTCGAGGCGCCCAGGGCAACCCCTGGATCTTCCGCGAGATCAGCCACTATCTGCGCCATGGCGAAATCCTGCCGGCGCCTTCCGACGCGGAACGACGCGACGTCCTCGGCTCTCACCTCGATGCCCTGCACGCCTTCTACGGTGACCATATGGGCGTGC
This sequence comes from Halomonas sp. BN3-1, assembly GCF_003056325.1. Taxonomy (NCBI): domain Bacteria; kingdom Pseudomonadati; phylum Pseudomonadota; class Gammaproteobacteria; order Oceanospirillales; family Halomonadaceae; genus Halomonas; species Halomonas sp. BN3-1. The sequence continues at coordinate 196,333 of NZ_PYVV01000007.1, read as the reverse complement.
GCATCGCGCGCAAGCATCTGGGTTGGTACCTGTCCAGCGATCGACGCCTCGACGATGATGGCCGTCGCCAGCTCAAGGCCACCTTCAACGGCCTGACCTCGACCCAGGCCCAGCGCGACTTTATCGACGAACTCTTTCGTCACGACCCCGCCAGCGCCCCCGAGCGCGTGGCCAGGGCCGTGGCACACCATGGAACCCGTGCCGCATGACCAGCCAGCAACCCATCGACCAGTCGGTGTCCGCCTCCAAACTCGACACCTCTCAGCGTGGCCTCGACGGCCTGGCACCCTCCGCACCGCAGGCCAGTGACGAACGTCCCCTGCGCGAGGCCGTGTTCGCCGCCATGGAACGCTACTTCGACCATCTCGACGGCGGCACCGTCACCGACCTCCACGCCATGGTGATGGCCGAGGTCGAGGCGCCTCTGCTGTCGTCGGTGCTCGTCTACACCAACGGCAACCAGACCCGTGCCGCAGAGATGCTCGGACTCAACCGTGGCACCCTGCGCAAGAAGCTCAAGCACTACGAACTGATCTGACCCGACCCCAAGGGAGCCCACGGCTCCCTTTTCTGCGCCAAGGCGCCCTTCGCTTCCCTTCGCAACAGAGACATCCCCATGGCCCAGCCCTCCTCTCTCGCCGTTCGTCGCGCCCTGATCAGCGTGTCGGACAAGACCGGTATCGTCGACTTCGCCCGCGCCCTCGCCGACATGGGCGTCGAATTGCTGTCCACCGGCGGCACCTACCGCCTGCTGGCCGACAACGCCATCGCCGTCACCGAGGTGTCCGAGCACACCGGGTTTCCCGAGATCATGGATGGCCGTGTCAAGACCCTGCACCCCAGGATCCACGGCGGCATCCTCGGGCGTCGCGGCCAGGACGACGAGGTCATGGCCGAGCATGACATCGCGCCCATCGACATGGTGGTGGTCAACCTCTACCCCTTTGCCGCCACCGTGGCGCGTCCTGACTGCAGCCTGGAAGACGCCATCGAGAACATCGACATCGGCGGCCCCACCATGGTGCGCGCCTGCGCCAAGAATCATGCCTACACCAGCATCGTGGTCAACGCCGACGACTACGACCGGGTGATCGCAGAGATGCGTGACAACGGCGGCGCGCTGGCCCAGGCCACCCGCTTCGACCTGGCGGTCAAGGCCTTTGAACACACCGCCGGCTACGACGGTGCCATCGCCGACTATCTTGGCCGTCGGGTCGAGGGCGCAGAGGACGGTTTCCCGCGTACCTACAACCTGCAGCTGACCAAGAAGCAGTCCATGCGTTACGGCGAGAACCCCCACCAGCAGGCGGCGTTCTACGTGGAAGAAGGCGCCAGCGAACCCAGCGTCTCCACCGCCGTCACCCTGCAGGGCAAGCCGCTGTCGTTCAACAACGTGGCCGACACCGATGCCGCGCTCGAGTGCGTCAAGAGCTTCGACGACACCGCCTGTGTCATCGTCAAGCACGCCAATCCCTGCGGCGTGGCCGTGGGCGAGAGCGCTCTTGCGGCCTACGACAAGGCCTTCGCCACCGATCCCACCAGCGCCTTTGGCGGCATCATCGCCTTCAACGTGCCGCTGGACGCCGACACCGCCCGCGCCATCATCGATCGTCAGTTCGTCGAGGTGATCATCGCCCCCGGGGTCAGCGACGAGGCCCAGGCCATCGTCGCCGAGAAGAAGAACGTGCGCCTGCTCGACGTCAGCGCCAACTGGCCCGGCCAGATGGCACCGGCCCACGACCTCAAGCGCGTCACCGGCGGTCTGCTGGTCCAGGACCGCGATCTGGGCACGGTCACCCGCGACGACCTGACGGTGGTCTCCGAGCGCGTGCCCTCGGAGCAGGAGATGCGTGACCTGGCCTTCGCCTGGAAGGTCGCCAAGTTCGTCAAGTCCAACGCCATCGTCTACGTCAAGGAAGGCCAGACCATCGGCGTCGGCGCCGGCCAGATGAGCCGTGTCTACTCGGCCCGCATCGCCGGCATCAAGGCCTCCGACGAAGGCCTCTCGGTGCCCGGCTCGGTGATGGCCAGCGACGCCTTCTTCCCCTTCCGTGACGGCATCGACGCCGCCGCCAGCGCCGGCATCACCGCGGTGATCCAGCCCGGCGGCTCCATGCGTGACCAGGAGGTCATCGACGCCGCCAACGAGGCCGGCATCGCCATGGTGTTTACCGGTATGCGCCACTTCCGCCACTGACGCGGTCGCGTGGCGGCACGGCGGGGCCCCAGGCCCCGCCGGTTCTGGCCCACCCAGGAGCCGCCCGCCAATCTACGCGCCAACTACGCGCCAATCTACGACAAGGGCCCCGACGCGTGCGTCGGGGCCCTTGTGTGTGTGCTATCGCTGAGCGGTCTGCCGCTACCTGCAGGATGGCGGCAGACAGCGAATTACTCGCCGAGGTCGATGCACAGGTACTTGGTCTCGAGGAACTCGGCCAGGCCCTGGTGCCCGCCTTCGCGACCGAGGCCGGAGGCCTTGACCCCACCGAAGGGCGCCGCGGCGTTGGAGATCAGGCCGGTATTGATGCCGACCATACCGTACTCGAGGGCGTCGGCCACTCGCCACACCCGGCCCAGGTCCTTCGAGTAGAAGTAGGCCGCCAGACCGAACTCGGTGTCATTGGCCAGTTCGATGGCGTCCTCCTCGTCATCGAACGGGAATACCGCCGCCAGCGGACCGAAGGTCTCTTCCCGGGCCACCTTCATCTCGCTGGTGGCACCGCTGACGAGGGTCGGCGTGAAGTAGTTGCCACCCAGCGGATGGGGGTGGCCACCGATCCACAGCTCGGCACCCTTGTCCACCGCGTCCTGGACATGCTCGTTGACCTTGCCCACCGCCTTGTCGTCGATCAGCGGTCCGATGTTGACGCCCTCGGTGGTGCCGTCGCCGACCGTCAGTTCGCTGTTCATGGCCACCGCCAGCTTCTCGCTGAAGGCGTTGATGACGCTGGACTGCACCAGGAAGCGATTGGTACACACGCAGGTCTGGCCGGCATTGCGGAACTTGGCAGCCATGGCGCCGTCCACCGCCGCGTCCAGATCGGCGTCCTCGAACACGATGAAAGGTGCGTTGCCGCCAAGCTCCAGCGAGATCTTCTGGATATGCTGGGCCGCCTGGGACATCAGGGTACGCCCCACCTCGGTGGAGCCGGTGAAGGTGATCTTGCGTACCACCGGCGATTCGGTCAGGGCTGCGGCGATCTCGCTGGCCGACCCCGGCACCACGTTGAACACCCCACGCGGTACCCCGGCGCGCTCGGCAAGCAGCGCAAGCGCGGTGGCCGACAGCGGGGTCTGGCTGGCCGGCTTGACCACGATGGTGCAGCCTGCCGCCAGGGCCGCGCCGGCCTTGCGGGTGATCATGGCGGCGGGGAAGTTCCAGGGCGTGATGGCGCCGCAGACACCCACCGGCTGCTTGGTCACCACGATACGCTGGTTGGCCTTGGCCGCCGGAATGGTCTCACCGTAGACCCGGCGTCCTTCCTCGGCGAACCAGCGCAGGAAACTGGCGGCATAGACGATCTCGCCGGCGGCTTCCTTGAGCGGCTTGCCCTGTTCGAGGGTCATGATGGTGGCCAGCTCGTCCTGATGTTCGAGCATCAGCTCGTACCACTTCATCAGGATGTCTGCCCGCTCCTGGGCCGTCAGCGCGCGCCAGGCCGGCAGGGCGGCGTCGGCGGCGTCGATCGCCGCCTCGGTCTCGGCGCGACCCAGGCGAGGCACCTGGGCGATGGTCTCGCCACTGGCCGGATTGACGATGTCGATCTGCTCCCCGCTGTCGGCCGCCACCCAGCTTCCGTCGATATAGGCAAAGGGGCGAAACAGCGGCATGTCGTTAAGGGCTTTCATGAAGGCTCCTGGCTCGGGCTTGACGGAAAACTGCAATGACTGGCGCCGACGCTTCGGCGACTGCGCGACGACGATATAGCTTTCATGCTAAGCGTTCCGCTGGCCGATCGCCAACTCGAAGCCGTCGCCTCAACTCACCGAATCGTGATCCCGCGGCGCCCTCGAGGCCGACAGCGTGATCGACACCGAGTCGGCAAAGCGCAGCGCATGGGGCTTGTCGATCTCCACCTGGGTGGTCAGCACCTGCTCGTGGCTCATGATCAGGTCCAGCACTTCGCGGGTCATCCGCTCCAGCAGCTGAAAGCGGTTCTCCTCCACCAGCGCGATCACCTGCTTGGTGATGGTGCGGTAGTTGAGCGCCTGTTCGATATGATTGAACGCCACCGCCTTGTCGGCGCGGTAGCGGATCACCGCATTGATCACCACGTCCTGGCGATTGAGGATCTCCTCCTCCTTGATGCCGATGAAGGTCCTCAACCGCAGGTTCTTGATGCGGATGGTGGCAAGGTCGTGATCCAGATGCTGGTCACCCAGTACATGCAGGGACATGGCCCCTCCCGTGCGTCATGCTTGAAAGCGGTAAACGAAAAGCGTCGGCTTCAGCGCTTCGTGCGGCGGCCGTAGAATCGGCCCCTCAGCGGCTGTTGACCAACGTCAGGAACTCCTGACGGGTGCTTGGCTTCTCGCGGAAGGCCCCAAGCATCACCGAGGACGTCATGCTGGAATTCTGCTTTTCGACCCCTCGCATCATCATGCACAGGTGTCGCGCCTCCACCACCACGGCCACGCCCCGTGCATCGGTGACCTGCAGCACGGCATCGGCGATCTGACGGGTCAGATTCTCCTGGATCTGCATGCGGCGGGCGTACATGTCGACGATCCGGGCAAACTTGGACAGTCCCAGCACCTTGCCGTTGGGCAGGTAGGCGATATGGCACTTGCCGATGAAGGGCAGCAGGTGATGCTCGCACATGGAATACAGCTCGATGTCCTTGACCAGCACCATCTCGTCGGTCTCGGACGAAAACACCGCACCATTGACGATCTCTTCCAGCGACTGGGTGTAGCCGCGGTTGAGAAACTGCATGGCCTTGGCAGCACGCTTGGGCGTATCCACCAACCCTTCTCGCTCCGGGTCTTCGCCCAGTTCCTCAATGATGTGTCGATAGTGATTGGCGAGTTCGTCAGTCATGATCCAGCCCTTCAGGGGAGTCGTCGGCTCGGGCGAACACCAGGCGGCCCGCCTGGCTCCACAAAACCTGTACAAAGAATTTTTGAAGTATAGCTTTTGCATTGCGTGAGCGATAGTCTACCGCAGCGTGTCGCCTTCCGCAGTTCGCCTGGCGTTTTTGCCCGCCGTCACCCCCCATCATTGGCAAGAAATCGGCTCGACACCCGATCTTGCGACAGCCCATGACGAAAGCCCGTTGCCGAGGCCTATTGGGAGATTGCCGCCGCCGTCGCGACGAGGTACGTGACAGAGTGTCGCGCAACGAGAGCGATAGCTGTCCACCCGACAGCCCTGTGCTATCGTCATCAGGTTGTCCATGTGCCAGGCGACACTGTCGGTGGCATGCCTCCATGCAGCTACCCGTCCTGTTGCCCGCATTTCGCCAGCCATATCGCGAGAATCGCCAATGCCTGCCCTTCGCCGCCTGCTTGCCCGGCCCAGCACGCCCCTCGTCGCCATTCTGACCTTCAGCGCCCTGACCAGCATGACGCCCGCTATGGCGGACAGCCTGGAGCTACCCGCCCAGGCACGCATCGACGTCAGCATTATCGAAGGCATCGACCTCGACTCCGCCGGACAGCGGCTCGATGATGTCATGCTCAAGCCCGCCGCCGATGCCGAGGGACGCACCGACCTGCCCCACTACTGCGTGCTGGTCGGCGACGCCAAGCGCGATGGCCAACGCCTGCGCATCACCACCGAGGCCCTCACCTGCGTCGAGACCGATGGCGGCGAAAGCCACATCTACTCCGGCGAACTCATCGCCGGCGCCTATGACGAGGATGGCCAGTTCGGCATCGCCGCCTGCGATGACGGCGGCTGCCGCCTGGACGCCGACCGCGTGTTTCAGCTAGAACTGACCGAACCGCTGGCCATCGAGCAGATGCCCAACCCGTCTGCGCAGCTTAACGCCGAACGTCGTGGCGAAGACGCCGACAACGAAACCAAGCAGGCCACCCCGTCGAGCCAGACCACTCCGTCCGAGTAGCGGCACCTATGGCGGACAGCACACGGCGTCCGCCAGACCCCATCTGTCAGCCACCCGCCAGCCAGCGCTCGGAATCCGCCAGGGCCAGGCGTTGATGCTCCAGCTGGCGGATGTGCTCGTCCCAGTAGCCGGCGTCGGCGACCCAGGGAAACGCCCGGGGAAAGGCCGGATCGTTCCAGCGCGCCACCACCCAGGCGCTATGGCGCATCAACCTCAAGGCGCGCAGCGGTTCGATCAGGGCGAGCTGCTGGCGATCGAAATCGATCACCTGCTCGTAGCCCTCGATCACCTCCGATAGCTGCATCGCCCTTTCCTCCGGCCCCTGGGCGGTGAACAGCATCCACAGGTCCTGTACCGCCGGCGCCATCATCGCGTCGTCGAAATCGACCAGCGCAAAGCGATCCTCCCGCCCCAGCATATTGCCGATATGGCAGTCGCCGTGAACCCTCTGCATGGGTGCGCTGACACCCGCGGGTGGTGCCAGCGCCTCGATCAACTGCTGCGAGATGCGCTCGTAGGCCTTGCGCTGACGCTCGCTCAACCAGGGACTGTCGAGTACCGTGCGACGAGCCTGTTCGGCCATGGCGCGGGGCTCCTGCCGACAGCGATGGGCGAACTCGCCGCGCCGGCCCACCTCGTGCACGCGTCCTATCAGCTCACCCAGGGCGAACAGATGGTCGGGGTTCTCGAGCTCAGGCGCCTGGCCGGGCAGGTGGGGAAACAGCGCCACGCGGTAGCCCCCCGCCCGGTGCAGACTCTCGCCAGCGTCGTTGCGCCAGGGGGCCGCCACCGCCACCCCGGCATCGTCGAGCTCACGCAGGAAGGCGTGCTCCTCGCCGATGGCCTCATCGCTCAACCGGTCGGGGCGGTAGAACTTGGCCACCCAACGCTTGCGGTCATCGTCCTGCACCAGATAGACGCGGTTCTCGTAGCTGTTGAGCGCAAAGGGCTCGCCGGGCAGCCACAGGCCCAGTGATTCGATCGCCTCCACCACGCGCTGCGGAGAAAGTTCACTGAAGGGCGTGGGGGTCGTGGTCATGGGGGCTCCGGGTAAAAGCACAAATATCAAACGAGGCGAGAGGCGCCGAGCTTAACAGAGCCAGGGTGGCGGCGTCCTCGCCAGCGCCCAGGCGTCCACCCGGCGTGCCCCCGCCCGGCGACAGGCCTGCGCCAGCCGCTCAAGGGTGGCCCCGGTGGTCATGACGTCATCGACCAGCGCCACGTGCCGAGGCAGCCCTGACGCGATACCAAACATGCCCGACGCGATGCGACGGCGGGCCCGCGAACCGAGCTCATGCTGGGGGCGATCATCGCGACGCCGCCAGGCCCGCCTCACCGGCACGCCGAGCCGGCGCCCCAGCTCGCAGGCCAGCCACTGGCCCTGATCGAAGCCAAAGCGCCTGGCCCTGACGGGATGACGCGGCACCCCGATCAGAGCGTCAGGCACGCCATTCTCGCCCGCGAGTGACGCCTCGAGAAACAGTGCGACCAGCAACTGGGCGCTGGGCAGATGGGCCTCGGCCTTGAAGCGCTGGACGAGACGCCTGATCTCGTCGCGGTAGATCAGCGGCGTCCGCACCTCATGGAAGCTGAAGGGCTCCACCAGACAGCGACCGCACAGGCGTTCACCCGCCGGACGCCGCCAGCGGTGCTCGGGCAAGGGTTCGCCACAGCCCTCGCAGGGACAACGATTGAGGTCAAGCCCTCGGCGGCAGGGATCACACAGCAGGACGGACACAGGACCCGGCGCAGCAATCACCGCGAGCCCCGATCTTGACCCTGACCCTGGTCCTGGCGCCAGGGTCGCCAGGCAGAACAGGCAGCGATCCGCCATCAGTTTCGCCACGCCATGGTCAACCTTGCCGATCACGCAGGTTGACAGCTTCGCCACACCACTTATCCTTGTCGTCAACCAATCCGATTTTAAAAAGTTGACCATAGCGAGACACCCATGTCTGCCGACTCGACGTCCACAGTTTCCACCCTAGCCGCCGATGCCGCCCCCCGTCACGACTGGACGCTCGATGAGATCGAAGCGCTGTTCGCCCTGCCCTTCAATGATCTGCTGTTCAAGGCCCAGTGCGTCCACCGCCAGCACTTCGATGCCAACGCCGTTCAGGTCTCGACCCTGTTGTCGATCAAGACCGGCGCCTGCCCCGAGGACTGCAAGTACTGTCCTCAGTCTGGCCACTACAACACCGGCCTGGACAAGGAGAAGCTGCTCGAGATCGAAAAGGTGGTGGAGCAGGCGAAGTCCGCACTCGATGCCGGTGCCAGCCGTTTCTGCATGGGCGCCGCCTGGCGCAGCCCGCGCCAGCGGGATCTCGAGGTGGTCATCGAAATGGTGAAAAGGGTCAAGGCGCTGGGGCTCGAGACCTGCATGACCCTCGGCATGGTCGACGAAGCCCAGGCCCATCAGCTGGCCGATGCCGGCCTCGACTACTACAACCACAATCTGGATACCTCGCCTGAGTACTACGGCGAGATCATTACCACGCGCAGCTACGCCGATCGCCTCGACACCCTGGGCAATGTGCGCCAGGCCGGCATGAAGATCTGCTCCGGCGGCATCCTCGGCATGGGCGAGACCGCCCGTGATCGCGCAGGACTGCTCAGGCAGCTGGCCAACCTGTCACCGCACCCGGAGTCGGTACCGATCAACATGCTGGTCAAGGTCCCCGGCACGCCCCTCGAGGACGTCGAGGACCTCGACCCCATCGAGTACCTGCGCGCCATCGCGGTGGCCCGCATCATGATGCCGAAGAGCCACGTGCGACTGTCCGCCGGGCGGGAGCAAATGGACGAGTCGACCCAGGCACTGGCCTTCATGGCCGGCGCCAACTCGATCTTCTACGGCGACACCCTGCTGACCACCGGCAACCCACAGGTCGAGCGCGACCGCGCGCTGTTCGACAAGCTTGGCCTGCATCCGGAACGTCGCGACACCTGTGCCAGTGACGACGAACGCGAACAGGTCCTGGCCCGGCAGATCGAGCGCCAGGCCAGGGAAGCCAGCAGCGCCCAGTTCTATGACGCTGCGGTCTAGCCCCATGTGCGCCCGCTGCCAGCCCTGCGCTAGTGCGGCGCATCACTGCCAGGAGCCCACCCCATGAGCGCAGACTGGCATTCCCACCTGCGCCAGAGTGCCCAGGCACGCCACGAGGCGCATCGCTGGCGCCAGCGCCGTGTCCATCGGCAGGACGCGCAGCGACTCGACATGGCCGGCAATGACTATCTCGGTCTGGCCGCTGACCCGCGTCTGGCCGAGGCCGCCGCCGATGGTGCGCGGCGCTTCGGCGCCGGGGCCCGTGCCTCACATCTGGTCACCGGACACAGCACGGTGCACGAGGCGCTCGAAGAAGCCCTGGCACGCCTCACCGGACGCCCCCGGGCGCTGCTGTTCTCCACCGGCTACATGGCCAACCTGGGGGTGATACAGGCGCTCTGTGACAGCGGCGTGCATCTTCTGCAGGACCGGCTGAATCACGCCTCCCTGATCGACGGTGCCCGGCTGTCCGGCGCCCGCTCACGGCGCTATCACCACAACGACCTTGATGACCTGGCGCGCCTGCTGGATCGGGTGCCGGACGCCAGCCGCCGCCTGGTCATCAGCGACGGTGTCTTCAGCATGGACGGGGACTGCGCCGACGTCGACGGCCTTGCCGCACTCAGCCGGCGCCACGGCGCCTGGCTGATGATCGACGATGCTCACGGCATCGGCGTGCTGGGCGAAAACGGCGACGGCAGCGTCGGGCGACGACTCGGCTGCGAGCGGGTCCCCGTGCTGGTCGGCACCCTGGGCAAGGCGCTCGGCACCGCCGGTGCCTTCGTCGCCGGCGATGACGCCCTGATCGAGCATCTGATCCAGTTCGCCCGCCCTTACATCTACACCACCGCCCTGCCCCCGCCGGTGGCGGCAGCGACGCTTCAGTCTCTCGAGATACTGGCCGGCGAACCCGAGCGTCGCCGCCATCTCGATGGGCTGATCGCGCGATTCCGCCGCGAGGCCACCAGCCTGAAGCTGCCGCTGATGGCGTCGGCCACCCCCATCCAGCCGATCCTGCTCGGCGATGAGCAGCGCACCCTGGACTGGGCCGGGACCCTCGAGGACGCTGGCATCCGGGTGGGTGCCATTCGCCCGCCGACGGTCCCCGCCGGTGCCTCGAGGCTGCGTGTCACCCTGAGCGCCGCCCATGACGACCACGACATCGACCGTCTGCTCGAGGCGCTCTTGACGTGCCAGAAGCAGGAGTCGGCCACCTGCGCAGGGGCATCCCGATGATCCGGCTGGTACTGCTGTCCGGTTGGGCCATCGACGCCAGAATCTGGTCACCGCTGGCGAGCCATTGGGGGACCTCGGTGACGGTGGAGGCCATCGACTGGCCCGGCATGGGCGGCAGGCCCGCGCTTGCAGACGCAGGTGCCTCGGACGCAGACGCCTCAGACGCAGACACGGGGCTTTTCCAGCAGCAGGCACACCCGCCGTCTGGCCTTCAGACGCTGGCGAAGGCCATGGGCCCTTCCCTGTCGTCCCGCGACGGCGAGCCGGTCATCTGGGTGGGCTGGTCGCTCGGTGCGTTGCAGGCCGCCGCGCTGACCCGGCACCTGCCCGCCCCCGATGGCCTGGTGCTGCTCGGCATGGGCCCGACCTTCTGTCACCCGAACGGGGTGACAACGTCCGCGCTGGCTGATTTTCGCGCCGCCTTCCGCCGCAACCCGACCAGGGCCAGAGAGCATTTCCTGCGCTGGCAGCTGTCCGGCGAGCCCTCGCCCCGTGACGCCCTGCGCCGGCTGCGCACCCTGCTGACGCCTGACATCGGCGCCGATCACGCCACCCTGGAGCAGGGCCTCGCCACCCTGGCAGGCGCCGATATCGGTGACCTGCCTGGCGGCGTGCCAGGCCATGTCTCAGGCCAAGCGCCGGATAATGCAACTCCCGTCCCCATCACGTCCCTGTGCGGTGCCACGGATCCCTTGCTGGCGCCTGCCGTACGCGCGGCCATGGACGAGCGTATCGAAGGCGCCGGGCACTGCCCGATGCTGAGCCAGCCGGCCCGTCTGGCCGAGGCGATTCAGCGACACGCCTTGCGGATGCTAGATGGAGGAAAGGCACCCACCAGCCGCCGCGGGGCTCACTATGGTGACCGCGAAGACGATGATGCCGACCGCGAAGCAACCGATGCCGACCGCGAAGTCCAGGGGTTTGACGAGGTGACGCCATGAACGCTCCGCTAGTGCAGCGCCAGCTCGAGCCCGCGCGCTCCAGCGACACGGCCACGGCCGCGCCGGACCAGAGGGGCGTCTCCCCAGCGCCCGATGCCACACCCGGTGACTGGCAGCGACGGGTCGCCCGGGCGTTCTCGCGGGCAGCCCCGCGCTACCGAGAACTGGCGCGCGCCCAGATGGCCATGGCCGAGACGCTGTGGCCCCACCTGCCAGATCACGCCGAGCGGATCCTCGATCTGGGTTGCGGGCCCGGCGACCTGACCCGAAGAGTGGCCGAGCGCTACCCTGACGCCAGCGTGCTGGGGCTGGATCTGTCCGCGGCGATGCTGGCACAGGCTCGCCAGACGCTGGTTCAACAGACACTGACCCAACAGACACCGACCCAACAGACACCGACCCGACCAGCCCAGGACCACCGAGGCACCGAGCCACGTCGACAAGAGGCATCACCTCATCCGCGCGCCACGGCGTGCGCCTGGGTCTGCGCCGACGCCCAGGCGCTGCCGCTGGCCGATGCCAGTCTCGACCTGGCGATATCCAATCTGGCCATCCAGTGGTGTCCCGACCTGAAGCAGGTGCTGGCGGAACTCCATCGCGTCCTGGCGCCTGGGGGACGGGCGGTACTCAACACCCTGCTGCCCGGCACCCTGGCAGAGATCGGCCAGGTCTGGCGTCAACCGGGCAAGGCCAGTGGAGTGCTGGACTTCGCAAGCCTCGACGACCACCGGCGCGCGGTGCTTTCCCGCCGCTGGGCCGCCACCGCCTTCGAGCAGCGTGCCGAGCGCTTCTACTACCCGGACCTGGACGCCGTGATGGCCTCGGTCAAGGGCGTCGGCGCCCAGGTCGCCCGTCCCGGCGCCCGTCTGAGCCGTCAGGATATAAGACAGGCGCGGGCCCGCTATGAACACCTGCGCAGACCCGAAGGACTACCGGTGACCTACCAGCGGCTGACCTTGATTCTCGATCGCTGACGCCTGACCACCGCGCCCCTGAGTGAGGTGCCCCATCGTCGTTTCACCGCCACCAAACTTGCAGCACAGGATCCCGCACTCGCCATGCCAAGCTACTTTGTGACCGGCACCGACACCGACGCCGGCAAGACCCTGGCAAGTTCCGGCCTGCTGGCCCTGGCACGCCGCCAGGGCCAGACCACCCTCGGCCTCAAACCGATCGCCTCGGGGTGTGAGTCCACCGCCGAGGGCCTGCGCAATATCGACGCCCTGACCCTGCAGGCCCAGAGCGTGCCGTCTGTACCCTATGACGACATCAACCCCTTCGCCTTCGCGCCCCCCATCGCGCCACACCTGGCGGCTCGCTATGCCGGCGTGGACCTGTCCCTCGACAGGCTCTGCCACACGCTGGGGGGAAGCCTTGAGCTCCCCCGTGATCTGATCCTGGTCGAGGGAGCCGGCGGCTACCGGGTCCCGCTCAACGACCAGGAGGACCTGGCGGGGCTCGCCACACGCCTTCAGCTTCCGGTGGTCCTGGTGGTGGGACTGAAACTCGGCTGCCTGAACCACGCCCTGTTGACCGCCGAAGCCCTCAAGGCAGATGGCGTCACTTGCGCCGGCTGGATCGGCAACCTTGTCGATCCCGGCTTCGCCGAAGATGAAACCCTCTACCGGGACAACCTCGATCACCTGAAAGCCAGACTGCCGGGGCCCTGCCTCGGCATCATTCCGCGCCTCGATGGCAGCGACCATCGGGCACTCGCCGATCAAGCCGCCGATCATCTTTCGCTGCCATAGCTCGAACTCCCAAGCCTCAGCCCCGCTCCCGAGCCGCCCGCAGCGTCCGGGCGGATAGCGGGGCCCTGACTCGATCGAAGCGAGCGCACCTCACGGAAGTGTTTGACTTGCCAGGCCGGCAACGTAAAATATGCCCCGCCTACCCCGCGTGCGGATGTGGTGGAATTGGTAGACACGCTAGATTTAGGTTCTAGTGCCTTAGCGCGTGGGAGTTCGAGTCTCCCCATCCGCACCATCTTTTCGGACCCGTCGAGCGAGCACACTTCATTCGACCGCAGGTCCAGCATTCTTCTTGACCTTTCTCCTGTCGGCTCGGCCCCTGGCCCTTGCTTCGACGCGCCCTAGCTTCGACACGCCTAGCTCCCCGTTGACGCCGCCTAAGCATCCGTTGGCTTTGTCAGGGCTCGATCCTGCTATCGTTACATGCATGTTCCATGATTGAAATCGACCTCGCACGTTGCGCAGGTCCGCGAAAAAAGGTCATTGCATGCTGAACTACTTTGCCCTCGGCATCCTGTGCTTCGTGGTGTTGACCCTGTTCTACGGTGTCATCGTCATCCACGACATTCCCTACGGTATCGCCAAGAAGCGCGACCACCCGCACCAGGACGCGATCCACGTCGCCGGCTGGGTCAGCCTGTTCACCCTGCACGTGCTGTGGCCCTTCCTGTGGATCTGGGCCACCCTCTACCGGCCGGATCGCGGCTGGGGCTTCAAGCAGATCGAGGAAGAACAGGCGCGAGAGCGCAGCGAGATCGACGAGTTACGCCTCGAACTCGACCACCTGCGCCAGCGACTCGACGCCCAGGAGGCCTCAGCGCCGTCGCTCAAGGCAGAGCAACCGGCTCGCGCCCAATCTACGTCCGGCAATACCCAGGGGGGTCAGGACTGATGGATCTGCTTATCGTGCTGACCTATGCGGCGCTGTGTATCGCCGTGTTCAAGATCTTCCGCATCCCGCTCAACAAGTGGACGGTCCCCACTGCGGTACTCGGCGGCATCATCGTGGTCGCGACCCTGGTGCTGCTGATGAACTACAACCATCCCTTTACCCGCCAGGTTCGCCAGGCCTACGCGGTGACGCCGCTGGTATCCGAGGTCCGGGCCCGGGTCAGCTCCGTCGAGGTCGACCCCAACACCCTGGTCGAGGCCGGTACCCCGCTGTTCATCCTGGACGCCACCCAGTTCGAGTCCCGGGTAGAGCGGCTGACGGCGGAGCTGGAAGACGCCCTGCGCAATTCCGACAGTCGCAGCGCCGGCGTTGCCGAGGCCGAGGCCAACCTGGTGGCGGCCCAGGCCGATAGAGATCAGGCCAGTCGGACCCTGGCACGTTATCAGGCCGCCTCCTCGGCCTTCAGCCGTCAGCAGATCGACGAAGCCTCCCAGAACGCCCAGACCGCGGCTGCACGTGTCGCCCAGGCCGAGGCTGCCCTCGAACGGGCCCGCGCCGAACAGCGCCCCGACGGCGATGACGAGGACCCGCTGGTCGTCGCCAAGCGCGCCCAACTGGCCGAGGCACAATATGATCTGCAAAATACGGTCATCCGCGCACCCACGGACGGCTTTCTGACACAGCTCGCGGTGCGCCCGGGAATGATGGCGGTACCGCTGCCGCTGAAGCCACTGGGGGTCTTCGTGCATGACGAACCCGGCCGCTTTACCGGCGCTTTCCGCCAGCAGGCACTCAACCGCATCCAGCCAGGCGACGAGGCCGAACTGACCTTCACCGCCCTGCCGGGCCAGGTGTTCGCCGCCGAAGTCATCGAGGTGCTGCCGGCCATCGCCGAGTCCCAGGTCGCCGCCGGTGATCGACTGCTGGGCGCCGACGCCTTCGCCAGGACCGACGCCCCTGCGCTGGTGACCCTGAAGCTTGCCCCGGGCCAGGATATGCCGGACATGCCGCTGGGCATCGGCGCCCAGGCAGCGGTCTACACCGAGCACTTCCACCACGTCGCCATCATGCGCAAGGTGCTGTTGCGCATGCTCGGCTGGCAGCACTATGTCTACATCGACCACTGAGTCGACAGGCGTTTCGCCAACGCTGACCCGCTGCTAGGCTGGCCCCAGTCAGGTTCGCCCAGCGTGGCGAACCAGGGAGCGACAGACAGCACCCAGCCTTTCCTGGTGTACCCGACGAAAGGCACACCAGGTGGCTGGGGGCGGGGGGCAAGGATGCACAGCAGGAAGGAATCAACGCGCACCAATACCTGGGTGGCACTGGTGATCGTCATCGCCAGCGCCGCTCTGAGCTATTGGCTGCTGGACAGTCGCGACGACGTCAACGGAGGTGCAGCGGTATCGCTGTTCTCGTTGGGTCTCGTCAGCGCGCTGGTGATCGGCTATTCCCGTTCGGTCAGTCAGATCAACGCCCTCGGCGCCCAGGTCAAGTTCAACCGCCTGAGCCAGGAAGCCGACGCCACGCGCAAATCGCTGGAGCGCGACCGCCTTCATCTCTACCGCATGCTGATACCGCTGACGCTGAAGCACCCCGAAGGCGAACACGCCATCCACGGCGTCGATCCCCGTGTACCGGCACTGCTGGAACTTGACGACAAGGTCGCTACCGAAGGCCTTCAGGCCGACCTGTCACAGGACCTCGCCCGCGCCCTCCATCGCCTGCTGCATAGCCAGTACCACCGCCTCGTGGAACTGCTGCCGCAGGACGCCTCCCTGCCTGCCTCGCAACGGACATCATCGGGCCACGACTTTACTCCCGCCCAGCTTGGCGAGCTGCTGGATCGGGCCGAAGCCTGTCTCGAGCGCCAAGGCGTGGCGTCGACGTCCAATGACGACAGACAGCGGCTTCACAACAATGTTCGCGTCAGCCGCCGCCTGCTGGCCAGTTACCATCGGCTCGATGACGTCACCCCAAAGGCCCCGTCTGACGCCGTTGTCTGAGGTACGCAGACAGTCTCTCGTCTCTCACCTCTCGTCTTTAGTCTCTCGCCACCTGGTCCCCGCCCGAGAGGATGACCGATCAGGCTGTGCCGGTTCGCTCCATCCTGTTCGCCGACGTCGGCCCCCAAACTCGGCGTCCCTGGCCCTCGTCTACGCTGAGATGGCGGTACATCACCGCAGTGTCACATCCATCTTCGCGATCGGCGGGAGGCCCCATGGCAGAGTCACTTACACAACAACAGGACGTTGACAGCGACAGCGGCGGACGCTCGCCTCGGCTGATCTGGTCGTTGCGGGCCTTCGGGCTGGCCGGTGCGGCCATGGTCTGGGTGGCCCTTGGGGGTGCCGAGTCGATGTCGTCAGATGCCCGCTGGGTGGCCGCCATCGGCACCCTGATGGCGATCTGGTGGATGACCGAGGCGATTCCGCTGTCGGTCACCTCGCTGCTGCCCATCGTATTGATTCCCATGCTGACCGAACGCTCGGTGTCCGAGGCCACCGCTCCCTACGCCAGCTCCATCGTGTTTCTGTTTCTCGGTGGCTTCCTGATCGCCATCGCCATGGAAAAGTGGCAACTGCACCGGCGTATCGCCCTGACCACCCTCCATCGCGTCGGGGTCGAACCTCGTCGTATCGTGCTCGGCATGATGCTGGCCACCGGTTTTCTGTCCATGTGGGTGTCCAACACCGCCACCACCCTGATGATGCTGCCGATTGCGCTGTCGGTACTGACCCTTGTCGTGGAACGCTCGAGCTCACAGGACAGCGGCGCGGTCGGAGAAGACCTGCACAAGGGCGGCCGCGTCTCGGACATCATCAAGGATGACAACATCCGCAGCTTCGGTGTCTGCCTGGTACTGGCCATCGCCTGGTCGGCGTCCATGGGCGGGCTCGGCACCCTGCTGGGTTCTCCCCCCAACGCCATCGTCGCCGGCTACGCCGCCGATGAACTGGGCCGGGACATCGGGTTCCTGCAGTGGATGATGGTCGGTCTGCCCCTGGCGCTGACCTTTATCCTGATCGGCTGGGTACTCATGACCCGGGTGCTCTATCGCTTCAAGCTCGATGAGATTCCCGGCGGCAAGGCGATGATCGAAGACCAGCTCGATCACCTGGGACCGCTCGGCCAGGGCGAGCGCATGGTGATGTTCGTGTTCGCCGGTGCGGCCTTTCTGTGGGTGGTGCCGGGGCTGATCGCCAGCCTGCCGCTGATCGGCGACTGGTTTTCGTTCCTTGACGCCTTGAATGACACCGCCATCGCCATCGGCGCCGGTATCGTGCTGTTTTTCCTGCCGGGCAACGCCAAGGGCGACATGGTGCTGGACTGGCAGGACGCCGAGGATGGCCTGCCCTGGGGCGTACTGCTGCTGTTCGGCGGCGGTCTGTCGCTGGCCAGCGCGGTGGCGGCGTCAGGGCTCGACGGCTGGTTCGGCGAACAGGTCAGCGCGCTGGGAGCGCTGCCGATGGTGGCGCTGGTGGTGGCGGTGACCACCATCGTGCTGTTTCTTACCGAGATCACCTCCAACACTGCCACCGCCGCGACCTTCATCCCAGTGCTGGGCGGGGTCGCCGTCGGCATCGGCGCCGACGCCATGACGCTGCTGATACCTGCCGCCTTCGCCGCGACCTGCGCCTTCATGCTGCCGGTGGGCACGCCGCCCAACGCCATCGTGTTTGGCTCCGGCGCCGTCACCATCTCGCAGATGGCCCGTGGCGGGATCGTGCTCAACGTGATCGGCGTCGCCCTGATCACCCTGTTCTGCTACGTACTCGGGGGGCTGGCCCTGGGTCTGCGTTTCTAGGCCGGTCCGAAAGGGCTCGGATTGAAGGGCGGGATAAACCAGGAGCCTCACCTGCCGGTGGGGCTCTCTCCCTGTTGTCTGCGCTGTCGAAGACGGCCCTCGGCCTGCTCAAGCACCTCCCAGGCCAAGCGACGAAGGCCGACCTCCCCCTCGGTCATGGCCTCGAGCAGGGCTCGCTTTTCCTTTAGGTAGAGGCGTGCAAATCCCGGGTCATGCTCGACGATAGAGCCGGTGTTGTGGATCAGATCGGCGTACTTGATGGTCTGTGCGCGGGCCCCGGCCTGTGCCAGACGCTCCAGCGCCAAGCGCTTGCGCACGGCGCGATTGCCCACCTCAGGCCCTTCGAGATCGCTTAGCGCCAACACCAGCGCGGTCACCTCTTCCCCGAAGTTGTCACTCAGCGCCTGGGCCGTCACCTGGGTGTCCTCCAATACATCGTGCAACCAGGCGGCGGCAACCATGGCGGGGTCGCCAGGACAGTGGCGGCTGACCAGCGCGGCCACAGCGGCGGGATGCTCGATGTAGGGGGTGTCCAGGTACTTGCGCCGCTGACCGATGGCGCCGTGAGCCGCCGTAGCGAAGAGCCGCGCCGCCTCAATGGTGTCGATGCCCGAGATCTCGCTTGCGTCGCTGGAGGGTGTGTCCACGCTGTCGCTCCCGTGTCGTGTCTTTATCGTGCGCCCCGGTCGGGCCCATTGCCGGTCCAGCACCTTTTGCTGATTGAGGCCTCGGCCGCCGCGGCTTAGGCTGTCAGACCCGACCCCAAGACGCCATCAGGCGCTCCCCTGGCCGACCAGGAACCGCCATCAAAGGAACTGCCATGAAACGCGAAACCCTCGCCCTGCACCACGGCTACGCCCCTGACGACCAGCACTCTGTCGCGGTCCCGATTCACCAGACCACCTCGTTTTCCTTCGATGATGCCCAGCATGCCGCCGACCTGTTCGATCTCAAGGTCGAGGGCAACATCTATTCGCGCATCATGAACCCCACCTGCGCGGTGCTGGAAAATCGTGTGGCCGCCCTGGAAGGTGGTATCGCCGGTCTGGCGGTGGCCTCCGGCATGGCGGCCATTACCTATACCATCCAGACGCTTGCCGAAAGCGGCGACAATATCGTCTCGATCAGCGAACTCTACGGCGGTACCTACAACCTCTTTGCCCACACCCTGCCGCGCCAGGGCATCGAGGTCCGCTTCGCCGACAAGGACGACCTCGCCGGCATCGCCGATCGCATCGATGAGCGTACCAAGGCGGTATTCTGCGAAAGTATCGGCAACCCTTCGGGCAGTGTGGTGGACATCGCCGCACTCGCCCAGGTGGCCCACGACAACGGTGTCCCGCTGATCGTCGACAATACCGTGGCCACGCCCTTCCTGTGGCGACCTATCGAACACGGCGCCGATATCGTGGTGCACTCCGCCACCAAGTATATCGGTGGCCACGGCACCACCGTGGGTGGCGTGATCGTCGATTCCGGTCGCTTCCCCTGGGCCAGCCATGCCGAACGCTTTGCGCTGCTCAACGAGCCCGACCCCTCCTATCACGGCATCAGCTATACCCGAGACGTCGGCGACGCGGCCTTTATCGCCCGCGCCCGGGTCGTGCCACTGCGCAACATGGGGGCGGCCCTCAGCGCCCATGCCGCCTGGAATCTGCTGCAGGGTCTCGAGACACTGGCGCTGCGTATCGAGCGCATCTGTGCCAACACCCAGACCATCGCCGAGTACCTCGAGGGCCACGAGGCGGTGTCCTGGGTCAAGTACGCTGGCCTTTCACATCACAAGGACCACGAGCTGGCCAAGCGCTACATGAACGGCCAGGCCTCCGGCATCTTGAGCTTCGGCATCAAGGGCGGACGAGACGCAGGGGTGCGCTTCTACGACGCGCTCGGGCTGATCCTGCGCTTGGTCAATATCGGTGACGCCAAGACCTGCTCGGCGATTCCGGCGGTGACCACCCATCGCCAGCTCAATGACGAGGAACTGGCCGCTGCCGGGGTCACCGCGGACATGGTGCGCCTGTCTGTCGGCATCGAGCATGTCGACGATCTGATGGCGGACCTGGACCAGGCGCTCAAGGTGTCTCAGGGCTAGCCCGGGCGGTAGAAGCGCAGCAGGTGTTGGTGACAGCGTCCATCCACAGGGATGGACGTTCCTCTTTTTGTATCCAGCCCGAGCTTTATATCTAGCCAGAACCCGGCACTGGTAGCCCCACCGGGGTCGGCGACGGTGGCAGCCAATCGCCCTTGATCAGGGCTTCGGCGGGACGATAGAAGCGTAAGGTGTACGTCCATCCCGGGGCGATCGCCAGATGGTTGGGTGCCAGGGGGTCGCCGCCAAAGTGGAGGGTTACCGAACCATCCTCGTTGGCGTCGGCCTCGACACTGGTCAGGGAGTGCGCCCCTTCGGCGCCCTCGATCAGACGCCCTCTGGCATCGTAGACGGTCACCGACCAGAACCCGGTGACCGGCACGTCCACCGGCAGAATCAGCACCTGAGGCGTCTCTCCATCATTGTGAAGTGGGCTGACGGTGACGTAGTAGGCGTCCTCGATGGGCTGGCCCAGCCAACCCGCGGCCGTCCCCCACAGGTGCCGCACCGGGTCGACGCTGTCTTCGGCGCCAAACATGCCGTGGCTGCCGGAGATAAAGGGCGACAGACCAAGCACCGCCTCTCTTACCTCGCTCAGTCGCTCCATATCCCACTCGGGCAATGACAGCTCTCCCGCGTCATCCTGGGACCACTCGATGGCATCCTGCAGCGCGTTGGCTTCGGCGATGTCCGCGCTCGAGTCGGCGTCCACCTGGGTACGGAACATGACCAGGGCATAACGCGAACCGACGCTCTCTTCATCCAGCACGATCTCGCGTCCGCCGTAGGACATCATCGGGGTGTAGTGGTCCTGGTTGACCACCTGCATGGACTGCAGTCGGGTGGCGCTGGCCGGGGCGGTGAAGGTCACCGGTGAGGCCAGATCGAAGACGCCGACGCTGTGCAGGATATCCCGATTGACCCGAACCACCTCGGCGTCCACCGGCAACGGCGCGCGGTCATGGCGCAGGCTGCCAAAATAGCCATCATCGGCATAGTTCTGGAAGTGGGTGTCGGTCTGCGCCCGCACGTAGGTATCCAGATTGACCGCACCGTCCGAGCTGGATGGCTCGGTGGCCTCTGCGGTCGCTGCCGCTGCGTTCGAGACCAGGCCGCTTGCCATTGCCAGCAGCAGCCAGGAAAACCGCTTCATTGTCATCCCCGCACCCCGATTGTCGGTCGCGAGCCCTGGCGGCCAGAGCCCTGCCTATGGCTCAGCATAGCGTCTTCGCGGCACGAAGGACTCAACGGCAAAAAAACGGCGGCCCCGAGGGCCGCCGAAAATTCTATGCCATATTAGCGAACGTCGGTCGTTCGCTGGGCGTGTCAGCTACCGGCGATGGTCATCTCATCGATCAACCAGCTACCGCTGTGGATGCTGCCACGGGTATCGATATCTTCCCCCAGTCCTACCAGGCCCTGGAACATGCCCGCCAGGTTGCCGGCGATGGTGAATTCCTCGACGGGATGCTGAATCTGGCCGTTCTCGACCCAGAAACCGGCCGCACCGCGGGAATAGTCACCGGTGACGCCGTTGACGCCCTGCCCCATCAGCTCCGTGACCAGTACGCCCCGATCCATCTTCGAGAGCAGCGCCTCGCGGCTTTCCAGCGGCGCCTCGAGGCGCAGGTTGCGTGCCCCGCCGGCGTTGGCGGTGGTCTGCATGCCGAGCCGACGTGCGCTGTAGGCCGACAGCATGTAGCTGGCCAGACGCCCCTGCTCGATAAAGCGATTGTTGCGGGTCTGGACGCCGTCGCCGTCGAACGGACTGCTGGCCATGCCACCCACCAGCATCGGCTGCTCGGCGAGGCTGAACCACTCGGGAAACAGAGTCTCACCCAGGCGGCCACACAGGAAGGAGGCGTCGCGGTAGATGGCGCCGCCGGCCAGGGCCGACATCAGGTGGCCGATCAGGCCGCTTGCCAGGGTCGGGTCGAACATCACAGGAAAACGCCCGGTCTGGGGGCGCTGCCCCCCGAGGCGCTGTAGCGTACGCTCGGCGGCGCTGCGGCCGACCTCCGCCGGGTCACGCAGCGCCCGTGGATCCCGGGCGCTGGTGTAGTCGTAGTCCCGCTGCATGCCGGATGCATCCTCGGCGATCAGCAGGCAGGAAAGCGAGTGACGGCTGCCGCGCTGGCTGCCGAGAAAACCATGGCTGTTGGCGTAGACGCGAACGCCCTCGCCGCTCGACAGGCTGGCGCCGTCGGAGCTGCGGATACCCGGCTCGGCCAGGCCCGCCGCCTCGCAGGCAAGCGCCAGCTCTATCGCCTTGTCCGTGTCCAGCGCCCAGGGGTGATGGACGTCGAGATCCGGCAACTCGGTCGCCATCAGCTCGGCGTCGGCAAGCCCGGAGGCAGGATCCTCGCCGGTGTAGCGAGCGATGGCGATGGCCTTCTCGACCACGCTCTTGATCGAGGCATCGCTGGCGTCGGTGGACGAGGCGCTGCCCTTGCGCTTGCCCAGATAGACGGTGACGGCGATGCCCTGATCGCGGGACAGCTCCACCGACTCCACATCGCCCTCGCGCACGCTTACACCGGTGCCCTGATCGACGCTGGCGCCGACCTCGCAGGCATCCGCACCCAGTCGCCGAGCAAGCTCGAGCGCGGTCTCGGCACGACTTTCCAGCACCGCCTGCTGGGCTCTGGCATCAAACGCCTGTGTCATCTTGTACTCCTTGTCCGACCATAGGGGTCGGCTGAGACTGTCATCCTGCGGCGCCTCGGGCGCCACAGGCTGGTATACTTTCGCGGACGTCGCGCCCGACGCGACCACCGCCTTTTCGATTTTCCCCGATGCCTTCACCAGGGACCCGGTATGACCCAGGATGACCTTTCCCCCGACGACCGCCCCAGCAAGTCCCAGCTCAAGCGGGAGATGCACGAGCTGCAGGCGCTGGGCGAGCGCTTCATCGCGATGAAGCCCGAGGAGCGCGCCCGCTTCCCGCTGTCGGACGATCTGCTTCGCGCCATCGACGAGACCGACCGCATTCGTGCCCGCGAGGCCAGACGCCGCCATATGCAGTACGTCGGCAAGCTGATGCGCAAGGAAGACCTGGAGGCCATCCAGGCGGTCTTCGACGACATCGAGAAGGCCCAGGTCCAGCGCGACCATGCCTTCCTGCGCCTGGAAAAGTGGCGTGATCGCCTGATCGAAGAAGGTGATGACGCCGTCGAACCCTTCCTCGAAGACTATCCCCAGGCCGATCGCCAGGCGCTGCGTCAGCTGATCCGCAACGCCCGCAAGGAGCGCGAGCAGAACAAGCCCCCCACCAACGCCAAGCGGCTCTACAAGCTATTGCGTGATACCGCAGGGATCTAACCGCCGGGCTCGAGGGCCAGTCTGACGAGTGCCTGCGCTCGTCGACTTTTCGGACAGCGCCTAGGTCCTGCATGCTCCGCCTTGGCGCCGACACCTCCGTCGGCGCCGCCTTGTCGCTCAGCCAGCTTGCCTCGGCTGTATCAGGATTGGGTGCCACCCACGGTCAACTCGTCGAGCTTGAGGGTCGGCTGACCGACGCCCACCGGCACCCCCTGCCCTTCCTTGCCGCATACCCCGATACCGGTGTCCAGTTCCATGTCGTGGCCGATCATCGAGACCTGGCCCATCGCTTCGGGGCCGTTGCCGATCAGCGTCGCCCCCTTGACCGGCGCGGTGATCCGACCGTCCTCGATCAGGTAGGCTTCGCTCGCCGAGAACACGAACTTGCCCGAGGTGATGTCCACCTGGCCGCCGCCGAAGCTGACCGCGTAAAGTCCGCGCGAGACGCTCTTGATGATGTCCTGGGGGTCGTCCATGCCGGCGCGCATGTAGGTATTGGTCATGCGCGGCATCGGCATATGGGCGAAGGATTCGCGACGGGCGTTACCGGTGGGCGCCATGCCCATCAGGCGGGCGTTCAGCTTGTCCTGCATGTAGCCGGTAAGGATGCCGTCCTCGATCAGGGTGGTGCATTGGCTGGGGGTGCCCTCGTCGTCCACCGACATCGAGCCACGGCGGTCCATCAGGGTGCCGTCGTCGACCACGGTAACGCCGGGCGACGCCACTCGCTCGCCGATACGACCGGCGAAGGCCGAGCTGCCCTTGCGATTGAAGTCGCCCTCGAGGCCATGGCCCACCGCCTCGTGCAGCAGGATGCCGGGCCAGCCGGCCCCCAGCACCACCGGCATCTGTCCGGCGGGGGCATCGGTCGCCTCCAGGTTGACCAGCGCCTGACGCACCGCTTCCCTGGCGTAGGTCTCGGCGACGCCTTCGTCGCGCAGCCTCGCCATGGGGTAGCGGCCGCCACCACCGGCACTGCCGCGTTCACGCCGGCCGTTCTTGACCGCGATGACACTGACATTGAGCCTCACCAGCGGGCGCACGTCGGCGGCGACGGTGCCGTCACTGGCGCTGACCAGTACCACTTCGTAGACGCCGGACAGCGAGGCGCTGACCTGGGACACGCTGGGATCGGCAGCCCGGGCCACCCGGTCGGCCAGCTTGAGCATGGCGACCTTGTCTTCGGCCGACAGCCCGGACAGCGGGTCGATGCCCGCGTAGCGCGGCTCGGCACTGACCTGGATGCGTGGCGCCTGAGTCAGGGTGGCGCCGCTGCGCACGATGCCCGAAGCGGTGCGGCCCGTCTCGGCCAGGGCATCGGCGTTGATCTGGTTGGAGTAGGCGAAGCCGGTCTTCTCGCCGGCCATGGCGCGCACCCCGACGCCACCGTCGATGTTGTAGCTGGCTTCCTTGACCTCGCCGTCCTCCAGCACCCAGCCCTCTTGCCAGGTCCGCTGAAAGTACAGATCGGCGTAGTCGATGCCAGGGCCCAGAGCGTGCCGAAGACCCGTGTCGAGACCGCCGAGATCGAGGCCTCCCGGGGTCAACAGGGTGGCCACGGCCTCATCGAAGGATGCAGCTTGAGATGTCATTGAGCACTTTCCAGAGTGATCCGGGGCGAGGTCCAGGGACCCTGCACCAGATAGTGAATTCGCGTCACCCGGTCGATGACGTCGCCGAACAGCTTGTCGGCCACAAACAGGGCACCGCCCACAACGGGCGCCCCTACGGCCACGGCTGCCAGCGGCAGGTTGTTGCTGACAGGCACGGTCACGCCAAGCATCAGGTCGAGCTGACGTCGCGCCAGGTCGGCGGAGCCGTCCAGGGTAAAGTCGGTGGCGGGGCCATCGATACGAATCGGCCCTTCGGTTTCCAACACTCCACCATACAGGGTCGCGGCACCACTGACACGGTCGAAGGCGGTACCCTCACCGGTGACGTCCGAGAAATCCAGACGCAGGCGCCGCAGCAGGTTGTCGACGTTGAGCAGTCCCACCACCTTGGCCGAGGGCGAGCTGATATTGGCAAAGGTCCCGTCGACCATATCGACGTTCAGGCTACCGCGTGATCGGGCCAGCGCAAACTGCCAGGGGGCCCCCGGCCAGGCCAGCTGACTGTCCACATCGAGTCTTTCGGCGCGTACCGCCACGTCCTGCCCGAGCGCCGCCAGCGCGGTCCCGGGATCGCCCCCGGTGAGCGCCAGTCGCGAGCGCGTCAGGCTGGCCTGACTACCGGAGGCTTCCCATACCAGCGACCCCTCTGCCGTGACCTCGCCCAGGGTGAGGGATACCGGCTCGACCGACAGCCGATCACTGCTGGAACGCCATGCGCCGTTGAAGGGCCCGACCCGATTGCCCTGGTACACGATATCGTCGATGGTGAGACGTCCGTCGGGCAGCTCGCGCACTCGCTGCGGGAAGGCCGCAGGCGCGCTGGCGACCTCAAGCTCACCGAACAGCGAGCCGGACTCGGCACCCTGAACCGCCGTTTGCCCGCTCTCGGGAATCAAGTTGTCCAGCACCAGTCGATCGAGATCGAGCACCAATGGCTGGGTAGTACCCGGGCGGTAGGTCACCTGGCCGTCGACCAGGCTTCCGCCGAGCGCCGCCTGCCACTGCCTGGCGCCTCGGCTGAAGCGGGGACTGGCGTCGATGGTCAGCGTGCCGAGACAACGATCGCCGTCGCTCAGGCAGTCGGTTCGGGCCTCCAGGCGTGACAGTCCCGCCCCGCCGCCGCCACTGGAGCCGCCCTCCGGCATGGCGCCGGCCAGTGGTTTCAGGGCGTCGGCCCAGGCGCCCAGATCGAGTCGCTGCAGATAGGCCAGCACCGACCAGCCCGGCTCACCGGGCCAAGCGCCAGGTGCCGCCCGACCGACCCACAGCTGACCCTGGCTGCCGCCGGGCCCGGCGGCGCGCCAACGGGCGCCGACATCGCGCCCGTACTGGCCGCTCAACACCGGAGAATCGCCGAGGCTCAGGTCCAGCTTGAGCGGTACCGTCTGGGTGGCACGCTTGCCCAGCGGTGCCGGTAGTTCGATCGACAGCCCCTCCAGGGTGCTTTCCAGCGACAGACGCTGGGCATCGAGCTCAAGCCGGCCTTGCCAGGGGAAGGAGCCCGACAGCAGTACCCCAGGCTCGAGCCCCGCCCAGTCCAGCAGCGCCGGCGCATCGGCCCGTCCGGACAGCGCCACGCTATCGTTGCGGCCCTGAAGGTCGGCCGCCACGCTACCACCGAGCACCTGGCCCTCAAGACGACCGGACAATCCACCTTCTTCGCCCTGCTGGGACCAGGTCAGGGGGCCGCTGACGTTCTCGAACTCGAGCTCGGTGCCCTGATGCACGACCCTCGACGCCCGGGCGTCGGCCTCGACCTTCAGGTCCAGGGCATCCGGGTCGGCCATCGGCAGCGACAGCGACAACTGGCCAGTCACACTACCCTCGCCGCGCCAGTTACTGGCGGCCTCGGCGCCCTCCACCGGCATCTCTTCGAGAAATGCCAGCAACTGCGTCAGCGACGCCGAC
This sequence comes from Halomonas sp. BN3-1, assembly GCF_003056325.1. Lineage (NCBI taxonomy): Bacteria > Pseudomonadati > Pseudomonadota > Gammaproteobacteria > Oceanospirillales > Halomonadaceae > Halomonas > Halomonas sp. BN3-1. Next base: position 169,657 of record NZ_PYVV01000007.1, on the reverse strand, counting down.
AGCGGCCCTTCGACGCTGAGGACCTCGTCGGCCAGTTTGACGCTGGCGCCTTCGGTCTTCACGCCCTGGCTCTCGGCGTGGTCGACCCGCGCCTCAAGGCTATCATCCTCGACGGACAGGTGGCCGCTGACGTTGGTAAGCGCCGGCCAGCCTTCGGCGTAGGGCACCCGCCCCTCGACGATATCCAGATCCAGGCTGAGACTGCTGTCGAGCTTCTCGCTGTCGAGATCGTCCTGCTCACGCAGCGGCACGTGCAGGCGCAGCTGCCCCTGGGGCACCCGCCCGGCCAGACCACTGGCCAGCCAGTCCGCGAGTTCGGCGTCCACATCGTTGCGCAACAGCGGCATCGGCAACCACTCGCTCAAGGCGATATCCCGGGCGTTGACGTCGCGCATGTCCAGCTCGAGACCGAAGCCCCCGCGACGATCGGTGGCGATGGCCAGACCAAAGCCCCCTTCCACCTGGGCGTCGCGCCAGCCGACCTTGAGGTCGCGTCCACTGACGAAGCTGCGCGGCCCGTCGTAGGACCAGATCACCTCGCCGGTGGCGTAGTCGAGCTGCATGGGGGCGGCAAACAACTCAGGGAAATGCATCGATGCCTGGCCAGCGTCGACGAAGTCCACTCGACCACGGGTGCCGTCGGCTTCCACCCAGACATCCAGCGGGCCGCCGCCGGGCGCACTCTCCCAGGGGTCGACCTCGACCCCCAGCGCGCTGACCCGGGCACGCCACTCGTCATCGAGCCTGCCAAAGCCCAGCCCGGTCACCTGACCGCGGGGCTTCAAGGCGTCCACCGCCCGAGCCAGGCCCTCAGGCAGGCGCAGACGCTCACGCCACTGCGCCAGTGCACCCAGCTCGAAGCCGCTGGCGTTGGCCCACCAGCCGTTTTCGCGGCTTGCCACGTGCCAGTACTGGGGCAAGGCGCCACCTTCCGGCGCGGTTTCGCCGTCGTCTCCGGTCCAGCTCACGTCTTCGGCGTCACCCTCGAACCAGGCCTCCCAGTCATCGACGTCGCGTCTCAGCCACTGACCGCGCAATTCGGCCCCATTGAGCACGATGCCACCAGGCGAGCCCTCGCCCATCTCCTGGGCGACCGCTGTCGCCATCTCGTCGCGCTGATTGAGCGCCAGGCGCGGCGCCAGTACATCGAGGCGCACATCCGCCAGGCGCCCATTGTCCCAGCGCGCCCAGACGGTGGCGTCCCCGCTGGCCTCGTCGAAACGCAGCACGTCCTCGATGCCGATCAGTCGTGACAAGCCGGTCAGGCTGTCGAGCTGCATGGTGCCCTGCAGGGCGGCGCTGAAATTGCTCGCCTCACGACTGCCCGGCGTCAAGGCCATGACGATCTCCATGGCCTCGGCGTCACGATCCTCGATGAATACCTCACCCTCGATATGGGTGCGCATCTCATCGCCGGTCATCAACAGCCGCGGCGCATGCAGGGTGGTGACCTCGCGGCGCCCGTGAAGCACCACGCGCAGGTCATCGACCCAGGCACGTTGGCGCAGCATGACGCCGACCCAGAAGTCCAGACGCTCGAGGTCAAACTGCCCTTCGGGCATCAATTCGGGGGGGATGCGCGCCGGCTGTGGCCACAGCCAGCGACGTTCGCGGTCCTGATAAAGGTGGAGGGTGACGCCCTGGAAGTGGGCCTTGTCGACCACCGGCAGCCCCTCGTCGAGGCTCGCCAGGGTGTCCAGGCGCACTTCACCGCGCTCGACCTGCAACAACGGATAGCTGCCCGTGGCGTCTTCGGCCTCGAGTCGCAGCCCGTCCAGGGTCAAGCCGGGGTCGAGGCCGTGCAGACTGCCTTCGAGACTCACCAGATGGGTCTCCGCCTCGAAACGCGACGCTATCATCTCGACCAGTCGATCCTCGAGGCGATCGACCTGGCCCAACGACACGCGCAGCACCAGCGACAGCAGCGCGGCCATCGCCAGCACTACCGCCACCAGCGTCAACAACCAGCGAGTCAGCAGGCGGATCGGCCTCATCGGATCACATCAGCACGATGTCGTACTGCTCCTGGGAATAGTGGGTCTCGACCTGAAAACGAATGGTCTTGCCGATAAATTCCTCGAGATCGGCGACCGCTGCCGACTCCTCGTCGAGCAGTCGATCCACCACCGCCTGGGAGGCCAGCACCGCGTAGGTTTCGGCGTTGTAGGCGCGCTCTTCACGCAGGATCTCGCGAAAGATCTCGTAGCACACCGATTCCGGCGTCTTGAGGGTGCCCCTGCCCTGGCAGGAAGGACACGGCTCGCACAGGGTCTGCTCGAGGCTTTCACGGGTGCGCTTGCGGGTCAGCTGTACCAGCCCGAGCTCGGTGACGCCGGTGCATTTGGTCTTGGCGTGATCCCGTTCCAGCGACTTCTCGAGCATCCTCAGCACCTGGCGCTGGTGCTCGGTGTCCACCATGTCGATGAAGTCGATGATGATGATGCCGCCGAGATTGCGCAGACGCAGTTGACGGGCGATGGCGGTGGCCGCCTCGAGGTTGGTCTTGAAGATGGTTTCTTCGAGGTTGCGGTGACCGACGTAGGCGCCGGTGTTGACGTCGATGGTGGTCATCGCCTCGGTGGGGTCGATCACCAGATAGCCGCCGGACTTGAGCTGGACCTTGCGCGCCAGCGCCTTCTGGATCTCGTCCTCGACGCTGTACAGATCGAAGATCGGTCGCTCGCCGGCGTAATGTTCGATGCGTCCCACCGCCGAGGGCATGAACTCTTCGGCGAACTCGACCAGCTTGACGTGGTTTTCGCGGGAGTCGATGCGCACCTTCTCGATATCGTCGCGCATGACGTCGCGCAGGGTGCGCATGAACAAGGGCAGATCGTCGTAGATGACGCTGGGTGCCGGCGCGGTCAGCCGACGTTCGCTGACCTTGCGCCACAGCCGCAGCAGGAAGTGCATGTCGGCGACCATCTCCTCGAGCGTCACGCCCTCGGCGGCGGTGCGCACGATAAAGCCACCGGAGACCTCGATCTGCTGCTCGGCCGCGGCTTCCTCGACCAGACCGCGCAGGCGCTCGCGCTCGGTCTCGTCCTCGATGCGTTGGGACACGCCGTTATGAGGCGAGTCCGGCATGTACACCAGGTAGCGCGACGGTACCGACAAGTGGGTGGTCAGGCGAGCGCCCTTGGAGCCGATGGGGTCCTTGGTGACCTGAACCACCAGCGACTGGCCTTCATGCAAGAGCTGCGAGATGGACGGCTGATCATCACCGTTGGCGCTGTGCTCACCGACATCGTGGGCGTGAATGAAGGCTGCACGAGACAGGCCAATATCGACAAAGGCCGCCTGCATGCCGGGCAGTACCCTCACCACCTTGCCTTGGTAGATATTGCCGACGATGCCACGACGCCTGGCCCTCTCGATGAAGGCCTCCTGCAGCACGCCGTTCTCCACCACGGCCACGCGGGTTTCCATGGGCGTCAGGTTGATGAGTACTTCACCACTCATTCGGCAGTCCTTGTCCTTTGATGTCTCGCGCCATTATGACATAGCCGCCGGCGGTTGCGATGGCGCTGGCGCCGGACCTCCCGTCCGGCTCGACCGAAGCAGCACACGCCTGCGGGTGGCCCAGCGGGCGGCTCGCCCTCTCGTCGAGCGGCGGCGCCACTACACCCTCACGACACCGTCACGACAGCCTCACGACACCGTCAAAATAAAGCGCCGTTCCACACAGGCACGCGCTGTCGGCGCAGCAGGCTCGCCGTCTCGTAGAGCGGCAGCCCCACCACCGCGGAATAGCTGCCTTCGACGCGCTCGACGAAGATCGAGGCGAGCCCCTGGATGGCGTAACCGCCTGCCTTGTCGGCAGGCTCACCGGTGCGCCAGTAGGCGCGAATCTCGTCGTCCTGGAGCTCACGCATCAGCACATCGCTGACGACCGTTGCCTCGAGCACCCCGGCGGGTCCGCTGATCGCCACCGAGGTCATCACCTGATGCCAGCGCCCGGACAGCGAGCGCAGCATGACAAAGGCGTCCTCGGCGTCGACAGGCTTGCCGAGAATCTCGCCGTCGCGCACCACCGATGTGTCGGAGCCCAGCACCGGCAAGTCGAGTCCCGTCTCACGCCTGGACCCAGACCCAGTCTCGGCTTCTGCCCCAGTCACGGCCTTGGCCCGGGCCAGGCGGGCGACGTAATCCCGGGCCGCCTCACCAGGATGCGGCGTCTCGTCGATATCCACCGGCGCGATCTCCACCGCCACACCGATGCTCGCCAGCAGCTCACGCCGCCGGGGCGAGGCCGAGGCCAGGCGCAGCACCGGGGAATTCACATCAGCATCGAGGGGCTCACTCATCGCTTGCGTCTCCAACGCTTTCGTGGGGGCTCAGGTCATGAGGGATTCAGGTCTTGGCGGAACGCCGGCCGATGGCCTTGAACAGGGTCGCCAGCCAAGGCCACAGCGCCGCCCCGATCAACGATGGCATCAGAAACGACAGGTGCATGGAAAACGGGCCGAACAGGGTACGCAGCCACTGTTCCACCAATTGCACCAGTCCCAGCAGGACGAAGATCAGTACCGCCTGCTGGAGCAGCGAGTAGGTCCTGAAGCGGGGATATACCAGCGCCGAGAGGAAGGCCAGCAACGACAGCGTCAGCGCGCTCTGCCCGAGCGGCGCCCCTTCGATGAGGTCCAGCAGCAGGCCCAGCACGAAGCCATGGAAGACGCCGACCCGGTCGGGCTGTGCCATGCACCAGTACAACAGTATCAGGCCCAGCCAGTCGGGCCGCCAGACCTGCCAGCCGTCGGCCATGGGCATGACCTGCAGACACAGCGCAAGAGACAGGGTCAACCATACCCATACCAGGCTGACGCGAGGGGTAGCGGCCATCAGTCGTCCTCCTCGTCTTGCTCGGGGGGCGTCAACAGCTCACCCAGGCGGCGAGCTGCCTCGACGGCTTCGGGGTCCAGCTCCGGGTGCCAGCGTCCTCGCGAGACGTCGAGCGCAGGCTCCGGCGGAAACAGCAGAAGGAAGTGACGCGAGCGCTGCAACTGGGCGACGGGAGCGGCGCTGACCGTGGCGAAGGGCTCGCCAGGATCGTGACTGACGTCGCTGACCCTGGCCACCGGATAACCCGCAGGAAAGCGTCCGGCCAGGCCGGAGCTCATCAACAGGTCACCGACGCGAATGTCGGCGGTATCCGGCACGTGCAGCACCTTCAGCGCGTCGTAGCTGCCGGTGCCCTGGATGATGAAGCGAAGCCCGTTGCGATTGACCTGGATCGGCAAGGCGTGACTGGCATCGGTAAGCATCAGCACGCGACTCGAGTAGGCGGAAAGCTCGCTGACCTGACCGGCGATACCGGAGGAGTCCATCACCGGCTGACCGACATAGACGCCATCGCGGCGGCCACGATCGATCACCATCTGGTGGGTGAAGGGGTCGGGATCCAGCGACAGCAGTTCGGCGGTGAGGTAAGGCACCTCGTGATCCCGGGCGGCGTCGAGCAGCTCGCGCAGGCGCACGTTCTCGGCGGTCAGGCTGGCCATGCGCTGTACCCGATGGGACAGGGTCAGCAGCTGCTCGCGCAGTCGCGCGTTCTCTTCCACCAGCGAGCGTTGCTCGGACAGCGCCAGGGCGCCCCAGTTGAGCACGTCACTGGGCAGACTGACGGCCCACTGGATCGGCGCCACCAGCGTCGACAACTGGGCACGCACCGATTCCATTCGGGTGAAGTGGGTATCGACAAACATCAGCCCGCCCGCGAGCACCGCACACAACAGCATGCGGTACCCGGGCACGGAGCCATGCGAGAACAGCGGTTTGATAGGCCGACTCCCTGGAGGTCCTGGGCCAGACGTCGTCAGTCGCTGGAGAGCAGCTCGAAGGTGTGCTGATCGATCATCTCCAGCGCCTTGCCGCCACCACGTGCCACGCAAGTGAGCGGGTCATCGGCGACCACCACCGGCAGGCCGGTCTCCTCGGCGATCAGCTTGTCCAGATCACGCAGCAGCGCGCCACCACCGGTCAGCACCAGTCCGCGCTCGGCGATGTCTGATGCAAGCTCGGGCGGTGACTGTTCCAGGGCGCTCTTGACCGCCGACACGATGGAGCCCAGCGGCTCCTGCAGGGCGTCGAGGATCTCGTGGGAATTGAGGGTGAAGCTGCGCGGAATGCCCTCGGCCAGGTTGCGACCGCGCACGTCGATTTCGCGCAGCTCGCCGCCCGGATAGGCACAGCCGATCTCTTCCTTGATGCGCTCGGCGGTGGCTTCGCCGATCAGGCTGCCATAGTGGCGCCGTACATAGGAACTGATGGCCTCGTCGAAACGATCGCCGCCGATGCGGATGGACTCGGAATAGACCACGCCATTGAGCGAGATGATGGCGATCTCGGAGGTACCACCACCGATGTCGACAACCATCGAACCCTGCGCCTCTTCCACCGGCAGCCCGGCCCCGATGGCCGCGGCCATGGGTTCCTCGATCAGGAAGACTTCACGGGCACCGGCGCCCTCGGCGGATTCCTTGATGGCGCGACGCTCTACCTGCGTGGACATGCAGGGAACGCACACCAGGACCCGGGGGCTCGGCGTCAGGAAGGTGCTCTGATGCACCTTGCGGATAAAGTACTGGAGCATCTGCTCGGTCACGGTGAAGTCGGCGATGACGCCGTCCTTCATCGGACGAATGGCGGTGATGTTTCCGGGGGTGCGGCCCAGCATGCGCTTGGCATCGGCGCCGACCGCAGCAACGCTGCGCATGTTGCCGGACTGCCGAATCGCGACCACGGAGGGTTCATCCAGGACGATCCCGCGATGACGCACATAGATGAGCGTATTGGCCGTCCCCAGGTCGATCGACAGATCGCTGGAAAACACACCTCGTAAACGTTTGAACATGGATAAAGATACCTAGTGCAGACCGGAAACCCTGTGCGGACGCAAACGGTATCACTGACCCCCCCTAGCGGCAAGCGTGATGCGCGTCTCCCTTGACCGGCAAGACCTGCCCGACGACGCGCGAATGTGGTACCTTCTGCGGTCATTTCATGGACCCCTTCCGTCGAGGAATTGATCATGGCGCTTGAACACGCCGAGGTCCTCCGTGCCGCTCACCTGGCCCGGATCGACCTTTCTGAGAATGACGCAGCCCACTATCACGACGATCTCGGCCGGATCCTGGAGATGGTCGATCAGCTCCAGGCGCTCGACACCGAAGGCGTCGCCCCGCTGGCTCACCCCCTCGATGCCACCCAGCGCCTGCGCGCCGACGAGGTCACCGAGAACGACCAGCGCGAGCACTTCCAGCGCTGCGCTCCCCAGGTCGAGAATGGCCTGTACCTGGTGCCGCGGGTCGTCGAGTGACCCCGCGCCCCACCCTTCTCGACATTGGATTCACGCATACAGGGAGCCAGGCCCATGCATGACAGGACACTGACCGAGATCAGCCAGGCGCTCGACGCCGGCGAGATCTCCAGTCGCGAGCTGACCCAGGATCTGCTCGGACGCATCGACCGCCTCGACGGCACACTCAACAGCTTCGTCAGCGTCACCGCCGACCAGGCGCTCGAGGCCGCCGAGGCCGCCGACCAGGCCCGCGCCCGCGGCGAAGCCGGCCGCCTGACCGGCGTGCCGCTGGCACTCAAGGACATCTTCTGCACCCAGGGGGTCAAGACCAGCTGTGGCTCGAAGATGCTCGACAACTTCGTCGCCCCCTACGACGCCACCGTGGTGGAAAAGCTCAAGGCCGCCGGCACGGTCAGCCTGGGCAAGACCAACATGGACGAATTCGCCATGGGCTCCTCCAACGAGTCGAGCTTCTATGGCCCGGTCAAGAACCCCTGGGATCTTGACGCCGTCCCCGGCGGCTCCTCCGGCGGCAGCGCCGCCGCCGTCGCCGCGGGCCTGGTGCCGGCGGCGCTGGGTACCGATACCGGCGGCTCGATCCGCCAGCCGGCAGCCTTCTGCGGCATCACCGGGCTCAAGCCGACCTATGGCCGGGTCTCGCGCTACGGCATGATCGCCTACGCCTCGAGCCTCGATCAGGGCGGCCCCATGGCCCGCAGCGCCGAAGACTGCGCCCACCTGCTCAACGTCATCGCCGGCCATGACGTGCGCGACTCCACCAGCGTGGCCCGCGGTGTTCCCGACTACACCGAGGAGCTCAGCGCGCCGCTGTCCGGCCTCAAGATCGGCCTCCCCAAGGAATACTTCGGCGACGGCCTCGATGCCGGCGTCAACCAGGCCATCGGCGAAGCGATCAAGGTCTACGAATCGCTCGGCGCCAGCGTGCGCGAGGTCAGCCTGCCCCACACCGCCTACGCCATCCCGGCCTACTACGTGATCGCACCGGCGGAGGCCTCCTCCAACCTGTCGCGCTACGACGGCGTGCGCTTCGGCCATCGCTGCGACAACCCCGAAGACCTCATCGATCTGTACAAGCGCTCCCGCGCGGAGGGCTTCGGCGAGGAGGTCAAGCGACGCATCCTGATCGGCACCCACACCCTGTCCGAAGGCTTCTTCGACGCCTACTACAAGAAGGCCCAGCAGGTTCGCCGACTGATTCGACAGGACTTCCTCGACGCCTTCGAAGAGGTCGATGTGCTGATGGGCCCCGCCGCGCCGACCCCGGCCTTCGACCTGGGCGCCCAGAAGGACCCGGTCTCGATGTACCTGCAGGACATCTACACCATCGCCGTCAACCTGGCGGGCATCCCCGGCATCAGCGTTCCGGCGGGCTTCGCCGGCAAGCGTCCGGTGGGCCTGCAGGTCCTCGGCACCCACTTCGCCGAGACCCGTCTGCTCAACGTGGCTCACCAGTTCCAGCAGGCCACCGACTGGCATTTGAAGCGTCCCGAGATGTCCGAGGAGAACTCCTGATGCAGTGGGAAACCGTCATTGGTCTCGAGGTGCACGTCCAGCTCGCGACCCGCTCCAAGATCTTTTCCGGCTCTTCCACCGCCTTCGGTGCCGAGCCCAACACCCAGGCCAATGCCGTTGATCTGGGCCTGCCCGGCGTGCTGCCCGTGCTCAACGAGCAGGCGGTGGCGATGGCGTTGAAATTCGGCCTCGGCATCCATGCCGAGATCCCCGAGGTATCGGTGTTCGATCGCAAGAACTACTTCTACGCCGACCTGCCCAAGGGCTACCAGACCAGCCAGATGCACCATCCCATCGTCGGCGCCGGCGAAGTGGAGATCTGCCTGGAGGACGGCGAGAACAAGATCATCCGGGTGCACCACGCCCACCTCGAGGAAGACGCCGGCAAGTCGCTGCACGAGGACTTCCACGGCATGACTGGCATCGACCTGAACCGGGCCGGCACGCCGCTGCTGGAGATCGTCTCCGAACCGGACATGCGCTCGGCCAAGGAGGCGGCGGCCTACCTCAAGGCGATCCACTCCATCGTCACCTATCTCGGCATCTCCGACGGCAACATGGCCGAAGGCTCGATGCGCTGTGACGTCAACGTCTCGGTCAGACCCAAGGGTCAGCAGGAATTCGGCACCCGCGCCGAGATCAAGAACGTCAACTCCTTCCGCTTCGTCGAGCGCGCCATCGCCTACGAGGTCGAGCGCCAGATCGAGCTGATCGAGGACGGCGGCAAGGTGGTGCAGGAAACCCGCCTTTACGACCCCGAGGCCGACGAGACCCGCAGCATGCGGACCAAGGAAGAAGCCAACGACTATCGCTACTTCCCCTGCCCCGACCTGCTGCCGGTGGTGCTCGACTGCGCCTACGTCGACCACCTGCGCGAGAGCCTGCCCGAGCTGCCCGCCGAGAAGCGCGCGCGCTTCCAGAGCGAGCTGGGACTGTCCGCCTACGACGCTGGCGTGCTGTCAGCCAGCCGCGAGATGGCCGAGTACTTCGAGCAGGTCAAGGACATCTGTGGCGACGCCAAGCAGGCCGCCAACTGGGTCCAGGGCGAGCTGTCCGGCGCGCTCAACCGTGACGGACTGGACATCTCCGACAGCCCGGTCAGCGCCGAGCAGCTCGGCGGCCTGGTCAAGCGAGTGATCGACTCGACCATCAACGGCAAGGCCGCCAAGCAGGTGTTCCAGGCGCTGTGGAACGGTGAAGGCGACAGCGCCGACGCCATCATCGAGGCCAAGGGCCTGAAGCAGGTCACCGACACCGGCGCCATCGAGGCCATGGTCGACCAGGTGATCAGCGACAGCCCCGCCCAGGTGGCCCAGTACCGTGACGCCGAGCCCGACAAGCGCGGCAAGATGATCGGCTACTTCGTCGGCCAGGTGATGAAGGCCTCACGCGGCACCGCCAACCCCCAGCAGGTCAACGCCCTGCTCAAGGAAAAGCTCGACGCCCTGTGCTGATGGGCGCTACGGCGACCACCGGCGATGGCAGCGCCATCGCCGGCTTCCACTGGCTTTACCCAAGGAACCCGCGATGTCGGACGATGTCGGTACCCGCCTGAGGGCCCTGCGAAACCTGCGCAACATCTCCCAGCGCGAGCTGGCCAAGCGCTGCGGGGTGACCCATTCCAGCCTGTCGCTGATCGAACAGGGCAAGGTCAGCCCCTCGGTCAGCTCGCTGAAAAAGATCCTCGACGCCATCCCGATGAGCGTCGGCGACTTCTTCACCATGGATCTGGAGAGCAAGAACCAGGTGTTCTACAGCGCCGACGAACTGACCGACATGGGCAGCGGCGACGTGGTGTTCAAGCTGGTGGGCGCCAACCGCGAGTCACGCGCCCTGTCGTTTCTGATCGAGACCTACCCCCCGGGTACCGATACCGGCCGCGAGATGATCACCCACCAGGGCGAGGAAGCCGGGGTCGTGCTCGAGGGCGAGATCGAGATCACCATCGGTGCCGAGACCCGGGTACTTGGCGCCGGCGAGGCGTACTACTTCGACACCAACGTGCCCCACCGCTTTCGCAACCCCAGCGAGACCCTCTGTCGGCTAGTCAGCTGCACCACCCCAGCGCGAGCCTTCTAGCGAGCGGCGAATACCGTGACGTCGGCCTAGCGGCTCCCGCCCAGCTCCTGCCATCTGGTCAGCTGCACCACCCCAGCGCGAGCCTTCTAGCGGCGCTCGGACACGCCGGCGTCGACTCAAAGGCACTGCCCGCCCTGCAAACCACAAAAAAGGCCACGCAAGGCGTGGCCAATCAGGGAGTCATCTCCCATCAGTGCGCGTTGATGACATCGGACCGGGAGTCTAGTTCAAGGCGATCCAGACGCTCTTGAGTTCGGTGTATTCGGCCAGCGAGTGGTGCGACTTGTCACGGCCATTGCCGGACTGCTTGACCCCGCCGAAGGGCACGCTCTGGTCCCCGCCTGCCCAGTTGTTGACGAACACCTGGCCCGACTGCAGACGACGACTGACCCGCATGATGCGGTCGACGTCCTGACTCCACACCCCGGCAGCCAGCCCATAGACCGAGTCGTTGGCCAGGGCGATGGCCTGCTCTTCGCTGTCGAAGCCGAACACCGACAGCACCGGGCCAAAAATCTCTTCACGCCCGATCGTCATGTCCTCGGTGACACCGTCGAACACCGTCGGCTGGATGAACAGCCCCGGCCCGTCGAGCGCCTCGCCGCCGGCACGCAGCCGTCCGCCTTCTTCCTGCCCCTGGCGAATGAAGTCGAGGATGCGGCGGTGCTGAGTCGCATCGACAATCGCCCCCATGAAGCTCGACGGGTCCAGAGGATCCCCCGGCTGCATCGACTCGGCCGCCGCCAGCAGGTGCTCGATAAAGGCCTCGCGCACACTGTTCTCGACCAGCAGCCGCGAACCGGCGATACACACCTCCCCCTGGTTATGGAAGATCGCCTCGGCGGCGTGGTGCGCCACCTGGGCGAGATTCCTGCAGTCGGCGAACACCAGATTGGGGCTCTTGCCACCGCACTCCAGATAGACCCGCTTGAGGTTGGACTGCCCGGCGTACTGCATCAGCTGCTTGCCGACCGCGGTGGAGCCGGTGAAGGCCAGACAGTCGACGTCCATCGACAGCGCCAGCGCCTTGCCCACGGTGTGACCATAGCCCGGCAACACCTGCAGCACGCCGCGTGGTAGGCCGGCCTCCTGGGCCAGAGCAGCCAGACGCAGCGCCGACAGTGGCGACTTCTCCGATGGCTTGAGGATGACGCTGTTGCCGGCGGCCAGGGCCGGTGCGATCTTCCAGGCGGTCATCATCATCGGGAAGTTCCAGGGCACGATGGACGCCACCACCCCGATCGGCTCGCGCAGCACCAGCGCGAGCGCCTCTTCGCCGGTGGGCGCGACCTCGCCATAGAGCTTGTCGATGGATTCGGCCTGGTGACGCATCGCGCCGATGGCGCCGGCCATGTCACCCAGCGCGCTGGTGATCGGCTTGCCCATGTCCAGAGTGTCGAGCAGTGCCAGTTCGTCGCGGTGGGCCTCCATCAGCTCGGCCAGCCGCAGCAGCACCCGCTTGCGCCGGGTCGGCGCCAGGCGCGACCATTCTCCACCATCAAAGGCGCGCCGGGCGCGGGCAACCGCCAACTCGGCATCGGCCTGGTCACAGCTTGCGACCCGCGCCAGCACTTCCCCCGTGGCGGGGTTGATGGTCTCGAAGGTCTCGCCGCTGGCGGCGTCGACGAAGCGATCATCGATATAGGCGCGGGTTTCCAGCCGCGCCGTCAGGGTGTCGGCCAGGGCCTGCCAGCCAGCCTTGTCGAGGGGACGACTCATGCATCAGCCTCCTCGGCGGCGGTGATCTCGACGCCCTGGGCAGTCAGCCGGCGCAGCGTCTCGTCCAGCGCCTCCCGGGCCAGACGCACCAGTTCGTCGATTTCATCGTGGCTGATCACCAGGGGCGGTGAAATGACCATGGTGTCTCCCACCGAGCGCATCACCAGGCCTGTCTCGAAGCAGATATCGCGACACAGGTTGCCCACCGCCAGCGACTTGTCGAAGCGCTTGCCGCTGTCCTTGTCAGCGACGATCTCCAGGGCGCCGATCAGACCCAGCGAGCGCGCCTCGCCGATCAGCGGGTGGGACTCCAGGGACTTCCAGCGCGTCGCCAGGTAAGGCCCCAGATCATCACGCACCCGCTCGACCACGCCTTCGGCCTGCATCAACTCAAGGTTCTTGAGCGCTACCGCGGCGCACACCGGATGCCCCGAGTAGGTGAAGCCGTGGTAGAACTCGCCGCCCTCGTCGATCAGCGTGTCGGCGACACGATCACCGACCAGTACCCCACCGATCGGCAGGTAGCCGGAGGACAGCCCCTTGGCGATCGGCATCAGGTCGGGCTTGAGGTCGTAGTGGACGCTGCCGAACCACTCGCCCAGACGGCCGAAACCACAGATCACCTCGTCGACCACCAGCAGGATCTGGTGGCGCTCGAGCACCTCCTTGATCGCCGGCCAGTAGCTGTCCGGGGGAATGATGGCGCCGCCGGCACCCTGTACCGGTTCGGCGATAAAGGCCGCGACCTTGTCGGACCCCAGCTCCTGGATACGCGCCTCCAGCGCCTCGGCGCAGGCACGACCGAAGTCCTCCGGGGTCTGATCACGCCCTTCGCCGAACCAGTAAGGCTGACGGATGTGGGTGATACCCGGCACACAGGGACCACCCTGTTCATGCATCGGCGCCATGCCGCCCAGACTCATGCCGGCCACGGTGGAGCCGTGATAGCCGTTTTCGCGACCGATGATCCACTGCTTGTCTGGCTGGCCCTTTAGCGCCCAGTAGCGACGCACCATCCGCAGCACGGTGTCGTTGGCCTCGGAGCCGGAACCGGTGAAGAACACCCGGTTCATGTGCGCCGGTGCCAGTCGACACAGGGTCTCGGCAAGCTCCACCGCCGGTGGGTGGGTGGTCTTGAAGAAATTGTTGTAGTACGGCAGCTGGGTGAGCTGCTCGCTGGCGGCGTCCACCAGCTCCTGACGCCCATAGCCGAGGTTGACGCACCAGAGCCCCGCCATGCCATCGAGGATGCGATGCCCATCCGCGTCCTCGATGTAGACCCCCTCGGCGTCAACGATGATACGACTGCCTTCCTCCCCGAGCGCCTTGAAGTCGGTGAAGGAGTGCAGATGGTGTTCGCGATCGAGCTCTTTGAGCCGTGCGGCGCCTGGCGAGGTCATGGCCAAGTCTCCCGATATTGGTGAGTTGCTTTGTTATGGTTTACTCAACATAACCACCCTTCTCATGAAAGCCAAGCCCAGCGCAGCATTTCCTTAGAAAAAAACCATAAGTCACTGATTAATAGTCTACGACCATCGTACAATGTCGATATTTTTTATTTTTAACCACAAAAAAAATTGACAACCAATGGCCAAACGACCAACTTTCATTGACGCCAAACGGCGCTCTCCACACCTTCCAACAACAACCGGGGCCACCATGAAACCACCATGTCCTTCGCCGACGGGCCGGCGAAAAACCCGATGCGTGCCTTTGCTCTTGCTGTCGCTCTTGCTGCTAGCGTCGAGCCTTTCCACCGTCCAGGCAGCACCCCAGCTGAGCGGCCCGGACATCCTGCTCGAAGGGGTCGCGACCGACGTCCAGGCCAGCGGGCTTGATCCCGACCGCCCCTGGCACATCGACGACGGCACTCGCCGCCATCCGCTCGAGGTCGACGCCGACGGGGTCGCGACGCTCAGCCTGACCGTCACCGACGGCCCACGCACCCTGTCGCTTTACGACGCCGCCAACACCCCCGCCGCCACCCTCGAACTCGACCCTGTTCCCGCCTGGCTCTCGCTGCTGCCTGCCCTGACCGCCATCACCCTGGCGCTGGCCTTCCGCCAGGTCATCCTGGCGCTGTTTGCCGGGCTGTTGCTCGGCGGCTGGGTGCTTCACGGCATGAACGCCGGCGCCCTGCTCGGCGCCTTCGGTGACTCGGTCAACGTCCACGTGCTGTCCGCCGCCAGCGACAGCGACCATATGTCGATCGTGCTGTTTTGCCTGCTGATCGGCGGCATGGTCGGCATCATCTCGCGCAACGGCGGCACCCGCGGCATCGCCGAGCGCATCGCGCGAGTGATCCGTGGACGACGCCAGGCGCAGAATTCCACCGCGCTTTTGGGTCTGGCCATCTTCTTCGACGACTACGCCAATGCCCTGATCGTCGGCAACACCATGCGCCATATCACCGACCGCGTGAGGATCTCGCGAGCCAAGCTGGCCTACCTGGTGGACAGTACCGCCGCACCGGTGTCCGCGATCATGCTGGTGACCACCTGGATCGGCTTTCAGGTCGGGCTGATCAGCGAGGCGATGGATGCCATAGAAGACTGGAACGAGTCCGCCTACTCGGTGTTCGTTAACGCCATTCCCTACAACGCCTATCCGATCCTGGCGCTCGCCTTCGTCTTCCTGGTGGCCTGGAGCGGTCGTGACTTCGGCCCCATGCTCACCGCCGAGCGCAAGGCACTGTCCGAGCCCGGCGCCCGCCAGGCAATGAGCAGCCGGGAAGCCATCGTCGAGGAAGCCGACATCCCCACCAAGGAAGGCATTCCGACCCGGGCGCTGAACGCGGTGATACCAATGATCGTGCTGGTGGCGATCACCCTGGGCGGGATCTACGCCACCGGTCTCGCTGCCCTCGGCGGCGGTGACCATCAGCTGCGCGACATCTTCGGCGAGGGCGACTCCTTCAGCGCCATGATGTGGGGTTCGCTGGCGGCCTGCGTGACGGCGGTGATCATGACCCAGGCGCAGCGACTGATGAGCATGACCGAAACCGCCCACTACTGGTTCGAGGGCGTCAAGTCGATGCTGCTGCCGATCACCATCCTGATGATGGCCTGGGCCCTGGCCAGCGTGAACGAGGACCTGCACACCAGTGACTTTCTGGTCACGGTGCTGGGCGATAGCCTGTCACCGCAGTGGATGCCGGCGGTGATCTTCGGCCTGGCCGGCTTCACCGCCTTCGCCACCGGTTCGTCATGGGGTGTCATGGGCATCATGATGCCGCTGGTGGTACCGCTGGCCTGGGCCGTACTCGAGCACAATGGCATGGCCGGCACCGCCGAAGGCATGCCGCTGCTGTACGCCTCGGTGGCGGGAGTGCTGGCCGGCGCGGTGTGGGGCGATCATTGCTCGCCGCTGGCCGAGACCACCCTGCTTGCGGCCATGGCCAGCGGCTGTGATCTGATCGACCACGTCAGGACGCAGCTTCCCTACGCCATGCTGGTCGGCATCGTGGCGCTGCTGTTCGGCGCACTCGGCACCGGTTTCGGCCTGCCCTGGTGGCTGGGCCTGGCGGGAGGCGTCGCCACCCTGACCGCGGTGCTGTTCACCCTGGGCCAGCGCGCGACCGCGGCAACGAAGGTAGCGACGGCCAGCGACGCCAGCGCCTGAGCGCCTCCGGGCGCTGGCGAGCCAGCGCCCGCTCCGTCCAGCGTGCCGACTTCCGCTACCACCACCATCCCAACGACAGCGCCGCCCTCCTGGGGCGGCGCTTTCGTTGGGACGACTTGAGGTGTTGTGGCGACTTCAGGTGTTGTGACGACGTTGAGAAAGGGTGCCAGCACGACGTGGTGACCCTGTGACTACGGCACCGCTGTCATCTGCTGAGTGATGGGTCGCCAGGAGGCCTGGGTCGATGACCCCGTCGCAGGCTTACTCCTGCTCTTTCATCATCTCCTGACGTTTTTCGGTGGCGGCCGCACTGCCTTCGAGCAGTTCGGCGTTGTAGCCATCCATCTTGCCCTCGGCATTGCCCGGATCCGAGGAGCCCTCGAGCATTTCCTGACGCTTCTCGGTAGCCGCGGCGGACCCTTCCAGCAAGGTCTCGTTGGTCTGATCCATCATGCCTTCACCGGGCTGAGAAGTGGCCGCCTGCTCTTCCATTTCCTGGCGATGCTCATCCTGGGCACTAGACTCCGCCAGGGCCGTCGCCGCGCCCAGAGACAGCAGCGAACCCGCAAGCACCAGCATCAAAGACGAACGCTTGATCACCATGGTCTTCTCCTTCGATTCCTTGAGAGGGGAGATCCAACTGCGAGCATCAGGGGCGATCCTCACCGTTTGAGCATAGAAGGATCTCTATGCCTGTCGAGGCAGCGGACAGCTTTTCCCCACCGACAGTGGTAAGTCGGCACAGTATTCATCGAAGCAGGCAGAACACAGCGTCAAACACACCGCCTGGCTGACGTCATTGACCAACTCGGCACGGCGCCGACGCCCAGGACATTAGGCGCTGTCCGAAAAGTCGACGAGCGAAGGTTAGACAAGGCAAAAATCGGTGAGAAAGCGCAGTTTACGGGGTGTAAATGAGCATTTTGATCCGATTTTTAACGCCGTATTACCGAGTGCAGGCACTTTTCAGACAAGCCCTAGTGCGTCGCACAGGCAGCAGCAAAGCCCTTGAAGATGGCGTCATACAGCGGATGGGACTGGGGCTCCCACTCCGGATGCCACTGTACCGCCAGGGTGAACCCCGGCGCGTCAGCCACCGAGATGGCCTCCACCAGCCCGTCCGGCGCCAGCGCCTCGACGCGCAGCCCCTCACCAAGTCGATCGACACCCTGCTGGTGCAGCGAGTTGACCCGCGCACTGGCCTCGGGGTAAAGCGCGGCCAGACGGCCGCCGGGCTGAATCTCGAGGTCGTGTACCGGCGCATACTGCTCGGCCTTTTCACCCTCCGGCTCGCGGTGATCCAGCCGCCCCGGCACCCGCTGCACTGCCTGGTGCAGGCTGCCGCCGAAGGCCACGTTGAGCTCCTGAAATCCCCGGCAGATGCCCAGGAGCGGCAATTGCTGCTCCAGCGCCAGCGGCACCCAGCTCATGGCGGCGGCGTCGCGATCCACGTCGTCCCGGGTATTCTCCGGTTCGCGTTCAGCACCGTAGCGCTCGGGCAGTACGTTGGTGTAGCTGCCGGTCAGCACCAGTCCATCGAGGCGCGCCAGCAGCGCCCGGGCATCTTCCTGGCCCTGCCCTTGCCACACCGGCAGCATGATCGGTTCAAGACCGTAGTCACGCAGGGCGCGCAGATACTTGTCGGTCACCATGTGGGCCGGGTGACCCTCGACCTCTCGACGGCAGGCGATGACGCCAACCAGCGGACGATTGTTCATCGAACTCCTCGCAGCTCTATCCGTTGTTATGGTTTCCTCAACATACCTTGGTCGGATTTTCTTGCCAAGCCCGGCGCCGAAAATCTTGACAGAAAGACTGCCAACTATCTGTTTTTACTGATTTACATAAAACCAAAGACCACTCGACACCTCGACAGGCTCCTCACCTCTACGCGTAAATAATTTGACACCATGGCCCGGTCAGCGAAACACTAGCCACATCACAACGAACCAACAAAAGGTGACAGCATGGGCACCCCCAGCGTCGACGAAGCTCGCGACTTTCTGGCCCGACATCCCGAGGTCGACAGCGTAGACCTGCTGATCAGCGACATGAACGGCGTGCTGCGCGGCAAGCGCATCCCCCGTGACAACCTCGAAAAGGCCTACGCAAGCGGCATCCAGCTCCCCGGCTCGGTGTTCGCCCTCGACATCACCGGCAATACCGTCGAGGAAACCGGGCTGGGGCTCGACATCGGCGATCGCGATCAGGTCTGCCGTCCCATTCCCGGCACCCTGATGGTCACACCCTGGCAGCGCAAGGGACGCCAGGCGCAACTGCTGATGAACATGCGCGACGACCAGGACGGCCCCTTCTTCGCCGATCCCCGCAACGTGCTGGCGCGCCAGGTCGAGCGACTGGCCGAGCGCGGCCTCAAGGCGGTGGTCGCGCTGGAGCTCGAATTCTATCTGGTCGATCGCCAACGCGACGAGATGGGTATGGCCCAGCCCTGCCGCTCCCCGGCCAGCGGCGAGCGGGCGAGCGATAGCCAGCTATATTCGATCAACGAACTCGACGAGTACGCCGACTTCCTCGAGGAGGTGCACGCCGCCGCCCAGCTACAGCAACTGCCGCTGGACACCGCGCTCAAGGAATGCGCCCCGGGGCAGTTCGAGATCAATCTGATCCACGGCGATGACGTGATGAAGGCCTGCGACAGCGCGGTGCTGCTCAAGCGCCTGATCAAGGGCGTGGCATTGCGCCACGGCTTCGAGGCCACCTTCATGGCCAAGCTGTACGGCGGCGAGGCCGGCAACGGCATGCACGTCCACATGAGCCTGATCGACGAAAGCGGCGACAATGTCTTCGCCGACAGCGATGGCGACCCGCTGGGAACCCCTGCCTTGCGTCATGCCATCGGAGGCCTGATGGAGCTGATGCCTGCTTCTATGGCGCTGTTTGCGCCCAATCTGAACTCCTTTCGACGTTTTCAGCCCGGCCTCTATGTGCCGATGACGCCGACCTGGGGCTACGATAACCGCTCGGTGGCACTGCGGATCCCCTCTGGAGCCAACGCCGCCCGCCGGGTAGAACATCGAGTAGCCGGAGCCGATGCCAACCCCTATCTGCTGCTGGCCACCCTGCTGGCCTCGGTCTGTCACGGTCTGGATACCGCTGTCTCGCCGGGGGAGCCCGTCACTGGTAACGCCTACCGCCAGTACGAGCCCACCCTGACCAACAGCTGGTCAAAAGCCCTCGACCTGCTGGAGCAAAGCGAACCGCTCGGAGAAGCCTTCGGCCAGGCGTTTCTCAAGGTGTTTCTGGCCAACCGTCGCGCCGAGCGCGAACTGGCCATGCAAAGCGTCAGTCGCCTGGAGTACGACTGGTACCTGCGCCACGTCTGAACGCGGGAAATCACGACGCTAACGCCCCGGACTCCCGTACCGGGCGGGGACGCCCTGTGCGCTCGCCCGGCACGAACGCAAGACCTCAACAACCCGATATAACTCACAGCAATCACGGGTACCTCCCTCATGACAACCACAACGCCCCTTGTCATCGATCCAGGCCTCGCACTGGAGGTGACGCCATGACCCAGACCAACGCACCGTCCACCCATCCCTTCGCCCCCGGCAAGCCCAGCCAGAAAGGCAAGGGTCGCACCTTTGCCATGGTCGCAGGACTCATTGCCCTGGTGGCCGGCCTGACCTTCCACCACGAAGCCGGCACCCCCTTCGGCTGGATCAGCCTGGTGCCTTCGCTGATCGTGCTGGTGGTGGCGATTGCCACCCACAGGACCCTGGAGGCCCTGGCCATCGGCGCGCTGTCCGGGCTTATCCTGATCGAGCCGAGCGACTATATCGGTGCCCTGGCCGACGTCTCGCTATCGGTCATGATGAACGAGACCATCGCCTGGCTGATCCTGGTATGCGGCCTGATGGGTGGCTTTATCGCCATGCTCGAGAAGTCCGGCTGTACCCTTAGCTTCAGCCACTTCATGAGCCGCCTGGTCAAGACCCGCCGTCAGTCACTGCTGTGCACTGCGGTACTGGGACTGTTGATCTTCATCGACGACTACCTCAATGCGCTGGCGACCTCGGCGGCGATGAAGCGGTTGACCGACCGTTTCGGCGTATCGCGGGAAAAGCTTGCCTATATCGTCGACTCCACCGCCGCCCCGATCTGCGTCCTGGTGCCGATCTCGACCTGGGCGGTGTACTTTGCCGAGCTGCTGGAAACCAACGGCGCCACCGATGGCCCCGGCATGTGGCTGTACATCCAGTCGATTCCCTACATGCTGTATGGCTGGGTCGCCATGGGCCTGGTCTTTCTGGTGGCCATGAGCATCGTGCCGGACCTTGGCCCGATGAAGGCCGCCGAGGCCCGCGCCCGCGCCGGCCAGACGATTCCCGACGGCGCCCCGGATGAGCCGCTTGGCGACGACACCCCGCGTGGCAACCCCTGGCTTGGCCTGTTCAACTTCGTCGCCCCGATGGCGGTGCTGATCGGCGCCAGCGCCTACTTCGAGATCGACCTGCTCAAGGGCGTCATCGCCGCCACCCTGTTCACCATCGTGCTGTTCCTGGTGCAGCGCCTGTCCACCTTCTCGAGCCTGATGGACTCGATCATGGACGGCTTTCGCACCATGATGCTGCCGCTGGCCATCGTCGCCGTTGGCTTCGTGCTCAAGGAGGTCAACGACCAGCTCGGCATGACCCAGTTCATGATCGACACCCTGGCGCCCTACATCACCCCGGCGCTGCTGCCGGCCATCGTCTTCATCTCCATGGCGGTGGTGGTATTTGCCACCGGATCGTCCTGGGGCGTGTTCGTGATCTCGATCCCCATCGTGATCCCGATGGCCGCCCATATGGAGGTGTCGATGCCACTGGTGGTGGGCGCCCTGCTGTCGGCCTCGAGCTTCGGCAGCCACGCCTGCTTCTTCTCGGACTCCTCGGTACTGTCATCTCAGGGCAGCGGCGTCCTGCCGATGCAGCACGCCCTGACCCAGCTGCCCTACACCCTGATCGGGGCAACCGTCACCAGCCTCGGCTTCGTGGCGCTGGGCTACGCGCTGGTGTAACGAAACCGGGAGCGCAATGCGCTCCCGGTTTTCGTATCGCGACACACGCCTAGATCGAAGAAAGACCGTACTTGTCGAGTAGCTCCACCAGCATCCTGCCGCTATTTACCCGGTGCTCCCGGTGATGGTCCCTGGCGGCGATGACGTCACCATTCTGAATGGCCTGGACAACGGCCCGATGGTCGTTGTTCGATGACGTCGGCCGTGGCCGTAGTCCCAGGGTCAACATGCGCACACGGTGGGACTGATCCCAATAGGTGTTGACGATGGTGGCGATGCGGCGATTGCCGCACAACTCCACCAGCAGCAGATGGAATCGCTCGTCCGCCGCTGCCCAGCGGGTCAGGTCGTCATCGGCCAGGGCATCGTCCATTTCATCCACCGCATCCATCAACTGGCCGAGCTCCTGGTCGGATAATCCACGTCGTGCCAGCAACTCGACCGCCTGGGTCTCGAGCGCCGTCAACACATCGTATATCTCGACCATATCCTCGGCCGATACCGGCAACACGCGCATACCGTGGCGCGGCCTGATTTCCACCAGCCCTTCATTGGCCAGCCGAATCATTGCCTCTCGAACGGGCGTCCGGCTCATGTCGAGCAGTTCCGCCAACTCCTTCTCGAGGCGAAAGGATCCCGAGGAAAACTCGTTGTCGAGTATCCGACGCTTTATCTCGTAGTACGCCTTTTCCGGCAGCGACAGCTTGTCCCCCGGAGGCCCCTCGCCCCTGCTCGCCGGCACGGATCGAGAAGACGTGTCTCTTGAGTTCATCGCTGCAAATCCTCAGCTTCCACAGACGTCACTGGACACACGAAGCCGCCTGCCTTCTCTGGCAGAGGTGTAGACAGCCTCTTCGATGTTCATGTTGGCGAGATAGTCAGACGCGGTATTTGCCAACCTCGACCGCCCCATCAGGCCATCCACCACATGGCGGCTGAACCGATACACGCAGTCCCCGCCAAAACCGTGATCCACCCACTCATAGTCGATATCCTGCCACAGATTTTCCCCGTGCCTTCTGTAACCCAGGCTGCCATCGCCTCTCAGTACCAGCACACCCTCGCTTCCTTCGATGGTCATTTCGCCCATGGTCAGCCGCCGGTTTTCGGCGCAATGATCGGACAGGCGGTTGCCATCCAGAACGGCGCGAACCCCGCCGGCACACTCCATGATGACATGCCCCGCATCCTCACCGGCGATAGCCGGGTTGAGGCGCCTCAGTTCGGCATAGACAGCGGACACCTCGCCGAAGAGATAGCGAAAGGTGTCGATCCAATGTATCCCGGTCTCGTGGATCAGAAACCGCTCCATCTTCTGAAAGTACGGCTGCCTCTCCAGATAGGCCTGCGGCCCCTGTCCATCTCCAGGGCGCAGCCGGAACGTCGCCTGATAGATCTGCCCCAGCCTGCCCGCGGCGATCTGCCGCTGGATCTCCTCGTACCAGGGCTGAAACCGGACGTTTTCATGAACGATCAGTTCGATCCCGCTTTGCTCGGCCAGGGCGGCGGCTTGGCGCGCCTCCTCCAGGCTTTTGCAGAACGGCTTCTGGCAGATCACGTTCACCCCGCGCTCCGCCGCCAGGCGGATCAAGGCCAGGTGTGAAGAGGGCGGCGTGATGATATCCAGCACGTCGGCGCGCGCTTCCTCCAGCATCGCCAGGACATCCGAGTAGACCTCCCAGCCCCCATGACGCTTGGCCACCTCCCGAGCACGAGAGGTGTCCTGATCACACACGCCCACCACCTGAACCTCGGGGATGCGTGACCAGGCGTCATATTGAAACTGGCTGAAGTATCCGGCGCCAACCGCCGCCACCCTTAGCTTTTCCATCAATAACCTACCTCCTGCGACCTGCCATTGTGAGCGGCGCACCACCCAACCATCAAAAGCTACTGGATCGGAAGCTCGACCAGCTGGGCCATGACCGCCTCGAACACAGCGGTCGTACCGGCATCCCCGCCCAGCTCGCAGGTCACCAGGGTGCCAGTGGCAAAGGCAGCGTCCACGGCTTCTCGCAGCAACTTGCCTGCCTTCAGCGCCGGCTCACAGTCGTGCTTCTCTCCCAGCCACTCCAGCATCATCACACCGGACAGCACCATGGCCGTTGGATTGGCGAGGCCCTTGCCAGCGATATCCGGCGCACTGCCATGGCATGGCTGAAAGACCGCGTGATCATCGCCGATGTCCGCGGAAGGCGCGTAACCCATGCCACCGATCAGACCGGCGCCCAGGTCGGACAGTATGTCGCCGAACATGTTCTCGGTGACCATCACGTCGAGATCCCAGGGCCTGGTGACCATGTTGAGCGCCGCCGCGTCCACGTACATGTGGTCGCAGTCGAGCTGCGGATGCGCCTCGGCCCGCTCGTCGAAGATCTTGCGGAAGAAGGCAAAGGACTTGAACACATTGGCCTTGTCGACACAGGTCACCCTGCCCTTCCCCCCCTGGGCCTGGCGGCTTTGTCCCAGCGCCAGGGTGAAGTCGAACAGTCGCTGACTCACATCCCGGGTGATGACCAGGGTATCGCGCGCTTCCTCGTCGCCCTTGATCTCGCCCCTGCCGTGAGACGCAAACAGGCCCTCGGTGGATTCCCGCACGATCACGAAGTCGAGTTCGTGGGCGCTGGGGTTATTGAGCATCGGCTGAAGCCCGGCGATGGTGCGCACCGGCCTGACCCCGGCGTACAGGCCGAAACGGAAGCGGAAGTCGATCTGTGGCGAGATCTCGGTGCCATCCGGATAGCGAACGTCCGGCAGCCCCATGGCACCCAGCAGGATCGCATCGGCTTCATCGGCACGCTTCAACGAGGCCTCGGGAAGCGACTCCCCTGTATCCCTGAAGTGGGCGGCACCGGCAGGCAGCTCCTCGAAGCTCGCCGATACGCCCCCGACCCGCGCCATGGCTGCCTCCAGCAGCGTGACGCACGGCTTCATGATTTCCTGGCCAATGCCGTCACCGGGAAAGACAGCGATGGAAAAGTGGGTCTTGTTGGTCATTTGACAGCCTCTCGCTATTGTTGGTTGTTACTTGAAGAAGTCAGGCATCGGCGCCGGCGAGTGCCGAACGCAATCGGGTCAAGGGAGCACGCCAATGTATCGGCGCCACGCCGCGCACTGGCGCCTGAAACGAGGCAAGGCGGTCCCCCAGCAGGCAGCCAAGGTAAGCCCGATCGAGGTCGCTGCCGCCAAATGCCAGGCTCGATACGTGACCGAGTCGACGACTGACGACGCCATCCAGGTGAGGGCGACCCATCCGACCGGCGTCAAACGCCTCCTCCACTTGCTTGAGATAGGCCTCGTCGCTGTCTTCCAGCACGACACTCTGCTCCCCGGTCGGCGAGACCCGGATGACCCGATTGCTGACGATACTGGTGATCCAGGCCCCGCCTTCGACATCGAAGGTCACCCCATCGGGGAAGGTGCCAGGGCCGAACTCGCAGACAGTCTGGCGCTCGCCGAGTCGTCCCTTTTCCTCCACGGAAAAACGGCTCAGCCGGCGGGCAAAGGTTTCATTGACGTAAAGCCACCGGCCATCGGGGTGCAGGGCACACTCGTTGGTGTAACCCAGGCCATCGGCGACGATTCTGGCGTCACTGCCATCGGCGTTGGCCAGAGCAATAAAACCGTCGGCCACCGCCGCGCTGTACCCCTTGGCGCGGGGCTGCTGACGGGTACTGACGGTAATCCAGAGGCGACCGGCGCCGTCTCGATGAACGAAGTTGGTGGGAGGCAGGGCGACACCGTCGATCTCGGTCACCAATGGCTCCAGGGCGCCGTCGACGTGCAGCCGAAAGACGCCCCCCTGGTCTTCGCCCAGATGGGTCGCGATCACACCGCCGTCGTCTTCCAGAGCAATACCGTTGGGACGAAGCTGGAAGCCCTGCTGGTTCGACAGGATGCGAAGGGCCGGCGCGCGATCTGCATGGCGGAAGATCGCCACGCCACCGCTGTCGGTCCAGTCTGCGGTCATCAGCAGGCCACTCGAATGTGTCAGCACGCATTCGGGCCGCTTCAAGTCGCCACCGCTATAGTCCAGCGCTTCGAGTTCGATCATGTTGTTCCTGGGTCTCGTTGTTCTGTTCTTGCGTTGGTCAGTCTTCTTTTTGTTCCGGGATTTCGATGTTCCGAGGGACCGTTTCTGTGGCCCTTTCACCAGCGTTTGACGACCAACTCGTTAACGTATACATTAACACATGCACAAAGCCGGTCAAGACCAGACCGCGTCAGCCACCCGGGCGACCGGCACAACAACAAGCGACGAGGAAGCCAAATGAAACGTCATGTCACGCCAGCAATCGCCCTGCTCATGGGTCTCTCCTTTCACGCAGCCGCCGCGGACTACCCCGAACGCGACATCACCAATGTGGTCGTGTGGTCGGCCGGCGGCGGCACCGATGTCGCAAACCGGGTCGTCAGTGCAGAAATGAACGCCTTCCTTCCCAGGCGCATCAACGTGGTCAACAAACCGGGCGGTGTCGCCGGCTCCATCGGCATGAGCCATGTCAGCAACCAGCCCGCCGACGGCTACACGTTGGCAGGTCTGTCCGAATCGAATGTCGCCGCGGCGGTCCAGGGCGGCTGGGAAAATACCTTCGACAGCTGGTACCCCTTCATCATCGGGGGATCGCCGGACCTGATCTCCGTGGGCAGCAATTCGTCCTATACCAGCCTGGAAGAACTGGTGGAGGCGGCCTCCAGCGGCGACGTCACCATCAAGGCAGCCGCGGGGGGCTCGGGCTCCGTTCATCACCTCAATCTGCTCGCCTTCGAGAAAGGCACGGGGGCAGACCTCAACTTCATTCCCTACCCGGGTTCCGCGCCGGGCCAGAACGCCGCCATCACGGGTGAAGTCAGCGTGGTCATCACCTCTCTTGCCGAGCAGCAGCAACTGATTGCGGCCAATCGACTTCGGCCCCTGGCGGTGTTGACCGATAGCCCGGTCGACATCGAGGGAACCGGTGAAATCCCCTCTGCCTTCGACAGCTATCCGCAGTTGAAGGAATATCTGCCTATTCGACAGACCATCGGTTTTGCCGTCCGCGACGATGCCCCGGAGGAGGTCAAGGAGACCCTTGAACAGGCGTTCGAGCAGGCACTGGAAACCGACGCGGTAAAACAGTGGGCAGAGGACAACTACTTCCAGTTGTCCGGCAAGACGGGAGAAGAAGCCTCGGAGGAATTCTCTCGGCTCGAGTCCCTCTTCTCATGGACGCTGTATGACCTCGAGTCTGCTTCCATCAATCCGGAGGAATTGAATATTCCAAGGCCCTGATCGCGACTTCTTCGTTCCCGATAACCGAAGGCCCGGAGGCAATCGTTGCCTCCGGGCATTTCCCGGGCCACGTCAATACCTCGTAGAACATCAGGTTCACTGGACACATCATGGTTGACAGCAAACAGCTCCCTGAACCCGAGAATCAGGCAGGCGCCGCTTTCTCGGGGAACGACGAACTCATCCAGCGGCGACGCCGCGATTTCTTCACGAGCCTGGCACTGCTGCTGCTGGCATTCGCCATGCTCGCAAAATCCCTCACCTTCCCCATGACCGACAGCTACGGCGGTGTCACCAACGCCTGGTACGTTTCCCCCGCGCTGTTCCCCCTGTCGATCGCCGTCACCCTGGGGTTGGTGTCGCTGCTGTTGCTGCGACGCGCCATCCTCGATGGCGGCGCCAGACGTAGAGAGAGCGCCTCGAAGGGCCGATCGAAGGCGTTCTTTCCAGCTTCTGCTTCCTGTCGTGTGGCCGTGATCATGGCCTTTATCGGTCTGTACGTTTACTCGTTCGTCCCCAGCGTCGATTTTGCACTGGCCAGCGCCCTCTTCCTCTTTCTCTTCATCACACCTTTCTATATCGAGAAGGTGGCTCTCATTCCCCTGACACTGGTCGGCGCCGTCATCGCTTGCGTGCTCATCACACTACTGAGCCATCGGCCAACATCTCAGCAGTACGCCTTGGATCTGGTAGCTATCGCCACGCTTCTGACAGTCGCCACCATCGCCTGGTGGTTGCTGCGCCATTCGCCTAGCGAATGCAGGAAACTGCGCACCGTCGTGCTGGTCAGCATTGCCGTTCCCCTGGTGCTGGTACCGATCTTCCGTTTCTTCCTGCTGGTACCACTCCCGGTGGAAGGTCTGGTGATAGACACCATGCAAGCCCTCGTCAGCCACCTGACGGCCCAAGGTTAAGGAGACACTCGCATGGACTTTATCGCGCAGCTTTCGGTATTCGCGCATGCCATCTGGCAGATCCTTACCAACCCCGCGATGGTGGCGCTACTGCTGGGGTCGAGCTTCCTGGGTATCATCTTCGGGGCGCTTCCCGGCCTGACCGCGACGCTCGGGGTCGCCCTGCTGACCACGCTGACCTATTCGATGGACCTTCAGACCGCACTGATCTCGCTGATCGCCATGTACGTGGGGGCGGTCTACGGTGGGTCCTACCCGGCCATTCTCATCAATATCCCCGGCACCGCGGCGGGCGCCGCCACCGCCATGGACGGCTACCCCATGGCCCAACGGGGGGAAGGCGGCAAGGCGCTCGGCATGACCACCACCGCGTCCTTTATCGGCACCCTGATCGGCATGATCGCGCTGATCGCCCTGGCACCGCTGATCTCCGAGGCTGCGCTGCAGTTCACCTCCTATGAATTCTTTCTTCTGGCGCTCTTCGGCATCATCATCAGCGGCACCCTTACGAGCAAGGACCTGGTCTACAAGGGATGGATCGCCGGACTGCTGGGCCTTGCGCTATCGACGATCGGTCGCGACCAGCTTCAGTTCTTCCCCAGGTTCACCTTCGGCCTGCCGGAGCTGGACGGTGGCATCGAGGTCGTTCCGGTGTTGATCGGCGCCTTTGCGATCCCGCAGATCATTCGCACCTTGCGCGACAGGGTAGCCCTCGGCAGTCCCCAGCCCGTCAAGCGCGTGCTGCCCGAATTCCGTGCGGTCTTCCGCAATCTGCGCCACGTCATCCGCTCGGCGTTCATCGGCGTGGGTATCGGTGCCGTCCCCGGCGTCGGCGAGGATATCGCCGGCTGGGTGTCCTACGGCACCGCCCAGAACTCCTCTGCCCACCCTGAACGCTTCGGCAAGGGCGAACCTGCCGGCCTGGTCTCGTCGGAAACGGCCAACAATGCCTGTATTGGTGGTGCACTCATTCCTCTGACGACCCTCGGCATTCCAGGTAGCCCGCCGGCGGTGATGCTGCTTGGCGCGTTGATGCTGCACGGCCTGAACCCGGGTCCGATGATCGCCATCACCCAGCCCAACTTCCTGGTCGAGCTCACCGCCATTATCGCCCTCGCCTCCCTGGCCATGTGGATCAACGGCATGTTTCTGGCCAAGCACGTCATCAAGGTGCTGCGGGTACCCTCGTCGATCTTTCTGCCGATTGTCGCGGTGCTGTCGGTCATCGGGTCCTACGCGCTGGGCCTCAGCCTGCTGAATCTCTACCTGATGGTGCCGATCGGCATCGCCGCCTACTTCCTGGGCGAGATGGACTACCCCATTTCGCCTCTGGTCATCGGCGTCATTCTGGGCCCGATGGCGGATGAAAACCTGCGCCGCGCCCTGATGGTGTCCGAGGGCAGCCTGATGGGATTCTTCGAGCGACCGGTGTCGCTACTGCTGATCGCCGTGATCGTGCTGACCATCGCGTCTCAGATCCCGGCCTGGAAGCGCTATCGCAGCCGCCTTTGGAAAAAATTCAGAGGGCGTGCGCTAGCTGGCAAGCCAGCGCATGGCGCCGACGACCCTCAGTAGCGTCACATCGACAAGGAGACGGGTGTCGGCACCGAGCTGCCGACACCAACGCTCATCCACCCCGCTCTCATCAGTCACCGCTCTCATCCACCCCAGACAGGAGACATTCACCGTGCACGCCGTCATCGTCAGTTTTACCCCGCAGCAAGGGTGTGCCGATCGCCTCGAGGCACTACTGCTGCGCCAAGCCTCGGATAGCCTGGAAAAGGAACGTCACTGCCAGCGCTTCGATGTGGTTCGACTACGGAACGAGAACACCTTCGTCCTCTACGAGCTCTACCGGGACCAAGACGCCTTCAGATGGCATCTGGACACCGACCACTTTCATGCCTTCGATCAGAAGAGCGCACCGCTGGTGGCGGAGAAGAAGGTCCTTCAAGGAGACCTGCGCCAGGCTTGACGCAACCTGGATCTGCGAGCACACCAACCCTACAGCCACCCCATGGCCTGCATCGCCTGATTGGCAGGCACCAGCACGTAGCGTACGCACACAAACCCCACCAGGCTGAGTGCGAGGGTATAGGGTGCGGCCATCCACACCATGCGGCCGTAGGAAAGGCGAATCAGCGGTGCCACCGCCGAGGTCAGCAGAAACAGGAAGGCAGCCTGGCCATTGGGCATCGCCACCGACGGCAGGTTGGTGCCGCAGGCCACCGCCACGGCCAGCAGGTCGAACTGCTCGGCGCCGATGCGCGCAGCGCTTAAGGCCGAGTGGATTTCGCTGATGTAGACGGTGCCGACGAAGACGTTGTCCGAGACCATCGACAGCAGACCATTGGTCACGTACACCAGGCCCAGCTGCTCACTGCCTTGGCGTGACAGCACCAGCTCGATCACCGGTGCAAACAGATCCTGCTCGATGATCACCGCCACCACCGCGAAGAACACCACCAGCAGGGCGGTGAAGGGCAAGGCTTCCTCGAAGGCCTTGCCAAGGGCGTGCTCCTCGGTGACACCGAGAAAGGCGCTTGCCAACACAATGACGGCAAGCCCGATCAGCCCCACCGACGCCTCGTGGCGAGCCAGCGCCACCACCAGCCAGACCAGCACCGCCGCTTGCACCCATAACCTGGCCACCTCGATCAGCGACTGGCCTGCCCGCTCCTGGCGGTCGTGCTCGACCAGGATGGCGCGTACCTTGGCCGGTAGACGCTGGCCGTAACCAAAACAGCGCAGGCTTTCCACCAGCAGGCAGGTGGCAAGGCCTGCCACCAGCACCGGCAGAGTGACAGGCGCCATACGCAGCACAAATTCGCCAAAGCCCCAGCCAGCCTGCTCGGCGATGATCAGGTTCTGGGGCTCACCGACCATGGTCGTGACACCGCCGAGGGCGGTCCCCATGGCGGCGTGGAGCAGCAGCGAGCGCAGAAAGCGACGATAGTCGATCAGGTCCTGGTGGCTGACCTCGGGGAGCCCGCTATCATCGCTGTGGTCATGATCGTCGTGCTGCCCCTTCATCGACGCCACCCGATGATAGATGGCGTAGAAACCCACCGTCACGCTGATCACCACCGCGATCACCGTCAAGGCATCCAGAAAGGCGGAGAGCGCTGCCGTCGTCACGCAGAAACACAGCGACAGCAGACGCTTGGACGTGACACCGATCAGCAGGCGTGTGAACGCCTTGAGCAACAGCTGCTTCATGAAAGTGATGCCCGCCACCATGAACACCAGCAACAGCAGGACGTCCAGGTTGAGCGCCACCTCGTGCATCACACTGTCGGGGCCGGTCATGCCGATGGCCACCGCTTCCAGTGCCAGCAGCCCACCAGGCTGCAACGGATAGCACTTCAGCGCCATGGTCAAGGTGAAGATGAATTCGACCAGCAACAGCCATCCCGCGACGAATCCCCCAGACCAGGCGTAGACCAGCGGATTGATCACAAGGCAGACCAGGATGGCGGTCTTGTACCAGTCCGGCGAGGGACCGATAAAGTTGCGAAAGAAGGCCTGGGGCAGCGTCGTCACCATCGACCGGCTCCTTGTCGATACGGCGGCGTTTCAGTATGCCGGTGAAAAGCGGCGCAATCCGCGTGACTGCGTCAACAAACCGCCCTGAACCAACGGAGTATCGGCTTGTCACGCCTACCACGCCGGGCTAGCGTGAAAGACGCCACCACACCGATGAGGAATCGCCTGTGAAATGGGCTCGCACCAGCCGCGACAAGATGCACCATCACGCCGATACCATCGGCAACCTGCTCGTGGAAGGCTTTCACTACCTGGGACTCTTCGTCATCGGCGGGATGATCGCCTGGGCCTCGGTGGTCGCCTTCCTCGACATGCTGACCAGTGGCCACGCCAGCGTCGACGACATCCTGCTGCTGTTCATCTATCTTGAGCTGGGCGCCATGGTGGGCATCTACTTCAAGACCAATCACCTGCCGATTCGCTTCCTGTTGTATGTCGCCATCACCGCCCTGACCCGCTACCTGATCGGTGACATTTCCCACCACCCCAAGCCCGACGCCGGTCTCTTGTACCTGTGCGGCGGCATCTTCCTGCTGGCCCTGTCCGTGCTGGCGGTGCGCTTCGCCTCCTACAAGTACCCCTCCAGCAAGCCCATCGACGCCCTCGGCAAGGTGGTCAACAAGACCAACAGCGATCTGTAGGGCGCCCGGGGCCAGCGCCCCTGCCCTCGCCCACGTTCACGTTCAGGTTCACAACTAGAGCGACGACAACAGCCCCCGCCAGCCAGCATCGAAAGATACCGGTTGGCGGGGGCTGGGTGTTTACGCGAAGGCTGAAGACCGGAACCAGGTTCCCGCCAGGACTCTATAAGGGCTCTATCAGGGCTCTATCAGGACTTGTCGGGGGTACCCCGGACCACGTCCCACTGGGGCTGACCCTGCTCGATCAGCACACGCTCGCCGTCGGGCGCCTGCTCCAGACGCGCCACCTGACGCACGCCGTCATACTCCCAGGCCACGTCGTAGCCCAGGGTCTTTTCACGGGTGTCGTTGACGGTGTGGCACCGCTGTTCGGTGGTGGTATAGGTCTGGCCGGCCTCGACCCGACGCTGCACTTCGCGTCCGGCGAAGCCACCGCCGATGGCACCGGCCACGGTGGCGATCTTGCGGCCGCTGCCACCGCCGATCTGGTTGCCCACCAGGCCACCGACCACCGCACCGGCAGCGCTGCCCAGAATACTGTGCGGATCCCGGGTCGGCGCCTGGCGTGTCACCTGAACGTTCTCGCAGACCTCTCGCGGCGTGGAGACGGTCTCGGTGACCGGCGTGACGGCGGCAATATCGGCGAACTGCGGCCCCTGGGGCGCCTGCTGCACCTGCCAGGCGCCAAATGCCAGGCCACCAAGGCCAAAGACCGCGAGGGTGGAACCGACGATGATCGACTTGCTCATGCTGTTCTCCTTGCTCCGCCAGGGCGCTCGCTTAGCGTGCGAGAGGCGCCACGGCAGATGTCTTGGCGATGTGATAACCCTATCCTAGTCGTTATCGAACAGCGTTCGAAGAACCATGGAGCCACTTGCAAGTTGTTTGTGAGGCTGTCGCAACTCACCGACAAAGGTGCCCCCAATCGGCGACGACGGGCGCTGCTGCCCTCGCCTCTTATGCCATTGGCACACCCCTGCCCACACATCACAACGCCTCGCTGCCGGAGGCAGCGAGGCGTTGGGCGAGACGCAGTAATGGGCCTCACAAGCCGGGAGCGCGGGTCACGGAGCGATCCCGCTGCCATTGGCTTGCCCGCACTATCAGTGGCAACGGCCTGTGGCAGCGGCCTATGGCAAGGCCCCGTGAAACCGACCAGCGGCTAGATGCCCAGCTTGTCCCGGGTCTGGTAGTACCAGGCGCCGATGGCGGACAGCGGCACCCTGAGCATGCGGCCGCCAGGGAACGGCAGGTGCGGCAGGCCGGCAAAGGCATCGAAGCGCTCGTCACGTCCGGTCATCACCTCGCTGATCAGGCGACCGGCCAGGTGGGTGCACGTCACGCCATGACCGGAGTAGCCCTGGGCGTAGTAGACGTTGTCATTGATCACCCCGAACTGGGGCAGTCGGTTGAGAGTCATCAGGAAGGTCCCGCTCCAGGCGTAGTCCACCTTGACCGTCTTGAGCATCGGGAAGGTCTTTTCCATCTTGGGACGAATGACCGCCTCGATGTCCTGGGGGTCCTCGCCGCCGTAGTTGACTCCCCCGCCGTAGATCAGGCGGTTGTCGTGGGTCAGGCGGAAATAGTCGAGCAGATAGTTGCAGTCTTCCACCGCCATGTTGTTGGGCAGAAGCTCCCGGGCCAGGTCCTCGCCGAGCGGCTCGGTGGTGATGATCTGGGTGCCGCAGGGCATCGACTTGGCCTCGAGCTCCGGCATCACGCCGCTCATGTAGGCGTTACCCGCCATCACCACACGCTCGGCGCGAACGCTGCCGTTGCGGCTCTTCAGTACCACCGGCTGGCCGTGTACCAGCGACTCCACCGGGCTCTGCTCGAAGATCACACCGCCCAGGGACTCCAGCGCCGCCGCCTGGCCCAGCACCAGGTTCAGCGGATGCAGGTGACCGCCGGAGTGGTCCACCAGGGCGCCGGTATAGCGATCGCTGCCCACCTCGCGGCGACAGGCGTCGCCTTCCAACAGCTCCAGCCCGTCGTGGCCGTAGCGCTGCCACAGCGCCTGATGCTCGCGCAGCCCCTTGAGCTGGCGCTCGTTGCAGGCGGCGAACAGGTTGCCTTCACGCAGGTCGCACTGGATGTCGTAGCGGGCGATGCGCTCACGGATGATGCGATTGCCCTCGAAGGCCATGTCGCCGAGGGCACGCGCGGTGTCGGCGCCGTACTTGTCCTCGATCACGTCCATGTCGCGGCTGTAGCTGTTGACGATCTGACCGCCGTTGCGGCCCGAGGCGCCGTAACCGACCCTGGCCGCCTCCAGTACCACCACCTTGAGCCCCTGCTCCGCCAGATGGAGCGCGGCGGAGATGCCGGTGAAGCCGGCCCCGACCACGCAGACATCACAGCTCACCTCTCCCTCGAGGGCCGGGCGCTGGGGTGAGGCATTGGCCGAGGCGGCATACCAGGACGCGGCATGCTGGACCTCGGCGGCCCCTCCACGGGGATCGGTAGCGGTGGAACGGCTGGACATGACGGACTCCCAAAGTGGTTATTTTATTCAACACTAGATCGCATTCTACGCGGCGAAAGGAGACATCTTCAAGATAAAGACATGGAATAATCACCACCACGCACCGACGCCATAGCCCCACAACGCAGCGAGCCAGGCACCTGGCCTGGCTCGCTGATGGTGCCTCATGCCACCTTCTCGGGATCGCGTCACCTTCTCAGGCCTACGCCACTCTCTGAGCTTCGCGCCACCTTCTCAGGCTTGCGCCACCCCGGGACGTCCTCCAAAGCGGCGGCTCACACCCGCAACAGCAGGTGCTCACGCTCCCAGGACGAAATCACCTGAAAGTACTCACGGTGCTCGGCCCGCTTTACCGCCAGGTAGCTGTTGGTAAAGCGCTCGCCAAGGATACCTGCCAGGGCGTCACACTCGTGCAGCAGGTCCAGCGCCGGTCCGATATCGTCGGGCAGCTTGTTGCCGCCGGACCAGGCCGAGCCGACCATGGGCGGGCGGGGCTCCACCTGGCCGAGCATGCCGAGGTAACCACAGGCGAGTGACGCCGCCATGACCAGGTAGGGATTGGCGTCGGCACCGGCCAGTCGGTTCTCGACCCGGGTGGCCTCGGGCCCGGAGACCGGCACGCGCAGGCCCACGGTACGGTTGTCCATGCCCCACTCGACGTTGATCGGCGCCGAGCCCGAGGTCTCGGTACGCAGCAGCCGCCGGTAGGAGTTGACGTTGGGGGCCAGCAGCGGCATCGCCGAGGGCAGGTAGCGCTGCAGGCCGCCGATGAAGTGGTGGAACAGACGGCTGGGCTGGCCATCCTCGCCGGCAAACAGATTTCGTCCGCTGGCCGGGTCGATCAGGCTCTGGTGAATGTGCATCGAGCTGCCCGGCTCGTTGGCCATGGGCTTGGCCATGAAGGTGCCGTACATGCCGTGGCGCAATGCGGTCTCGCGCAGCACCCGCTTGAACAGCACAACCTGGTCGGCCAGCGCCAGCGGATCACCGTGCTGGAAGTTGACCTCCATCTGCCCGGCGCCCTCTTCGTGGATCAGGGTATCCAGATCCAGATTCATCGCCTCGCAGTAGTCGTACATCTCCTCGAACAGCGGATCGAACTCGTTGACCGCATCGATGGAGAAACTCTGGCGGCTGCTTTCCTGGCGACCGGTGCGCCCCACCGGCGGCTCCAGCGGGTAGTCGGAGTCGGTATTGGTCTTGACCAGGAAGAACTCCACCTCCGGTGCCACCACCGGGACCCAGCCACGTGCCTGGTACAGCTCCAGCACCCGCTTGAGCACATAGCGCGGCGCCAGCTCCACCGGCTCGCCGCTCAGATAGTGGCAGTCGTGGATGATCTGGGCGGTAGGATCGTCGGCCCAGGGCACCAGGAAGACGGCGTTGGGGTCAGGCACCAGCTCCATGTCCCGCTCGGCAGGATTCCAGAAGCGGATGTCGTCATCGTCGGGATAGCCCCCGGTGACGGTCTGGATAAAGATGGAGTCCGGCAGGCGCGGTCGTCCGCCATTGAGGTACTTGCCCGCGGGCATGATCTTGCCCTTGAGGATGCCGGTAAGGTCGGTGACCAGGCACTCGACCTCGGTGATGCCGTACTGCTTGAACCAGTCGCTGAGCGCTGGGCTTTCCTGGCGGTTACTCATGAGAGTGTTCCGTTACGTGAGTGTCTCACTCGGTGGCCGAGCCCCGACGTCGCCGGGGCTCTTTCCTTGTAGGGCGGCCCGGGGCGCATCAACGCCCCTGGGCCAATCCCTTCACCGAGCCTTTACCTCTGACCACAGTTGCTGAAAGGTCTGCAGTTGCTGACCGGACAGGCTGGGAGTGAAGACAAGCCGCGCCATGTCCTCTTCGCTGGGCTGGGTCGGCGGCTGGGTCAGCACCTCGTCGAGATGCGGGCGCGCCGCCTCGTTGGGGCTGGCGTAGTAGTTGTAGTTCGACAGCTGGGCACCGATCTCGGCGTCCAGGATGAAGTCGATGAACTTGTGCGCGAGCTCCGGGTTGGGTGCCTCGGAGGGGATGACCATGGAGTCGACCCACATCTCGGCGCCTTCGTCGGGAATCACGAAGTCCAGATGTTCGAAGGTCTCCGGGTCCTCATCCTTGAAGTACAGGTAGTCGCCGTTGAAGGACATGCCCACGTGGGTGACGCCCCGGGCCAGCTGCTGCAGGGTCGGTGTGCCGTCGGTGAAGCCCGAGAAGTTGTCGCGATTCTTGGTCTCGATCAGCAGTCTGGCGGCATTCTTCAGGTCATCCAGACCACTGCAGTCGAAGCTCGCGCCCAGATAGGCGCAGGCGCTGCCGGTGGCGACCTGGCCGTCCTGGATCATCGAGAACGGATAGTCGCCGTTGACCTCGGGGTCGAACAGCAACGACCAGCTCTTGGGCGCATCGGGGAAGGTCTCGGTGTTGTAGACAAGGCCCGTGGTGCCCCACTGGTAGGCAGCGGAGTACTCGGCACCGGGATCAAAGCTCGGATCCTTGAACTGCGCCATCAGGTTGTCGAAGTTCGGAATCTGCGAGCGGTCGAGCTTCTGGATCAGGCCGGTCTCGATCATCCGCGGAATGTAGTAGTTCGACGGCACCACGATGTCGTACTGGGAGGTGCCACCGGCATTGAGCTTGGCGATCATCTCCGGGTTCGAGTTGAAGTAGTTGGTCACCACCTCGACGTCATACTTTTCCTCGAAGGCCTCGATGATCTCGGGGTCCATGTACTCGGTCCAGTTGAACAGGTACAGCTTGCCCTCTTCAGCCTGGGCGACGCCTGCGAGCATGGCGGCGGCCACGGCGAGGCCCAGGGCGCTGCGAGTCTTGTTGAGCATCGTTGCTTTCTCCTTGTATTGCTTGGTCTTGTCTGGGTACGTCAGGTGTTGAACGATCTGTTCCGAGATTGCCGCTGTGTCCGCCAATGGCACAGGCGTCATGCCTTGCGCCGATTGACGACGAGGCTTGCCAGGGCGGCCAGCGCCACCGCCGCGATCATCAGTGTGGCGATGGCGTTGATCTCCGGTGACACCCCCTTCTTGATCGCGCCCCAGATATAGATCGGCAGGGTCGCGCTCTCCGGGCCGGAGGTGAAGAAGCTGATGACGAAGTCATCCACCGACAGGGTAAAGGAGAGGAAGAAGGCCGATATCAACGCCGGCTTGATGGTCGGCAGCATGAAGTGCACCACTCGCTTAAAGGGCGATGCATACAGGTCCTTGGCCGCCTCGAACAAAGACGGATCCAGGCCGACGAAGCGCGAGTAGACGATCAGCGCGACGAACGGAATCTGGAAGGTGACGTGGGCGATGATCATGGTGCCCAGCCCCGGCCCCAGGAGCCCGGTCAGCTCGTGTACCTTGACGAAAAAGGCCATCTCCGAGATACCGAAGACGATATCCGGCAGCACGATCGGCAGATAGATCAGCACGATCAGCCAGCCCAGCTTGCGGTGACGGTGGCGATACATGCCATAACCGATCAAGCAGCCGATCACCAGGGCGATCAGCGAGGACGTCAGCGCCAGCACCAGGGTGTTGCCGAAGGCGCTCATGATCTGGTCATTGGCGAACAGCTGGTGGTACCAGCGCAGTGACAGTCCGGTCATGCTGGCCGCGCTGTTGGCGGCGTTGAAGGAGAACAGCACCACCACCGCCAGCGGCAGGTAAAGAAACACCAGGGTCAGCCACCAGAAGGCACTCAGACCTCGCTTGAGTGTGCGCTTTCTCATATCACCACCTCCTCACCGCCGCCGAGTCGCTTGCCGATCCGGCGCATGGCATAGAGTCCGGCGAAGGTCGCCAGCAGCATCAGGATGGCGCCGGCGGCGCCCAGCGGCCAGTTCGACCCACCGGAGAACTGGTTGGCCACCAGATTGCCGAGCATCAACGCCTTGCCGCCGCCCAGCAGTTCCGGAATCACGTACATGCCGAAGGCCGGAATCGCCACCAGCACGATCCCGGCGAGCAGCCCCGGCAGGGTCTGGGGAAAGACCGCGTGCCAGAACGCCTTCACCGGGGTGGCGTAGAGGTCCTGGGCGGCCTCCACCTGGGCGGTGTCGAGCTTCTCGAAGGCGGCGTACAGCGGCAGCACCATGAACGGCAGGAAGTTGTAGACCAGCCCCAGGGTCACCGCGAAGTTGGACGGGTAGAGCCCCATGTTGGGGGCGATCAGCCCCAGCGACTCGGCGACGCTGGAAAGCGGCGTACCCGGCGCCAGCAGATTCATCCAGCCGAAGGTACGGATGACCTGATTGGTCCAGGACGGCACCACCACCAGCAGCAGCATGATCGGCCGCCATTTCGCCCGGCAGGTGGTGATGTAGTAGGCGATCGGATAGGCCACGATAACCACCAGGCCAGTCGCCACCAGGGTCTGCCACAGCGACCTCAACAGGGTGTAGAGGTTGCCCGGGCTCCAGCCCAGAAAACCGAAGCCGGCAAGCTGCTTGAACGAATCGAGCGACAGCGGCATCTGCGGCAGGCCGTAGGGCCCGTTGGTCATGAAGGCCACGCCCATCAGGTAGGCGCTGGGCAGCACCAGAAAGACGATGATCCAGGCCGCGCCGGGTGTCACGGTAAAGAGAAGATGGCGCGCTTCTCTGACCATGCCCTGGCTGCGTCCGAGGACAGCGGTATCGGTCATGACATGCCCCCTCAGTTGGCCACGGTGACGAGGTCTTCCGGGGCGACCACCAGGGTCACCTCGTCGCCGACCTCGGGCAGTCGGCGCCCGCGATTGTTGATGGTGGCCTGCAGGGTGGTGTCACCGACCGCGAGACGGAACTCGGCGTGGCTACCACGATAGAGCCGTTCGGTGATCCGCCCGACCAGGTGGTTCACCCCTTGATGACGCCCCAGACGCACGTCCAGCGTCTCGGGGCGAATCAGCAACAGCTCACCGCCTCCCTGCTGTGGCGTGTCGAGATCGGGCTCGAGCTCCAGCTCGCCAAGCTCGGTGGTCACGCGCTGGCCCTGGCGGGCGCTGATCGGATAGAGGTTGGCATGGCCCATGAAACGGGCGACGAAGGCATTGACCGGGCGCTCGTAGACCTCTCGAGGAGGCCCCACCTGCTGGATGGTCCCGCCATTGAGCACTGCGATACGGTCGGACATCACCATGGCCTCGTCCTGATCATGGGTCACGAAGACGAAGGTCATGCCCAGGCGCTTCTGTACCCTCAGCAATTCGACCTGTAGCTGGCTGCGAAGGCCGGCGTCGAGCGCCGACAGCGGCTCGTCCAGCAGCAGTACGTCGGGCTCGCAGACCAGCGCCCGGGCCAGGGCGATGCGCTGACGCTGTCCGCCGGAGAGCTGATCGATGCGCCGATCGATCAGATCGCCCAACTGGATGAACTGGGCGATGCGCTCGACCCGTGCCTCGCGCTCGGCACGATCGACACCGCGCATCTTGAGGCCGAAGGCCAGGTTGTCGCGCACCGACAGGTGGGGAAACAGCGCGTAGGACTGAAACACGGTATTGACGCTGCGATGGTGCGGCGCCACCTCGGTGACGTCGCGCTCACCGATGGTCAGGCGTCCCTGATCGGCGTCTTCCAGACCCGCCAGGATGCGCAGCAGCGTGGTCTTGCCACAGCCCGATGGGCCCAGCAGGGTAAAGAACTCGCCGGCCTCGATGGTCAGATCGACGCCATCGAGCGCCACCGTACTGGCACCGAAGCGCTTGTGCAGGCCCTGCATGTGGATCGCGGAGGCGGTCCGCTCGGAGCCGGCGGCATCGACGCCCGGGCGTGCGCCATCATGGGGCTCATCCCGGCGCTGTGAGTGGCGCTCGGCGGTGGAGGTCTCGGTCATAGGGGCATTCCTCGTCGTTGTCGGCAGCTCACAGCCGATCGCGAAGCTTGTAGAAGTGGGTGGCCAGCAGCAACAGCGGTGTTCTCAACAGGCGACCGCCGGGGAAGCGACGATGGGGCATGGCGGCAAAGACGTCGAAGCGCTCGCTCTGCCCGGCAATGGTCTCGGCCAGCAACTTGCCGGCCAGTCCCGCCATGGCCATGCCATGACCGGAGTAGCCTTGCGCATAGTAGAGGTTGGCGGCCAGTCTGCCGAAGTCAGGGGCGCGATTGAGCGTGATGGCCACGTCACCGCCCCAACGGTAGGCGATCTCGACATCATCGAGCACCTTGAACAGGCGCCGGATCTTGCCGTCGATGCGCGCCTCGAGCCCCTTGGGCGGGCGCCCGTCGTAGCTGACTTCACCGCCATAGATCAGGCGTCGATCCGCCGACAGCCGATAGTAGTCGAGCACAAAATTGGCATCGGCCAGGGCGTCATTCTTCGGCAGCACCTGGGCCGCCTGCTGCTCGCTCATCGGCTCGGTGGCGATCATGTAGTTGGCACAGCGCATGATGCGCCCGCGCATCTCCGGCAGCAGGTCGATGCCGTAGGCGTTGGTCGCCACCACCACACTATCGGCGGTGACCTCTCCGCCGGCGGTCTTCACCCGGGCAGGCTCGCCTTTGGTCACCGCGGTGACCGGGCTGTGCGAGTGGAAGATCGCCCCCGCCTGCTGGGCGGCCCTGGCCAAGCCGAGGGTATAGTTGAGCGGATGCAGGTGCCCGCCCTCGGCCTCCCACAGGGCCGCCGGGTAGGCGTCGGTGACCACATGTTCGCGCAGCGACTCGCCCTCGCGCCATTCAAGCGCCTGGTAGTCGTACTTGTGCGCCATGGTCTCCTGGAAGGCGCGCAACTCGCGCACATGGCGCGGCTTGACCGCCGCGTGCAGGTAGCCCCAGGCAAGGTCGCAGGGAATGGCGTGACGCTCGACCAGCTGTGCGGTCAGGCGCACCGCTTCGCGGCTCATTTCCCAGATATCGCGGGCCGCCGACAGGCCAAGCGCCTGTTCCACGGTGTCCATGTCGGTACCTAGCCCGGGCAGGATCTGGCCGCCGCTGCGACCGGAGGCGCCATGGCCGACGTCATGGGCTTCCAGCACCACCACCTTGTAGCCTTGCTCGGCCAGATGCAGCGCCGCCGAACAGCCCGTCACCCCGGCCCCGATCACGCAGACGTCAGCGCGAACGTCGCCCTCTAGCCTGGGTGTCGGCAACAGCTCGACCCGGACGGAATCGCGGTACCAGGAGGCGGCCTCGGACGTGGAGGAATCTGTCATAGAGAGTCCGTATTGGTTGCGCAATGCGCTTGTTGTTATTGAATCTCGCACCTTCGCATGAAGGTGACACCGACAGTGTGCCACTTTCTCGCCACCAGGCGTCAAGTATCCAATAACACTAAATTCCTGACTTCAACGTCAGCGATTCGATACGCATCGCCTTTAACAGCAAGGCAAGCTGAACGTGCCCCTCTTGCGCTCGACGCACAGGCGCGCCAAGCCGCCGCCTGGCACCGACCAGATCAGATCGGGTCAGAGGTGGGCCGGACAGGCTCCGGCAGGGACTGTCGAGTATATGCGAGACCGCTGGGGCAAGAAATGTCGGGCAGGAGCGGCGGACGCCCGTTCAAGGGCGTCCTCTCCTGCCACAAGGAAGGGATTTCAGGACAGTTGCCAGGCTCGGTCTAAGATACCGTCGAGCGCAGACATCTTTCAGGCAAGCCTAGGCGCTGTCCGAAAAGTCGACGAGCGAAGGTTAGACAAGGCAAAAATCGGTGAGAAAGCGCAGTTTACGGGGTGTAAATGAGTATTTTGACCGGGCTGGCGTACCAGACGATTTTTAACGCCGTATTACCGAGCGCAGGCACTTTTCAGACAAGCCCTAGAGTGAAGATCGCTCACTCCGGAGCCCGCCCGTCATCTGACGCATCCGCGCCAGAACATCAACGCCAAGCTGCCGGTAGACATCCAGCAGGTCGACCAGCACCCAGTTCTCACGAATCAGGGCATCCTCGCAACGCCAGAAATCCAGACTCCGCAGACGCACCTGCTGACCGCCCGGAGCGATACCCAGCCAGCCATCGCCGCTGATGGTCGCCTCCAGCGCTGGCCAACCGCACAGCGCTACATAGTCCCCTTCACTGAACACCACATGATGGCCATCGTTGCGACGATCCGGCATTCCCGCCAGGAAGGGCCGCTGATGCCACTGGCGAAAGCCGGAGACGCGCCGACCTGAACCGATGCCAGCCGGGCCATACCACATCAACCGCGGATGCCAGTAGCGCTCGAGTTCCATGGCCGCCACGCCCCCTTCGGCGTAGCGACCAAGCCCCTCGAGCATGCGGTTGACCAGATCGAGACTGGCCGCCGCCCGGCGTGCCCGGCCTTCGGGTTCGATGCCGAGCCCGGGATGAATACCATCCTGGGTCGCAGGCCCCGGCACCAGCATCTCGCATCCCAGGCTCGGCACCATGGGCCAGGCGTCAGCGCCAAGCATCACCTCAGGGATATCCCACAGCGCCCGCATCTCGACGATGCGACCGGACTCGATGCGAAAGAACTCGGCGTAGCGCAGGGTCATGATATGGCCGGTGGCGGGAATATCCAGCCAGGGTGTCTCGAACACCCCGGTATAGAAGCCGGCGCAACCGACCCAGTGCGCTGTGCTCGGCGGGCCGCCGATGCCCTCGTACGCCGCGCCTGAAACCACGATATAGTCACGACGCTCGAGGTCCGGTACCGCCGCCAGCAGCGGGCGATAGATGCTCTCCAGCAGTTCCTCCGGCCCGACGCACTCGCCAAGGGGGTACGCCAGATGGCAGTGACATTCGTCGTGCATCAGCTCGGCAAGCGCGCACTCAAGCTCCCCGTCGTCAAAGCCATGCACCTTGTCGTACCACAGCGCGCGCCAGCGATCGATCACCTCTCGGCAACACATCATCGATCTCCCTCCTTGGCCAGTGGCTGCTCTCCCTCATCACGCTCACCGTTCCGCAGCGCTCGCCGGTGGCTGTCGTATCGTTCCCAGCCATGTCCATCGAACGGGTCCACACCCAGTTGCTGCATCACGTAGGGAAAGTCGACCATCACCCAGTTGTCGACGATCTTGCCGTCCACCACCTTCCAGAAGTCCATGTAACGGATCTCCACCCGTTTACCGGTGGCGGGAATGCCCATGAACTCCCCGCTATGAACCGCCTCCTGGCGACCGAAGGCTGCACACCACTGTCCTTGCACGACGCGAGCCTCATCGATGCAGACCTTATCGGAAAAGGCATGCTGAAACGGCATCTGCCAATGCCGCTGAAACTGGTCGAGGCCCATCTTGACGCCGCATCCCGCATTGCCAAGCCAGCGAAATTCCTCGTCGAAAAAGCGCCCCATACCCTCGATATCGTGATCATTGAGACCATCGACCATGGCATCGATCGCAGCCTCGGTCTCGGCGGTTCTCGACAGATCGTTGTCCCGCGTCAACTGGCCCTGCTCGGGTCTCGCTCCGGCCATGTCTGTCTCCTCGCTACGGTGTAGTCGGCTGTGCCCAGTCTCGGCAGCGAGCCAGCACGTCGACGCCCTGCTGGTCGAGCCAGTGGGGCAGATCGATCAGAACCCAGTTCTCGGCCAATCGCTCACCCTCACGCCGGTAGACATCGACCACCCGCATGTCGACCCTGCGTTCGCAGGCGGGCAAACCGAGAAAGCCGCCCACAGGCTGATGGGTAAGGTTGGGCCAGCCAAAGAAGGCGGCGTAGTCGCCTTCCGCGAAACGTGCCATATGGCCATTAAAGACCTTGTTCGTGAGGCCACGACGAAACGGCATCTGGTGCTGGGCTTGATAGCGCTCAATGGTCAGCGTGGAACCAATGCCTGCGGGACCGTACCAGGCCATGTCGTGATGCCAGAAACGCGCCAGTCGCTGTGGCGGGCAGTCATCCGAGCCACTGG
Organism: Halomonas sp. BN3-1; assembly: GCF_003056325.1. Taxonomy (NCBI): domain Bacteria; kingdom Pseudomonadati; phylum Pseudomonadota; class Gammaproteobacteria; order Oceanospirillales; family Halomonadaceae; genus Halomonas; species Halomonas sp. BN3-1. Next base: position 125,741 of record NZ_PYVV01000007.1, on the reverse strand, counting down.
CGTTGAGACGCGAAAGATCGTCGACCATGGCCTCGACCAGCGCCAGGGTCTGCGCGCCCTGTTGTGGCGGGCGGTCATCGAACAGCAGGCCATCGTGGTAGCGAGGCCCGGGGACTAGCCCTGCCGCTCCCCGTTGATGGGGCAAGGGGTCGAAGCCCGCCTGTCGCATCACGTCGATCAGATCGAAGAACAGTGACATGGCGGTAATTCGGCCAGCCTCCACACGGTAGAACTCGGCGTAACGCAGCGCACTCAACTTGCCGGTTGCCGGGATGCCGAGCCAGGGTGCGTCACGTAGCCCGACCAGATGCCCCATGCTGACCACCCATTCTTGACCATCGGCACCATGGCGCCCGCCAAAGAAGACGTCCTGGCGGCGCTGGACATGTCGCCAGGCGGTCTTGAAGGGTTGCCAGAATCGCCCAGCGACGTCCTCGATACCGGACAACTCACCGAAGGGGTGGACCCCGTACCAGCGCAGATTCGATGAACAGTACCGGGACAACACCTGGCCGACCGTGCTGGCATCGGCCGCATCCAGCGCTGCCTGGAAGGCCCGTACCGACTGTTTTGGGGAAGGATCGTTGACCATGCTGCCTCCTTGCGTGACAAGGGAATCAAATAGCAAAGAAGGCCAAGAGGGCTGCCGCCATGCCCGTGGCTCATCCTCGCAGCGAGGATTTCCACTGGCGCGGACGGCGGCCCCCTGGCCTGTCATCCTCCTGTTTATCGATCAGGCAGAAGCCTCCTGCAGTCTTTTCTTCGCACTACGTGAACGCGTACGGTCGCCGAAGTAGACCTCCAGTACTTCGGTGCTCTGCCTGGGCGCCAGGCGACTGCCGAGAATGCAGGCCAGCGCCGACAACACGAACGACCAGACGAAGGGATGAATACCGAACAGGCTGGTACTTCCCACGGTCACGTACTGCAGCACGAAGGACAGGAATCCCACCAGCATGCCGAGCAGACAGCCCATGCGGTTCATGCGTGGCCAGAAGATGGCGAAGATCGTCGGCCAGGCAAAGGTGGCGCCGAGGCCGGCCCCGGCGAAGACCACGATCAACTGCAGCAGCTTGGGGGGATTGAAGGCCAGGATCACCCCCACGATGGTGACGCTGAAGGTCATCAGATGGGTCAGCTTCCTGGCCTTCTCGCCGCTCATGTTGGGCTCGAAACTATGCTGATAGATGTCGCGCACCAGGGCACCGGCGGTCACCAGCAGGAAGGAGCTCAGCGACGACATGATGGCCGACACTGGCGCTGCGATGATGAAGCCGGCGATCGCGGCCGGAAGTGCCATCATGACGGTCGCGGTCAGGGCATGGTCCGGCGACTCCAGTTCGGGAATCAGCACCCGCCCTGTTACCCCTACCAGCATGATCAACGGGTACATGATGGCGACGTAGAGTCCAGTCATCAGCGCCGCGCGCTTGAGGACGGCAGAGTCGTTGAAGGTCAGAAAACGGCTGACCAGTGCTGGCTGGCCCAACTGCGACAGCGGCATCAGCACGAAGAACGACACGGCGGCCACCAGCGGCAGGAAGTCCTTGGGTCCCGGCCCGGACACCAGCTCAGGCGACTGTTCGACCAGTCCCGCCTGAATCGCCTCGAGTCCCCCCGCCATCTTGACCGCGAAGTACGCCGTCAGCATGACCCCGAACAGCATGACAATGGCCTGGAAGCTGTCGGTCCACGCCACCGCCCGAAAGCCACCGTAGGCGGTATAGAGCGCGACGGATACCGCAAAACCGATCACACCCCACTGATAGGGAATGCCGACCACCGCTTCCAGCACTCGGGCGCCTGCAGCGTACTGGGCCACCATGAAGGCCAGGTACAGAATCACGATCATGACTGCAGACAGCACGCCGATCATCGGGCTTTCAAACCTATCACGCAGCAGATCCGGGAAGGTCAGCGCGCCGGTCTTGCGCCCAATCTGACCAATTCGCTTGCCAAGAATGCCGAACCCTGTGGTGATGACTACCATGAAACCGGCGATCCACAGAAAGACGATCCAGCCATAGGTATGCAAGAGGCCAGGCACTCCGATAAAGGTGCCTCCACTGGCCATGGTGGCGATCCAAGTCAGGCCCAGAACCCAGGGGCCGGTCTGGCGGCCACCGACAAAATACTCCTCCATGAATTCGCCCTTGCTGGTCTTGCGACCGCTGACGAAGGCAAAGATAAAGGTGACTGCCAGATACAAGGCAATCACCAGCGCAACACTCGTTGAATTTTCTGAATACATGGATCAGCGCCTCGAAGCCATCTTGTTGATTGTCATGTTCGGCTCTTGCTACTCGGGATCATCCTGAAGATAGAAGAAGGCATAGATACTGTTCGTCAGCGCGGCGACGTAGAACGGCACAAGCACTCCCCAGAAGATCCAGGTGGGGATTCCCATGGTTGTCGAAAGGTCGTTGTTGCGGTATCCGAGGATGTAGGACACCCCCACGGTCCAGACCAGAAACACGATCCAGATAATGCCGGCGACCATGGCTTCCCGGCGCGTACGCATGTAGTAGGCACGGCCCATCTTGCTGTCGGATGACTCACTCATTGCACTCTCCTAGATTGTTTTTCTCAGATACAAGTGCCGTGAATTGAACGTAGGGAGAGCCATCTTTTGTCATTCTCTCCCGTCGATGAACTTCGCAAGGCTTTACCGGCGCTTCCCGAACCCTGAACCGCGATAGGTCTCCCTCCTCTCAAGATTTCTACTCAGAATCATTGCGCAAGCGTCGCGCTCACGATCTGCTTCCACACCGCGACTTCATCGACCATGACCCATTCCATGGTGATCCGGCCGCCTGTCAGATAGGCGTGAGTGATCCCCATCACGTACACCGGAGCCCCGGTCGGCTCACCGAAGGCGCCCCATCCCGAATGACTGCCGCGCAAGGACCAGCGCATGGCGATGCGAACGGGCTGTTCCGGCTCGCGATTGATCATCAGGTGTTCGACGCAAAATTCCGCGTCCGGGAAAGAGGCCAGGTAGCCGAGCAGGAAGCGATCGATATCGGCATGGCCATTGCGCGATTCCCCACCGGAAACGTGCAGGCAGGCGCCGGGGTGATAGAGACTCTGGAGTGCCGAGATCTCCTTGCCTCCCCAGATCCGAGTCCAGCCGTCTGCGTAGGCGCGTGCGGTGGAATCCTCGGCGATAAAGGGACGATAGGTGCCGGCAACGTCCTGCGCCGGGGTGAAGAAGCGAGGCTCGCCGAACTGGCGCATATCACTGTCGACCTGGCGCCGGGCAAGTTCCCGCGGCGAAAGGCCAAGACATCGGGCGAAGGCGGCCTGGTCACGTACCAGCCACTCCTCCTTGACCTGGTTTTCCCGCACTACGCAGTCGGCAATGATGCGCGAGCGAACCAAGCGACCACTGGCCTCGCCGTAGGCGCCGCCTCCGGTATGACGCATCACCGAGATCAATCGATGGGACGAGACATGTTCACTGTCGTCATCGCTACGCCAGATCACGTCCTCGCCCACCAATTGACGGTCCGGAAACTCGTTGAGGGTCGCCAGGGTGGCGGCGGTGACACCGGTATTGTCGGTAAGGATGCCGCTGGGCGCCCTGACCAGCACGTCATCGGCGTAGTAGCGCTTGAGCGCCGCACCTACGCCACGCTCCTCCCAGATTTCATGGGTGATTCCATGAATGAAATCCGGAAACGTCTCGTAGTCGTCATTGAAACCTTTCATCAGGGGTCCTTGTTGCTTTATCTGCTTTTTTATCAACGGGTATCGCTATCTGGCGCCTTGATGGCATAGCGCCTGCGTGCGCCACATCGCCAAACCTTTTGCTGCCATCGAGCCAGAGCGGTCGACTACCGCCCGACAGAGCTATCGGAGCCGCTAGACGCGGCGCTTCTCGAATGCTGCCCAGGCATCCATCAGTCCCTGAAGGTCGAAACCGGGACGACGTATGCGCTCCAGAAGTTCCTGCTCGGCGCCGACGATGCGATCGATGGCCTCGGGCAGTGCCCTGGCCTCATCCGGTGTCAGCCGTACCGCGCCATGGCGGTCGGCGTGGATCAGGTCCCCCGGTGCCACGTCCAGACCGAATACCCTCACCGGCGTGTCCACCGCGGTGACGCGTACATAGGCGTGGGACGGGCCGACGCGGCCGCCCAGTACCGTAAATCCCGGCTCAAGGTCATCGAGGTCACGAATCACCCCGTTGGTCAGCACACCGAGCAGACCGAAACGGTGGTGCAGGCAAGTGTTGACCTCACCCCAGAAGGCGCTGACGGCTTCATCTCCATCTTCATCCTCGATCACCATCAGGCTGTCGGCGGGACTTTCGGCGATGTAGCGGTAGTAGGCCATGCGCCGCTCGCGGATGGTCTCGGCAGGCTCATCGGGCGGCGTCAGCCCCCTGATTCGCGCGCACCGTGCGTATCCCACCAGTGGAGGGCGTGACGGATCGGCCGCCACCACCGGGGTGCGGGTAAACCCTTCGGCACTGCGGGTACCTCGCACCAGATCCAGCGCATTGGCGATGGTCGGCGTATCGAATCGACGAAGCTGTTCGAGCAGGTCAGGGGTCATGATCATGGGTCTCGTTGTTGTGGTCAGGAAGACGCCTTGGCCAGAGCGGCGTCCTCGCCTGCCGGACGTCTGAGCCACTGCATCAGGGCGTGGTTGACGGCTAGGGGAGCCTGCAGGGTACTGAGGTGCCCTACCCCCTCGAGCACAACCAGCTGGGCATCCGGAATGTGGTCCGCCAGCCAGGTATGCCGGGATACCGGGCATAGCCTGTCGCCATCACCACACAGCACCAGCGTCGGTTGACGAATCGCACCAAGCCACTGGCTGGCGTCGGCACGATCACGCAGCGCCAGGGACTGGCGGCGAAAGGTCTCGAGGCCTTGCCCCCTCGCCATCTTCACTACCAACTCGGTGTGTTCCGGCGATGGTTCTTGCCCCTGCGCCGGATACAGCGGTGCCAGGACTTCCCGAGCGTAGCGCTCGAGCCCCATCTCCTCGGCCTGGTGGATATCCGCTGCACGCTGAATGCGGCGCTCCTCCACCTCGGCGAAAGGGTTGGTATTAAAAAGCGCCAGGCGCTCGATACGCTCACTGGCCTGGCGCACCATCGACATGGCCAGAATGCCACCCATGGACAGGCCCGCCAGGTTGAAGCGAGGCCAGGGGGCCTGATCCAGCAGGTCCCGGGCCAGGGCGTCCATGTCATCGCTGGCGCCGAGGCGAGGCACGTAGGTGTCCACCTCGTGCCCCAGCGCCTCGATCTGAGGACTCCACAGACGTGCATCGCACAGGGTCCCGGGCACCAGCATCAGCGGCAGACGGTTACCGTCGCTGCCTTCTGCTGCCATCGAGCCATTCATGCCGCCACCACCGGTCCGCGCGGCGCCTCGGTGCCTCGGGCCACCACCACTTCGGCGTCCTGATCGGCCATCAGCCGATGGGTCCAGCCCTGGGGCGAGGTAAAGGTATCGCCGGGCCCAAGATCAATGGTTCCCTGGTCACTCTTCACCTTGACGCTGCCCCGCTGAACGAACAGCACCTCCGGCTCGTGGCAGTGATAGCCGGGCGTCGCTGCGCCTTTTTGCATACGTAGTACTCGCAGCTGGAAGCCGTGGGGCCACCAGCCCACGATAGGCCCGGGAGAGAAGCCGTCTCCACTGGCCTGAGGGACAATCACCGGGCACTCCTCCACCCCCGGCCCCGCCAGCGCCGCCTGAGGATTGGCGCGCAGTTCATTGCGGCGAACCACGCACTCGGCCAGGCGCTGCGGCGTCGGGGTAATCAAGCGTGCGAGTTCCTCGGCATCTGGCGCGGCTTCAAGCTCGGCGCCTTCCGGCACGGATTCTCCGGCGGCCACATCGACCAGACGCCCGCCCTTGAGCAGCACCAGGCCGTGCTCCTTGGCCAGATCGAACACGCTGGGTGCCCACTTGACGCGGCCAGGGTCGTCGCCACCCAGCAGGACGAACAGGAAGCCGATACCTTCGTCGATCTTCTCGAACCCCCGGAACATATGAATCGGTACACTGGCGACATCGCCCGGGCCGACCTCGAGATCACCGTCCTGACCTTCAGGCCCGAAGATCAGGCGCCAGCGGCCACTGTGCACGACAAATACCTCGGCGCTTTCGTGGGAATGCTGTGAGTTCAGGCAGCCCCCCGGCTGTCGCGCCCCGCCCACGTTGAAACCGTGGGGTTCGCTGATGTGCACATGCTGATGGGGGTTCTCTGCGACCCCAGGGCCAATGATGGTGAAGTTTTCCTTGCGATCCGAGCCCGGCGAGCGGGTATCGACGAAGGCGTTGCGGCACGGAATCAGCTCGTCGTAGCGCACACGGCGTGCCTCGAGGGCGTCCAGGGTCCAGCTCATGATGTTTCCTCAGCGTTGTTGATGGGCGATCTGGGCATGAATGGCGATCTCGTCGAGCAAGTGCCATTCACGCAGGACCTGTCCTCGGACGATTTCGGCGTGGGTGATACCCAGCAGCACCACGTCGGCGCCGCTCGGCTGGCCGAAACGACCTGCTCCCAGATGGCGAGTTTGCAACGACCAGCGCAGCGCCACCCGCCGGGGCATCCCCGGTTCTTCTCGATCCAGATAGTGATGTATGCGATAGCACCCCGCGGGGAAGGCAGCCTTCATCTCGAACCAGAATGACTCGAGCTGGGTCAATCCACGCAGATGTCGCCCGCCCGGCACCTTGGCGTCGATCGCACGGGAATAGCCTTGCCTGAGCCGGTCGAGACAGGCGTCCTGCCACAGATCGCGGTAGCGCTGCGCCACTTCACCCAGGCTGTCAATATCAAGGTCGCCCTGGGCTCCCCGCCAGCGCTCCACCAGAGCCTCGGCATCGGGCCAATCGGCCGTTGTCGCCAGCGCCTGCCCCAGTGTCATCGGGGACGCCCCTAGCTGAAGCGCCAGGCCGGACTGGTCCCGGACCAGCCACTCATCCACGATACGGTTGTTCTGGCACAGACAGTCAGCGATAGTCATCACCTCGGCGCTGCGCCAGGTGGGCGAGCCGAACTGCCCTTCTCCCATATGTGTCATCTGAGACAGGATGCGATGGGAGGAGTAGTAGCAACCGGACACCGGCCCGCCCTCGATCACGTCTTCACCGAGCAGGGTCCGATCGGGAAACTCCTGAAGCGTGGCCAGGGTGCCCTGAACGACCTTTTCCACCCCGCGAAAGGCTCCGGCTGGCGTTTTCACCGGACAGTCCTCGCTGTAGTAGTGACGAATGAGATCGATACCCCGCCCTTCCCAGATTTCCTCGGTGATCGTCAGGATATAGTCGCGAAGGTCGCAGAAACGCTTGTCGAATCCCTGCAGTCCCATCGATGCGTCTCCTTGTTCCAGGCATTTCATTGATACCATCGCTGCGCGCGGGAAAGACCGTGCGCTCAATGGGCGGTCCAGCCGCCATCCACCATCAGCGCGCTGCCGGAGACCAGCGCCGAGGCCGCAGAGGCAAGAAAGACCAGCGGGCCCATGATGTCTTCCACCTGCCCCAGACGGCCCAGCGGGATCTTGGCCAGCACCTCATCACGAAATCCCGGACGCTCGAAGAAGGGACGCGTCATGGGGGTCTCGACAAAGGTGGGACAGAGGGTATTGGCACGAATCCCCACCGGCCCGAGCTCCACCGCCATGGCTTTGGTCATGCCCTCCATCGCCGCCTTGGAGGCGCAATAGAGGGTCCGGTTGGCCGCGCCCACATGCCCCATCTGCGACGACATATTGATGATCGAGCCGCCGGCCGGCATCCGCCGGGCCACCGTCTGAGCCAGAAAGTAGGCAGCGCGGACGTTGAGGTTCATGACGCTGTCGTAGTCGTCGACGCTGATCTCGTCGAGCGGCTTGGGACGATTGGTTCCGGCATTGTTGACCAGGATGTCGAACGCCTGGGTCGCCAGGGCACGCTGCACGGCGTCGAGGTCGGTAACGTCCAGCGCCAGGCAGTCGACCCGATAACCGGCGTCGGACAGTGCCGCGCGCACCCGCTCGAGCTCATCGGCCTGGCGGGCCACCAGGGTCACCGCGGCCCCCGCCTGGGCCAAGGCACAGGCGCAGGCCAGCCCAAGCCCCTTGCTGGCCCCGGTGACCAGGGCCCGCTTGCCTTCCAGACGAAAACTCGGCGTCGATGGCAGAGAAAGCTCGCTCACGGTGCCACCTGTCCGGCGTAGGGAACCTCTTGATGACCGTAGCGCCGAACTCGCTCGTTGGCCTGCTCGCCGTGTCCGGCAAAGCCCTCCAGGGCACACAACCGTGAACAGTAGCTACCGATGCGTGCCGATGCCTCATCGCTGACCACGCGCTGGTAGGTGCAGGTCTTCAAGAACTTGCCCACCCACAGGCCGCCGGTATAGCGCGCCGCCTTCTTGGTCGGCAGGGTGTGATTGGTGCCGATGACCTTGTCGCCATAGGCCACGTTGGTCCGCGGCCCCAGGAACAGCGCCCCGTAGTTGGTCATGTTGTCGAGGTACCAGTCGGCGTTCTCGGTCATCACCTGGACGTGCTCGTAGGCCATGTCATTGGCCACCTCGAGCATCTCCTCATGGCTGTCGCAGACGATGATCTCGCCGTAGCTGTCCCAGGCCTGACGGGCGATATCGGCGGTCGGCAGTTTCTCGAGCAGCGTCGCGATGGCCGCTTCGGTGTCGCGAGCCAGGGTCTCTGAGTTGGTCAGCAGCGCCGCCGGCGAGGTCGGGCCATGCTCCGCCTGACCCAGCAGATCGGTGGCGCACAACAGTCCGTCGACGCTGTCGTCGGCGATGACCAGGGTTTCGGTGGGACCGGCGAACAGATCGATGCCGACCCGGCCGAACAGTTGGCGCTTGGCCTCGGCCACGAAGGCGTTGCCCGGCCCGACCAGCATGTCGACGGGGTCGATGGTCTCGGTACCGATCGCCATCGCCCCCACCGCCTGGACCCCGCCCAGCACAAGAATCTCGTCGGCGCCGGCCAGGTGCATGGCGGCAACGATGGCGGGATGCGGCTTGCCCTTGTGAGGCGGCGCCGCCGCTACCACTCGCTTGACCCCGGCGACCTTGGCGGTCAGCACACTCATGTGGGCAGACGCCACCATCGGATAGGCGCCGCCCGGCACATAGCAGCCGACGGCGTTGAGCGGCAGATGCTTGTGACCCAGTATCACGCCGGGACTGTTCTCGACCTCGACCGGCTGCATCGAGGCCAGCTGGGCCTCGGCGAAGTTCCTCACCTGGGCCTGGGCGAACCGGATGTCCTCGAGCGCCTGGGCCGAGACCTCGGCCATGGCAGCCTGGATATCGTCATAGCTCAGGCGAAAGCTTGTCGGCGACCAGTTGTCGAAGCGCTCGGACAACTCGCGCACGGCCGCGTCGCCATTGGCTTCGATCGATGCCAGGGTGGTTTCCACCACCTCCCTCACCTTGCGATCGGCTTCGGCGCGGGCTTCCTGGCTGGTGGCGTTCTTCAGATGTCGAATCATGGGGGCTCCGGTCAAGGCGTGTTGTGGATTGTTGTGGGTTGCTGTCGGGTGTGACGCGATACGCGGATCGGGATCGCCGATAAAGGGCGGCCAGGGGCAGAGTTGCTCGACCAGCGCGATCACTTGCATATCATTTGATGTTTCTTAGACTGACCCTTGTTGCATACGAATGCAAACAAGACATCCCCCGACTTTGGTGGAATGTGACGGCGTGGCATACAGCAGCCAAACCCATAGCCGAACACACTCCGCCGAGGGCGTGATCCTTACGCTGACAGCACCGCCAGACATCCCATGGTGATGAAGAAGAAGACAATCAACAGCCACGCCGGCGAGTCCACCTTCCCGGGCAGCAGCGACCAGCCGCCCTCCGTGATCGGCCACCCTTCCCGGGCAAACAGCGCCCGCTGGCCTTTCACGGTGTAGGGGGAATATTCTGACTGGCGACCGTCGAGCAGGCGGCTGGCCCCCAGCGACACCACCACATTGAAAAAGGCGCCGATGGCGCAATACCAGGGCCAGCTGATGTCGGTCCAGACGGCGACCGCCCACACCGCGACGAAGCCGGCAGCAACGCCAACCAGTAGCCCGCGCTCGGTGGTGTCCCGCGAGAAGAAGCCAAGCGCGTACATGCTGAGCTTGGCGCCGACGAAGAAGGACCCCGCCTTGGTCAGAAGCTCCAGCACCGAACCCTGATTGCCGGCGAAGGCGATGGCCGGACCGACGATCAGCACCGCCCACAGCACCGTGAACCAGCGCGATGCCTTGAGATAGTGCTCGCCGCTGGCACCAGGACGCAGATACTTCTCGTAGAAGTCCACCGTGGTGACCGTGGCCAGTGAGTTGAGGGCGGAATCGAGACTCGACATCGACGCCGCCACCACCGCCGCAGCGACGATGCCAAGCAGCCCCGGCATGCCGTACTCGGCGGCGAACTCAAGCACGATGGTATTGCTGTTGTCGAACTCGCGACCGCCGTAGTAGCTGAAGAACAGCACCCCCATCATCAGGAACATGAAGTAGATAAAGAAGGCCCCGAACCCCATCAGCATGAACGACTTCTTGGCATCGCCAATATTTCTGGCCGCCAGCGCCCGCTGCACGACCATCTGGTTCGCGCCGTAGACAGTGGTGTGATAGAGCGTCATGGCGATCACCCCGGACCACACGGTGGCGGTGACCTTGGTGTCCAGCGACCAGTCGAGGATATTGAGCTTGTCCTGGTCGCGCAGCGCATCAAGCGTCAGCGACAGCGATTCGGGCATCCTGTCGATCAAGGCAAACAGGATGATGATGGCGCCGACCAGCAGGATCAGCGCCTGCAGCACGTCGGTCCAGATGACCGCGGTGATCCCCCCCATCATGGTGTAGACCAGAGCGATGAGGGAGATGGCGATGATGGCGTGCACCACGTCAAAGCCGGTCATGTAGCTCAGCACCAGTGCGGTGGCGTAGAGCACCGCGGCCGAGGACAGCGTCTGGGTCATCATGAAGATGATCGACATGACCGCCCTGGCCTTCTTGCCGAAGCGACGCTCCTGGTACTCGTAGATGGAGACCACGCCACTGTTGTAGAAGAACGGCAGGAAGAAGGTGATGACCAGAAACACCACGAGGGGATAGTTGATCTGGATCATCATCACCCCCAAACCGCTCTGGTACGACCAGGCCGGCCCGCCCAGAAAGGACATGGCGCTGACATAGGTGGCCATCACCGAGAGCCCGATGGCCCACCAGGGAGTGGTCTTCTGGCCGACATAGTAGTCTTCGGCGGTGTGGATCTTCTTGCTCAGCATGGACCCCATCACCAGGTTGACGACCAGGTACAGGATCACGATGGACCAGTTCAACGCTCCCAGATTTTCCATGGCGGTTACCGTCGTTGTTGTTGTGCTAGTTGCTGTGCTTGTCGTTGCCGGCAGCGTCGGGACAGTGATCGATCAGCCGCCGGTACCTACGTCTGAGGCTGGCATTATTTGCATACGCATGCAATGCGTCAAAGACAGCATCTTCTAGAGATATCTCTGAGCTGCAGTGCAACAGAAACGCAGGCAAGCCGGGGCTCACCATGATAAATGGCCGTCTATTCAGAGAACGGCAGTTCGGGGAAAGCCAATTCGGAGAAAGGGAACTCGGAGGAAGACAGCAAAGTGAATATCGCCAAACGACAGCACAGCCTGCAGGGGCTAGCGGTAAGGGCCCTATAGGCCTCGCCCGGCGATCAGGACAGAACGCAGCGACGCATCTCACACCACGGGGCTAGCCGGGCTCCTGCGCAAGGACTGGCATCGCAATCAGGCCGAGTCGGGCCGCCGGGCGGTCTCGCGCAGTACTGGAATAACCGGCAGTACACGGCTCTCGGCTCCTCCGCCCTCATGAATCTGACGCATGAGCAGCGAGGTCGCCACCTCGATCATCTGATCGATGGGCTGGCGAACGGTGGTCAGCGAATAGCTTGGCCAGGCAGAAACAGGGGTATCGTCGAAGCCGATCACCGACACGTCCTCCGGGACCCGCTTGCCGAGCTCATGGCGCAAGGTCTCGAGCACCGCCACCGCCATATGATCGCTGGCGGCAAAGATGGCGTCGGGCACGACGGTTTCAGCGAACAATCGACGGGTCTGCTGGCGTGCCATCTCGAAGTCGTAGTCGCCATGGACAACCGCGTGGGGCTTGAGCCCGTGGGCTGCGAGGCCGTCGACGAAGCCTTCGAAGCGACGCCGACTGGTCGAGGAACGCTCGACACCGGCGACAAAGGCGATATTCCGGTGCCCACCCATGGCCAGATAGCTGCCAGCCCAGTAGCCACCATGATAGTTATCACTGTAGACCTGGCCGATCCCCTCGATGTCGACGCTACGGTTGAGCAGCACCAGCGGCACGCCGGCGTTCACGCACTCTCTGGCAAGGCTCGAGGTCAACAGCGCCGACAGCATCAGGATCCCGTCCACCTGGCTCTGCAGGATACGGTCCATGACTCCCGGGAAATCGTCGCTTTCCGGAACCACGAACAGCAGCAGATGGTAGCCCTCATCTTGGAACCGTCGAGACGCCATCTGGACCGCCATTGGGTAGAACATGTTGTCCAGCGAGGACAGTACCAGGGCGATCGTCCGTGTCGAACGCATGATCAACGAGCGCGCCACGGTATTGGGCCGATAGCCCAGCTCCTGCGCCGCGCGCAATACCTTTTCCCGAGTCTTCTCGGAAATACTTGCATTGGGGGAGAAACACCGACTTACGGCTGACTGAGAGACCCCCGCCAGCCTTGCCACTTCCTTCGAGGTTACCGCCGGCCTTTGTTTCATCGTTGACGACTCAATCGTTTCTGCATACGTACTCAGACTAACAGTATCGAGACCTCAAGGCGCGTCTCAATGCTCCCCCAGCGCCGCCAGAAAGGCTTCCAGCACCCGATGGGGGCGGCGGTCACGGCGGGTGATGGCGACGAAGGGCGTCTCGTAGGCGGCACTCTCGGAGCACAGCTCGCGCAGCCTACCCTGCGCGACCCAGAGATTGGCGTGGTGATCCGGCAGATAGCCGATGTAGGCCCCGGTCAGGATAAGAAAGGCCGCGCCTTCCCGGTCGGACGCGGTGGCGCTGGGCTTGAGCCCGACATGGCGCTCACGGCCGGCTTCCGACAGCGGATAGGACGGTACCACTGCGTCCCACTGCCCCAGCGCCTGCCACCCGCCCAGCGCCTCCAGCGCCGTCGATGGCTCGGCAAACAGCGGATGCCCCCGGCCACAGTAAAGCCCGGAGCGTTCGCTGTAGAGCGCCTGGCTATCGACGCTGGCAGGCAGGTTGACCGCCGGAACGACACCGACATGCAGGCGTCCGTCGAGCACCCCGCGGGCGATCTCGCCGGGAGGGTCCATGTGCATGTTGATGCGCACCTCTGGGCCCTGGGCCTTGAGGCTTGCCAGGGCATGGGTGATACGCATCTCGGGTGAGCTGACCAGGGTATCGGTGATGCCGATATTGAGTTCGCCGCGCAGGCTGTGGTGCAGCGCATTGACCTCGGTGCGAAAGGCTTCCAGTCCCGACAGCAGACGACGGGCCCCTTCCAGCACCTCCCGTCCTTCCTCGGTCAGGGCGAAGCCGCCCCGCCCCCGCCGACAAAGCTTGAGCCCCAGGCGCTTTTCCAGGTCGCCCATATGCAGGCTGATGGCCGAACGACTGATGCCAAGCTCGTTCTCGGCGGCGGAAAATCCACCACACTCGGCCACCGCCTTGAACACCCGCAATAGACGAATATCGAAGTCGGTGACCGGGCTCTGCCGGCTCACGCGCTTGCTCCGCCGGACCGCCCTCGGTCTGCGCAGGCAGGACAGCGTGGATCGCGCCCCAGCCGATAGTGACGCCATTCACCACTCAGGCCGTCGAAGGTGGCAAGCCCCCGGTGGGGCGTGCCGGCCCCGGACAACAGCTTGACCGCCTCCAGCGCCTGGAAGCAGCCGATCAGCCCCACCAGCGGCGAGATGACGCCACTCTCGGCGCAGGACAGGGCCTCGTCACCCTGGTCATCCGGCGGATACAGGCAGGCGTAGCAGGGGCTCGCCTCGTCACGCGGGTCGAACACCGCCAACTGCCCGGAAAAGCGGATCGCAGCGCCGGAGACCAGCGGCACCCCGGCGGCGACGCTGGCGGCATTGATGGCGTAGCGGCTGGAAAAGCGATCGGTGCAGTCGAGGATGACGTCCGCCTCCCGCGCCGCCTGGACCAGCCCCTCGGCGTCCAGATGGCGCTCGATGGCGCTGACCCGGCAGCTTGCATTGAGGGCGATGGCAGACTCGGCGGCCGACAGGGCCTTGTTGCGTCCCAGGTCCTGCTCCTGGTGGGCGATCTGGCGCTGCAGGTTGGAGATCTCGACCATATCGGCGTCGGCGATGGTCAGCTGTCCGACTCCGGCGGCGGCCAGGTACAGCGCCACCGGCGAGCCCAGGCCACCGGCACCGACGATCAGTGCGCGCGACGCCAGCAAGCGCTCCTGGCCGTCGATGTCCACTTGGGGAAGCATGATCTGGCGGCTGTAACGCAGCAGGTCCTGGTCATTCATGAAAACTCACTTGTCCTCGAACTCTTCGATATCCGGCACGTGCAGGGCAAAATCTTCCTTCACTTCTTCCATCACCACGTAGCTCTTGGATTCCTTGACCCCGGGCAGGGTCAGCACCACGTCGCCAAGTAGCTGACGATAGGCGGACATCTCGGGAATTCTGCACTTGAGAATATAGTCGAACTGCCCGGACACCAGGTGGCACTCCTGGATCTGCGGCAGCTTCGACACGGCTCGACGGAACTCGTCGAACACCGCCGGGGACTGGGTCTCCAGACTGATCTCGACGAACACCAGCAGATTGGCCTTGAGCATGCGCGGGTTGAGGATCGCCTTGTAGCCACGGATCACCCCGGAGCGCTCGAGGCGCTTGACGCGTTCCAGGCACGGCGTGGTGGACAAGCCCACCTGGGCGGCGAGGTCCACGTAGGACACCCGGGCGTTTTCCTGCAGGCAACGCAGAATCTTCAGATCGATACGGTCGAGGGAGCGGTTCTTGGTTTTCATTGTGGTCCTGAACGCTGGTCTGACGGCGAGGGGCACGCAAGGAAAGAATCGACCAAAAAGGCCTGGTCGCAAAGCATTTCACGACAATCTCTCGCGCCCAATCGCTTGGTGGCAAAACATTTTACTGATAATCAGTATCACATGCCCCCAACAGACTCCAGTCCCGGCTTCAACGTTGCCTGCCCCACTGCCCAAGCGTCACCCGAGGGTGGCCCCCCAGGTCATGCACGCTGTCGCAGCGAACATAGCCCAGCGCTTCAAGATGCTCTCGCACCCGCTCGGCCTGCTCGTAGCCGTGTTCCATCAACAGCCAGCCGCCCGGCTGGAGGAAGCTCCGGGCGCGCTCGGCGATGGCAAATAGATCGGCCAGGCCATGGTCGGCGGCCACCAGCGCCGAGCTTGGCTCGAAGCGCACATCGCCCTGCCCCAGATGAGGATCCTGCGGGTCGATATAGGGCGGGTTGGCCACGATCAGGTCGAAGCGCTCGTCATCGAGCGCATCGAACCAGTCGCTCTGGCGAAATCGTACCGCCAGACCATGTCGCTCGGCGTTGCGCCGCGCCAGCGCCACCGCCTCAGGGGACAGATCGACGCCCTCGACCCGCCAGCCGGGGCGCTCGCTGGCAAACGCCAGGGCGATGGCACCGGTGCCGGTGCCCAGGTCGAGCAAGGCGCCGGGATTGGTATCGGCCCGGGCCAGCGCGGCCTCCACCAGGGTCTCGGTATCGGGCCGGGGAATCAGGGTGCTGGGCGAGGTCGCCAGGGCCAGCCCCCAGAATTCGCGTTCGCCGGTCAGGTAGGCCACCGGCATGCCCTGGGCACGCGCCGCCACCCAGGCCTCGAAGCGGGCCCGGGCCAGCGTCGACATGGGCTTGTCGCCCCAGGTGTAGAGCCAGGTGCGATCGACCTTCATCGCCGCCATGGCCAGCACCTCGGCGTCGAGTCGCGGCGTCGGGCTGCCGGCGGCCTCGAGGCGGCGGGTCGCCCGGGCGATCAGCACATCACAGCGCATCAGCCGTCCTGTTGCAGAGCGGCTAGCTGCTCCGCCTGGTACTCGTGGATCAGCGGGTCGATGACCTCGTCGAGGCCGTCGCCGGTGACCACCTCGTTGAGCTTGTACAGGGTCAGGTTGATGCGATGGTCGGTGATCCGCCCCTGGGGGAAGTTGTAGGTACGTATGCGCTCGCTGCGATCGCCGGAGCCCACCAGCGAGCGACGGGCGTCGGCCTGTTCCTGGCGCTGGCTGTCCTGGGCCGACTGCTTTAGCCGCGCCGCCAGCAGCGACATCGCCTTGGCCCGGTTCTTGTGCTGGCTGCGCTCTTCCTGACACTCCACCACCACACCGCTGGGCAGGTGGGTGATGCGGATTGCCGAGTCGGTGGTGTTGACGTGCTGACCGCCGGCGCCGCTGGAGCGAAAGGTGTCCACCCGCAGGTCGGCCGGGTTGATGTCGATGTCGCTGACCTCGTCGGCCTCGGGCATCACCGCCACGGTGCAGGCCGAGGTATGGATGCGGCCCTGGGATTCGGTGGCGGGAACCCGCTGAACGCGATGGGCACCGGACTCGAACTTGAGCCGGGCGTAGACGCCCTCGCCCTTCACCCGAGAGATGATCTCCTTGTAGCCGCCCTGCTCGCCGTGGCTGGCACTGACCACCTCGACCTTCCAGCCCTGGTTCTCGGCGTAGCGCGAGTACATGCGAAACAGGTCGCCGGCGAACAGCGCCGCTTCGTCACCGCCGGTTCCCGCGCGCACCTCGAGAAAGACGTTACGCCCATCATCGGGATCCTTGGGCACCAGCAGACGCTTGAGTTCGGCCTCCAGCTCCTCGAGCTTGGCCACGCCCTCCTCGCGCTCCATCTGAGCAAGCTCGCGCATGTCGGCGTCGGCGTCCTCGGCCATCTGCTCTGCGGTGGCCACGTCTTCCTCGACGCCACGATAGCGGCGCCAGGCGTCGACCAGCGACTCGAGCTCGGCGTATTCGCGGGAGTAGTCGCGAAAACGTGGCTGATCGCTGATCACGTCGGGCTCCGACAACAGGGCAGAGAGTTCCTCGAAGCGGTCGACGAAGGCATCGAGGCGCTCACGCAGAGAAGCTTTCATCGGCAAATCCTTGAAATCATGTAAGAAGGCGCATTGCGGTCAAGCCAGGCCCGGCTAGTTCCGGGACTCGGGCTCGCCCAGCAGCAGTTCGACGGCAGCCTCGAGCAGGTCCTGGCGCTCATCGGCGGCGGCACCCCGCAGGGCCAGGGTGGGCTGATGCATCAGGCGGTTGGTCAACTGGTGGGCCAGGCGACGCACCACGGCCTCGGGATCCTCACCCTTGGCCAGGCGCTCCAGCGCCTGGGTCTGGGCCTCGTCACGCAGCCGTTCACCCTTGGCACGCACGTCGCGGATCACCTCGCCGGCCCCGCGCACCCGGCGTTCCTTGTGCCAGTGGGCCACGCCGTGCTCGATCAGCGCCTCGGCCTGGTCCGCCGCCACCTGGCGGTGACGTCGGTTTTCCTCGATGACCTCATGCAGGTCATCGACGGTATAAAGGAAGATGTCGCTGAGCTCGCCGACCTCCGGCTCGATGTCGCGAGGTACGGCGATATCGACCATGAACACCGGACGGTGGCGGCGACGCTTGAGCGCCCGCTCGACCATGCCCTTGCCAAGAATCGGCAAGGGCGCCGCGGTGGACGAAATGACGATGTCGGCCTTTTCCAGGGCGACGGGGATCTCGTCGAGGCTGATGGCCTGACCGCCCAGGCTGCCGGCCAGGGCACTGGCCCGCTCGCGGGTGCGGTTGGCCACCGTCAACTGGTGCACCCCGGCTTCATGCAGGTGGCGCGCCACCAGCTCGATGGTCTCGCCGGCACCGATCAACAGCGCCCTGGCACGCGAGAAATCGTCGAAGATTCGACTGGCCAGACTGACCGCCGCATAGGCCACCGAAACGGGGTTCTCGCCGATGGCGGTCTCGGTGCGCACCTGCTTGGCCACCGCGAAGGTATGCTGGAAGAGCCGCTCCAGCTCCCCGCCGAGCCCGCTGGCGTCCCTGGCCGCCTGGTAAGCATCCTTGAGCTGGCCCAAGATCTGGGGTTCACCCAGCACCATGGAATCGAGACCCACGGCGACGCGCATCAGATGGCGCGCGGCGTCACCTTCCAGATAGTGGTAGGCGCAGTGCAGCAGGTCCTCGCGGGGCAATGCATGAAACCGGCTCAACCAGTCGAGCACCTCGTTCTCCCCGCTCGACTCGGTCACGCAGTAAAGCTCGGTACGATTGCAGGTCGACAGCACCGCAGCCTCATGCACACTCGGCAGCGCGCGCAGCTCGGAGAGCGCCCGGGTGAGTTGCGAGGGGCCAAAGGCCACCTTTTCGCGCACCTCGACGGCCGCGGTTCGATGGTTGATGCCAAGGGCAAGCAGGGTCATGCGTTCGACGTCTTCATCAGATGATGTCCGGAGCGGCCAACCAGGCCGCTCCTGCAAGGCGCATATCCTACCATAGGCAGCTCTGACCTCGCTCCCCCGGGCATTGACCTTTGCCAAGACTCTCCAAGCCGTTATGCTGAGAATTCTCATGGAGAAGATGACGCCTCAATGCCCCCGAACGCGCGCCACGGAAAGCTGACCTGCACTCTGGCCACCCTGTCACTGACGGCGTGGCTCGCCGGCTGTCAGAGCTTTTCCTACAGCCCAGGCAGCGCGTCACAGGCTGACCCCATGGCCGGTGCTCCACCGATCACCCGTGGACTCGATGCCGACGGCCTGTCGACGCTGCTGATTGCCGAAATAGCCGGTCAGCGGGGCGACTATCGACGCGCCACCGAAGGCTACCTCAAGGCAGCCGAGCGCTATCACTCCGCTGCCCTGGTCGAACGCGCCACCCTGGCTTCACGCTTCACCGATGACACCGCCCTGATCGAACGCGCCGCGCGACGCTGGCAGGAGCTGGCGCCCGAGGCGCCGGTGGCCGCCCAGATCCTGGGCAACCTCGCCGGTGGTCGCGGCAACTGGGACGAAGCCCTGAAACAGCGGCTGATCGCGGCCGATGACGACACCGACATCACTCGCTTCGTCGATACCGCCCTGTCCAGTGGCGGCGATCCGGTGGCGCTCGCCGCCACCCTCGAACAGGCGCTCGACGAACCCACACTCCCAGAGTCGAGGAAAGACGACCTGCGCCTGGCGCTGGCCCTGACCGACTCGGCCCAGGGGGATCATGAGGGCGCCCAGCGACGAATTGCCGCACTGGGAAACGACAGTCGCGATAACCCCCAGCGGATTCTCGCCGAATCACGCATCGCCCTGGACGCCGGCAAGTACCACCAGGCCCGCCTGGCGGCCAAACGCGGCCTCAACCTCTCTCCCGGCGACCCCCGCTTTCTGTTGCTGATGGCGCGGGCCGACATTCGCCTGGGCAACCTGGTGTCGGCCGAGAGCAGCACCGACACCCTGCTCGAGACCCGTGGCGACAACCCCCTCTTGCGGGTCGGCCTGGCCCAGCTCTATCTGGAAGAAGGCCACCACGACCCGGCGCGCCGGCTGCTGCTGCCGCTGGTCGATGATCCCCAGGCACCCAGCGCCCTCTATCTATTGCTTGGCAGCATCGCCGAGCAGGAAGACGAGGTCGACAACGCCCTGCTCTACTATCGCCGGGTACCGCCGGGCCCTGACTTCCTGCTGTCGCGTCAGCGCGCGGCCAGCATGCTGATCGAGGCCGACCGGCTGCTGGACGCCCGGGCCTTTCTGCGGGTAGAGCGGCTGCGTCACGACGACGCCTATACCGGCCTGGTCATCACCGAAGTGCAACTGCTCGACCAGCAAGGTCTCGAGCCCGAGGCCGAGGCGCTGCTCAACCGCGAGCTGGCACGTAGCCCCGAGGATGGCGACCTGCGCTACTTCCGCGCCATGCGTGCCTGGAGCGAAGGCGACCTGGACACCTCCGAACAGGATCTGCGCACCCTGGTCGAACAGCAGCCGGACAACGCCGTGGCGCTCAATGCGCTCGGCTACACCCTGGCCGATGCCGGCGACCCGGATGATCTTGACGAGGCCAGGCGACTGATCCAGCGGGCCTACGAGCTCTCGCCGGACAACCCCGCCATCCTCGACAGCCTGGGTTGGGTCGCCTACCGTGAGGGCAAACCGGAGGTTGCGCTACCCTGGATCGAGCGCGCCTGGCGCGAGATCGCCGATCAGGAGGTCGCCGCCCACCTGATCGAGGTGCTGTGGGACCTGGGCCAGAAGCAGCGCGCACGCGAGCTGTTGCAAGAAGCCCAGCAACGCTTCCCCGAGCGCCCGCTGATCGTCGACCTCCTCGATCGGCGCCCCGAAATCAGGCCTGAGCCAACGGCAACAGCGCCTTGACCGCCCCGACACCACGACCACTACCCGCAAGGACCCCGCGATGATGTCTTGTTTTCGCCTGACCGCCGCCGCCCTGGGGCTCGGCCTGCTGGCCGGCTGCGCCACCTCCCAGAGCGTCACCGAGCCGCGCCAGGAGCGCCAGGCCGGTGACTGGGAAGCCCAGACCGAACAGGTGGAAGCCTTCACCTCCTGGAACCTGACCGGAAAGGTGGGCCTGCGCACTCCCCAGGAATCCACCAGCGCCAACCTCGACTGGCGCCAGACCCCCTACCACTATCGCCTGCTGGTCACCGGCCCCATGGGCGCCGGCCGCAGTACCCTGGAAGGACGCGACGGTCGCGTCTCGCTGACCACCAGCGAGGGTCGCTTCGAGGCCGACAGCCCCGAAGCCCTGATGGAACAGCGCCTGGGCTGGTCGCTGCCGGTCTCGAGCCTCACCGACTGGGTGCGCGGCCTGCCCGCCGACGACAGTGACTTCGAGATGACCGACGACGAACTCGGCTTCCCCGCTTCACTGGAACAGGACGGCTGGGAGATCGACTATCGCGGCTGGAAGGATGTGAACGGCACCTGGCTACCCAACCGGCTGGTGATGACCTATGACGACCTGCGCGCCACCCTGGTGGTGAACCAGTGGCAGCCACTGGAACTGTAGTCGCGCCGGCTCCCGCCCCGGGTGGCGGGAGCCTGTCTCCCGGGTAAAATGAAGCACCATCGCCCTCTGCCTCCTGTCGACGTGCTCCTTGCAGCAAGCTCCCTATAGAGAGAAGCAACGAGAGCCATCATCGATCCCGATCGCCGATGGCAGGCGCCGCCCCCAGCCACCGATCGCCATCACTTCGCTCAGCCGATCCCTGGACAGCACCCTTTATAGACTCCCCCATGCCCGACACCTCTTTCTCTTCCGATGCCAGCGCGCAGCAGACCCTGACGTTGCCGGCGCCGGCCAAGCTCAATCGCATGCTGCATATCGTCGGCCGTCGCGACGACGGCTACCACGAGCTGCAGACGCTGTTCCAGTTCCTCGACCACGGTGACGATATCCACCTGCGCCTGCGCCTGGACGGTGAGATAACCCTGACAGACCGTCTCGAGGGCGTACCCCGCGAGGCCAACCTGCTATGGCGGGCCGCCGACCTGCTCAAGCGCGAGACCGGCTGCGCGCTCGGTGCCGATCTTGGCGTCACCAAGCGCCTGCCCATGGGTGGTGGCCTGGGCGGTGGCAGCAGCGACGCCGCCAGCGTGCTGGTCGGGCTGAATCATCTGTGGGGCCTGGAACTGACGACCCGGCGTCTGGCTGAACTGGGCCTGACGCTGGGCGCCGATGTGCCGGTATTCGTCCACGGCCAGGCCGCCTGGGCGGAAGGCGTCGGCGAGCGCCTTGTCGCGGTGGCACTCGACACCCCCTGGTTCGTGGTCGTGCACCCGGGTGTGGCGGTCTCCACCCCTGCCGTGTTCACTGCGCCGGAATTGACACGGGACACCCCCGCCATTACCATGGCGCGCGCACTCAAGGGGGGAGCGTCAAGCTGGCGCAACGATTGCGAGGACACCGTCAGGCAAGCCTATGCTGAGGTGGCTCGTGCCCTGGACTGGCTCAACGCCCGGGCGCCGTCAATGTTGACGGGTACCGGCGCGTGCGTTTTTGCCCGTCTGGAGTCGGAGGCCGAGGCCGTCCAGTTGCTGGACGATGTCCGATGCCAACAGCCGACCTGGCACGCCTTCAAGGCCCTGGGCCTGAATCGATCGCCTCTCCTCGACGCCCTGCCCGCGTGAGGCAGGACGTATGCTGGGGTATAGCCAAGCGGTAAGGCAGCGGTTTTTGGTATCGCCATGCGGAGGTTCGAATCCTCCTACCCCAGCCAACTTCCTTCTGAGTCCTGGACTCACTCCCCCAGGCTCACACTGAAGACCCAACACAGCAAAGGTGGCTGCGCGTGTCAAAATTGATGGTTTTCGCCGGGAATGCCAACCCCGAACTCGCCCGTAAGGTCGCCGAGAGCCTGGACAGCCGACTGGGTAATGCCACGGTCGGCCAGTTCAGCGATGGCGAGGTCGCGGTCGAGATCAACGAGAACGTGCGCGGCAAGGATGTCTTTATCCTGCAGTCCACCTGTGCACCGACCAACGACAACCTGATGGAACTGATCCTGATGGTTGACGCCCTGCGCCGAGCCTCGGCCACCCGTATCACTGCGGTGGTGCCCTACTTCGGCTACGCCCGCCAGGATCGCCGCGTGCGCTCCGCCCGGGTGCCGATCTCGGCCAAGATCGTGGCCGACATGATGGTCAAGGCCGGCGTCGACCGGGTCATGACCATGGACCTGCACGCCGACCAGATCCAGGGCTTCTTCGACGTGCCCGTGGACAACGTCTACGGCTCGCCGATCCTGCTCGACGACATCGAGCGTCAGAACTACGACGACCTGGTCGTGGTCTCTCCCGATGTCGGCGGCGTGGTCCGCGCCCGTGCCATCGCCAAGCAGCTCAACGCTGACCTGGCGATCATCGACAAGCGTCGTCCCCAGGCCAACCAGGCCCAGGTGATGCACATCATCGGGGATATCCAGGACCGCACCTGTGTGGTGGTGGACGACATGATCGATACCGCCGGCACCCTGTGCAAGGCGGGCGAAGCGCTCAAGGAACACGGCGCCAAGCGCGTGGTCGCCTACGCCACCCACCCGATCCTTTCGGGCCCTGCGGTGGACAACATCTCCGAGTCGGTGCTGGACGAAGTGGTGGTGGCCGACACCATCCCGCTGTCCGACACCGCGCGTCGCAGCGGACGTATCCGCCAGCTCAGCGTGGCCGGCCTGATCGCCGAAGCGATCCGCCGCGTCAGCAACGAGGAATCCGTCAGCGCGATGTTCCACTAAGCGACATATCGCGCGGGAAACGCGCCCCGACAACCGGGGCATCTGGAACCACCGAGGTCTGGTCGCGGGCTCGGTGGCTTCCTTACTTTAGCCAAGAGGCAATTTCATGTCTGACTACAAACTTACCGCCAATGTTCGTAACGACCTGGGGAAAGGTGCGAGCCGCCGCCTGCGTCGTGCGAACCAGCAAGTCCCCGCCATCATCTACGGTGGTGAAAAGACGCCGCAGCCGATCGCCGTCGACAAGACTGCGTTCTACAAGGCGCTGGAAGACGAAGCCTTCTTCTCTTCCGTCATCAACCTTGAGGTTGACGGCAAGTCCCAGCAGGTCGTGGTGCGTGACCTTCAGCGCCACCCGTACAAGCCGCTGGTGACCCACGCCGACTTCCTGCGCGTCGATGCGACTCACGAGATCACCATGCGCGTTCCGCTGCACGTGGTCGGTCAGGACGAGTCCAAGGCCATCAAGGAGCAGGACGGTGAACTGCACCAGCTGGCCAACGAAGTCGAGATCAGCTGCCTGCCGAAGGACCTGCCCGACTACCTCGAGGTCAACATCGCTGACCTCGAGATCGGCAGCACCCTGCACCTGTCCGACCTCAAGGTTCCGGCTGGCGTGACCATCGTCGAGCTGAGCCACGGTGAAGAGCACGACCAGGCCATCGTCAACGTGACCAAGGCCAAGGTCATGCAGACCGAGGAAGAAATCGCCGAGGAAGAAGCCGCCGCCGCCGAGGCCAGCGAAGAAGCTGCCGAGGAAGCGAAGGACGACGCCAAGGACGAAGGCGAAGCCGAAGAAGGCGACAAGGAGTAATCCTTTTCTGCCGGATTCAGGGGCCACTGCGGTGGCCCTTTTCGTTTCCGAGGGCTTTGCCCATGGCCTCGTCGCCAAGGCCCTGAGCAAAGCGCTTGCCCCGCACCGCTGACCGGAGAGACCACCATGACAAGGATCAAGGCGCTGATCGGCCTTGCCAACCCTGGCACCCAGTACGAGGCGACGCGTCACAACGCCGGCGCCTGGCTGGTGGAGGAAGTCGCGCGTCAGTCCAGCGCCGAGCTGCGCCCGGAGAAGAAGTTTCTCGGCCTCTACGCCAAGGCCTTTGTCGAAGGCAGCGACCTGCACCTGCTGGTGCCGACCACCTACATGAACCGCTCCGGTGCCTCGGTGGCGGCGCTGGCCAACTTCTTCAAGCTGGCCCCCGACGAGATGCTCATCGCCCACGACGAGCTCGACCTGCCCCCCGGCAGCGCGCGCTACAAGCAGGGCGGCGGCCACGGCGGCCACAATGGCCTGCGCGACATCATCAGCGCCCTGGGCAACGACAAGTCCTTCCATCGTGCGCGCATCGGCATCGGTCATCCCGGCAGCGCCAAGCTGGTCACCAACTACGTGCTGGGCCGTCCCGGCAAGACCGAGCGCGAGGCCATCGACGGCGCCCTGATCGAGTGCCTGGCGACATTGCCCCAGGCGCTATCCGGCGACTGGGCCAAGGCCATGAACCGCCTGCACAGCCACTCTGCCTGACCCGGCAGGCGCCAACAGGGGCAGCAGGTGGTTGCACCGCCCGGGCTGTCCCCGCCTGGCCCGACGTCATACACTGTGCGCCGACTTCTTTCACTTCACGCCTTCAGGAACCACCCATGGGATTCAACTGCGGCATCGTTGGTCTGCCCAACGTCGGCAAGTCCACCCTCTTCAACGCCCTGACCAAGTCCGGCATCGATGCAGAGAACTTCCCGTTCTGCACCATCGAGCCCAATGTCGGCATCGTCCCCATGCCGGACCCGCGCCTCGACAAGCTCGCCGAGATCGTCAAGCCGGAGAAGGTGGTGCCCACCACCATGGAATTCGTCGATATCGCCGGCCTGGTCGCCGGCGCCTCCAAGGGTGAAGGTCTCGGCAACCAGTTCCTCGCCAATATCCGCGAGACCCAGGCCATCGCCCACGTGGTGCGCTGCTTCGACAACGACAACGTCATCCACGTGGCCAACCAGGTCGACCCGGCGGCGGATATCGAGACCATCAACCTGGAGTTGGCCCTGGCCGACCTCGACACCGTGGAGAAGGCCATCCAGCGCCTGGTTCGCGTGGTCAAGGGCGGCGACAAGGACGCCATTGCCACCAAGGCGGTGCTCGACAAGATCCAGCCGCACCTGGCCGAAGGCCAGCCGCTGCGCAGCTTCGATCTGAGCGATGACGAGAAGAAGCAGATCAAGAGCTTCGGCTTTTTGACCCTGAAGCCGACCATGTACATCGCCAACGTCAACGAGGACGGCTTCGACAACAACCCCTACCTCGACGTGGTCAAGGGCATCGCCGAGGCCGAGGGCGCCGTGGTGGTTCCCGTGTGCAACCAGCTGGAAGCCGAGATCGCCGAACTCGATGACGAGGAACGCGAGATGTTCCTGGCCGAGATGGGCATGGAAGAGCCCGGTCTCGACCGGGTGATCCGCGCCGGCTACGCCCTGCTGGGTCTGCAGACCTACTTCACCGCAGGGGTCAAGGAAGTGCGTGCCTGGACCGTCAAGGTCGGCGCCACCGCCCCGGAAGGCGCCGGTGTCATCCACACCGACTTCCAGAAGGGCTTCATCCGCGCCGAAGTGGTGGCCTATGACGACTTCGTCAGCCTGAACGGCGAGCAGGGCGCCAAGGACGCCGGCAAGTGGCGCCTGGAAGGCAAGGACTACGTGCTCAAGGACGGCGACGTGGTGCACTTCCGCTTCAACGTCTGAGGCTCACCGCAGCGTCCGACGTAACATCACGTTTCCTGTGTCAACACCGAGGCATGCCTCGGTGTTGTCGTTTACATGCCAGTCACATGCAGCAACTCTATCGCAAAGAGGTTATATTCGAGAGATGTCATCAAGCGCAGGAACAAGAGCGTGACACTCTCGAATGATTCTCCACCGCTCAAGGCAACGGCGCCTGAGCTATGGATAGCGGATGGGCCCGTCATCAGAGGCAAGCTGCTGCCCTATCCGACACGCATGGTGGTGGTACGCCTGAGCGGCGACCGGCTGTGGGTGCACAGCCCCGTCCCACTGACCGAGCCACTGCGTGACGCCCTCGACGAGCTGGGCCAGGTACACTTCCTGATCGCTCCCAACCATTGTCACCACCTGTTCATGCGCGAATGGCAGATGGCCTACCCGATGGCTCGCAGTTTCGGCACCCGGGAAGTCATCGCCAAGCGCGGCGACCTGGTGTTCGAAAGCACCCTGGATGGCACTCCCAACCGCTTCTGGGGTGACGATATCGACCAGTGCCTGTTCACCGGCTCATCGCGCATGCAGGAAGCGGTGTTCCTGCACCGTTCCAGCCGCAGCCTGATCGTGGCCGATCTGATCGGCAATCTACCCCCTGCTTCCCTGACGCCCTTGCAGCGTCGACTGGCCAGGCTCTCGGGCATCCTGGCGCCGGATGGCAGGATGCCGCTGGAGTGGCGACTGAGCTTCCTCGGCCGACGCTACCTGGCGAGCGAGCATCTACGCACCCTGCTCTCCTGGCGGCCCGCTCGAATCATCATGGCCCACGGCGAGATCATTGAGGATGACGTGGAAGGCTTTCTCAAGCGCTCCTTTCGCTGGTTGACAGCAAGCGCGCCGAGTTTGCCGTGAACACGCCCTAGTCGACGACTGCTTATTCTGGCCGAACAAGGTGGACGAGCGGAGAGACGACGACAGCGTGCTAGCGGAAATCCCGCGAGGGCACGCCGAGTTCGGCCCACAAGCCGCTCAAGTCCTCGAGCCGTCCGGCGATCACATGGATCACGCTGCCCTCGCGCTCCAGATGGCCGGTGACCTTCAACAGCCGGGCGTTCAACAGCGCCTGGCGCTGGGCCTTGGCGGTGTCCTTCCACACCACCACGTTGACGTTGCCGGTCTCGTCTTCCAGGGTCACGAAGGTGACCCCGGAGGCGGTGCCCGGCCGCTGGCGGGTGGTCACCAGCCCCGCTACCTGGACCAGATGGCCGTGGTCCAGCTCGGCAAGCTCAGTGGCCTTGAGGCAACGCGCCAGTCCTTGCCGCGCCATCGAGGTCTGCTCGCGCAGCAACGCCATGGGATGGCGGGCAAGGCTCAGCCCCAGATGGCGAAAGTCCTCCTCGAGGTCGGCCTGCTCGCTGGGGGGCGCCAGCTCTGGGGTGGTGTCGTCGAGGATATCGGTCTCGCCCAGCGCCAGCGCCGGATCCGGCGCCAGCAGATTCCAGCGTGCCTGGTAGCGATGGCCGCCGAGGCTCGACAGCGCCCCGGCCGCCGCCAGCGCTTCCCACTCGCGGGCCGACATCGGCGCGCGACGCCTGGCCTCGGCGACGCTGGCATAGCCGTTGGCCGGACGCCTCGCCAGCAGGCAGTCGATGGCACCACGCCCCAGCCCCTTGACCAGGCGAAAGCCCAGTCGCAGGGCACCATCTGGCTCCAGGGTGGCGTCCCAGTGGCTGGCATTGATATCCACCGGACGCACCTCGACACCGTGACGGCGGGCATCCTGCACCAGTTGTGACGGGCTATAGAAGCCCATCGGCTGGCTATTGAGCAGGCCACAGCAGTAGGCCGCGGGGTGGTGGCACTTGAGCCAGGCCGAGACGTACACCAGGTGGGCGAAGCTGGCCGCGTGGGACTCGGGGAAGCCGTACTGGCCAAAGCCCTCGATCTGGCGACAGATGGCGTTGGCAAACTCGTCGCTGTAGCCCCTGGCACGCAGCCCGGCGGTCAGCCGCTGCTGGTGCTCGGCGATGGTGCCGGCCCGTCGCCAGGCCGCCATGGCCCGCCGCAACTGGTCGGCCTCGCCACCGGAATAGCCCGCCGCCACCATGGCCAGCTTGATCACCTGCTCCTGGAAGATCGGCACCCCCAGGGTCCGCTCGAGCACGCCCCTGACCTCGTCGCTGGGATAGCTGACCTCCTCGATGCCGTCGCGACGCCGCAGGTAGGGATGCACCATGTCGCCCTGGATCGGCCCGGGACGAACGATGGCGATCTCGATCACCAGGTCGTAGTAGTTGCGGGGCTTCAAGCGCGGCAGCATGTTCATCTGGGCACGGCTCTCCACCTGGAAGACGCCGACGCTGTCCCCGCGACTGAGCATGGCGTACACCTCAGGATCATCCCGGGGCACCCGGGACATGGCCATGGCCTGATGCTCGCCATCGCCCTCGCCATCGTCGTCGCCCTCGCCCGTGCTCTCGAAGCAGCGCCTGTCGTCGTCCCGGTGTTCGCCTCCGTCTGACAGCAGCGCCAGGGTCTTGCGAATGGCGGTCAGCATACCCAGCGCCAGCACGTCGACCTTGAGCAGCCCCAGACTCTCCAGGTCGTCCTTGTTCCACTGGATCAGGGTGCGCCCTTCCATCGCGGCGTTCTCCACCGGCACCAGCTCGTGCAGCGGCCCGCGCGAGATCACGAAGCCCCCCACGTGCTGTGACAGGTGTCGCGGAAAGCCCAATAGCTGCTCCACCAGTTCGACCAGATGACGCAGCAGTTCCGGGACGGCGGTGGAGGCGGCCTCTTCACCTCCCGCGCCTACCGTCTCCCCCACCGTCTGCTTGAGCGCCTCGAGCCAGGCGCCCTCGCCCTCGCGGCGATCCAGCCGACTGGCGAGCCAGGCCAGATAGCCCGGTTGCAGCCCCAGCGCCCGCCCCACGTCCTTGAGTACACTTCTGGGGCGGTAGCTGATCACGGTGGCGGCAAGCCCGGCCCGCTCGCGGCCGTAGCGCCGATAGATGTACTGGATCACCTCCTCGCGGCGCTCGTGCTCGAAGTCCACGTCGATATCCGGCGGCTCGTCGCGCTCCTCGGAAATAAAGCGTTCGAACAGCAGCTGCACCTGACGCGGGTCCACCTCGGTGATAAACAGGCAGTAACAGACCACCGAATTGGCCGCCGAGCCCCGCCCCTGACACAGGATGCCCTGGCGGCGGGCGAAGGCGACGATGTCCTCGATGGTCAGAAAGAACGGCTCGTAGGCCATCCTGGCGATCAGCTCAAGCTCGCGGGCGATCTGCTCGGCGATATCCGAAGGCGTACCCTCCGGGAAGCGTAGCCGCTCGCCCTGGCGCACCTTGTGCGCCAGCCAGGACGACGGCGTATGGCCGTCGGGGACCAGTTCCTCGGGGTACTCGTAGCGCAGCTCGCCGGGGTCGAAGCGACAACGCTCGGCGATACGCAGGCTTTGTTCGAGCAGCGCAGGCGCAAAACACTGCGCCAGCCGTGACAGGGGGCGCAGGCAGCGCTCGGCGTTGGGCTCGAGCAGAAAACCGGCGCGTTGCACGCTGGTGCGATGCCGAAGGGCGGTCAGTACATCCTGCAATCGCTTGCGGCTCGGCTGGTGCATCAGGACGCCACCGCTGGCGACCAGCGGCAGGCCGGCGGCACTCGCCAGCCTCATCCGCCTCGCCAATCGGTCCTCCTCGCTTGCCTGGAAGTGGCGCTGGACCATCACCCAGCAGCGCCCGTCGAAGTGTTGCTTCAACCCGTCCATTCTCTCCCGAGTCCGGGCGTCGTCGTTGCCCGGCAGGTACAGCAGCAGACAGTCCTCGAGCGCCTCCAGATCCTCCCAGTCGAGACGATAGCTGCCCTTGGGCGCACGGCGACGGCCCAGGGTGATCAGCCGGCACAGGCTGGCGTAGCCGCTGCGGTTCTCGGCCAGCACGACCACGACCTCGTCGGCCAGGCGAAACTCGGCACCGATGATCAGCGCGATCCGGTGGTCTCGGGCAGCCTCCCAGGCGCGCACGATGCCGGCCACCGAGCACTCATCGGTGATCGCCAGGGCGTGATAGCCAAGCTCGGCGGCGCGGGCGACCAGCTCATGGGGGTGAGACGCGCCCTTGAGAAAGGTGAAGTTGGACAGGCAATGTAGCTCAGCGTAGCCAGGGCCCGGGGCGACTTCTGCAGCGTCAGGTGGCTCGCCGACACGCTCAACCGAACCAGCCATGCAACCACCATTGCGACTCGGCGTCGCGAAAGACCCAGCCATGGCGACCGTCCGGCCAGCAGGCCACGTGATAGTCACGCCGCGCCGGGGCCTGGTCCCACCAGCCGCTGGCCAGGCGCTCGGGCCCGGCGACCCAGACCAGACGCTCGAGGGTCGCCGGCGTCAGCGGCTCGGGGTGTTCCAGCAGCCAGGCCGGATGGTTGGCAGTCTGGATTTCAGCCGGGGGCCTGCGAGCGGTCCCCGGCTGCGCTACCAAGCGGGAGGCCCGTTCGGGGCGATGATCCTCCAGCGCCATGGGCTGCAACACGGCGCCATCACCGAGACGAGAACGCAACCGGCTGAACAGTGCCTCGGGGGTGTCTCTGGGCGGCGCCGCCTGAAACAGGTCCGTTGCCACCTCTTGCAGGCTAGCAACCTCGCTGACCTCCAGGCGCAGGCGCAACACCGGTGCTTCGAGTACCACTGATTCCAGGCGCAACCGGCACAGCTCGAGCCAGGCCTCCGCCGCCTGCTCGCCCCCGGCGTGCCCCACGCTCAGGTGCTGAGCCCCTTCCCGGTGATACAGGGTCAAGGTCAGCGACA
Source organism: Halomonas sp. BN3-1 (assembly GCF_003056325.1). Classification (NCBI taxonomy): domain Bacteria; kingdom Pseudomonadati; phylum Pseudomonadota; class Gammaproteobacteria; order Oceanospirillales; family Halomonadaceae; genus Halomonas; species Halomonas sp. BN3-1. The sequence goes on along the minus strand of NZ_PYVV01000007.1, from coordinate 94,949 downwards.
ATGCCTTGACGCAACGCACCTTGAGAAAGCCCTCGAGCTCCGCCAGCAGGCGCCGCAGGGGAAACACGATGCCGGCGGCCAGCTCGATCTCATGGACCAGCTCCCGCTCACGATCGAAGCGCGGTGGTGGCGCGAATACCGGCGGGGGATCGGCGACCTCGCCGGTCAAGCGCTGAAGGTAGCGCCGCAGGTCTGTCCCCAGGCGCGAGGCCAGCGAGGCCGGCGGCAGCACAAGCAGGTCATTGAGGTGCGTAAACCCAAGCCCCTTGAGGCGCGACTGCTGGCGTGCGGACAGCCCCAGCCGGTCGAGGCGAAGCCTGCCGAGCCTGGCCATATGCTCAGCCTCGCCCTGGCCACAATAGCCCCCCGTCCGGGCCAGCAGGCAGGCGGCCAGCGGGGTGTGCCCGGTGGCGCTGGACACCTCAAGCTCCAGGGTCGCCAATTCTTCGTGCAGGCGTCGCCACAGTCCCTCGAGTCCGCCGAAGTAGTCGAGCATCGAGACGATCTCCATCACCACGCCCCAGGACGCGGCGTTCTCCGCCGTCGGCTCGAGACTGACCCGGGCGCTGAAGCGGGCACACCATAGCGCCAGCCCTTCGAGACGACGTCGGCTCACCTCAGGATTCGGCGTCAATAGCCGGAGTCCTGGCTCCAGACACAGTGCCGCATTGATCGTCATGCCCGGCCGCACACCGGCCTGCCAGGCCCTGGCCGAGACCAGGGCGATACGCTCCCCGTCCTCGCACAGCAACGCGAGGGGTCCGTCATCGCCGGCGCTCAGCACCTCCAGCCCAAGCTGCGGACAGTGAAGGCATAGCCACAGCCCCTTCATGATCGCCCCGCACCCTTGCGCTCGGAGACGAGCAACACGGGGCGGGATCGACGTTCCCCACTGGGTGCGCACGGTAGCGAAGTCGGCCGCGGGCACGGGGGCGACAGCCTAGAGTCGGCCAGGGTGATATCGATGGCCCTGGCTGGCATGGCCCCCTTGCGCTTGAAGGCATGGACCTTGATGCGCCTCGACAAGGGCGCCGTCTCGTCACCGCTGCTCTGGTCAGGAGCCGACAGCCGCAGTCGCCAGGGGGCCACTGACCCTTGCTTGGCGAAGTCGGCCGGTCGAATCAGCGCGCCATGGCCGCCCCCTGACGCCACGGCGAGCTGCAGCCGCCGCAGCCATTGCCCCTGCACAGCGGCGAACCAGCCCAGCACCAGATCGCAGCAGCCGCTCTTCAATGCCTGCTCCATGGCCCACAGCCGCTGCCTGGGATGGCGGGTACGCACGATGACCAGATGCGACAGATCCAGGCCCGCCGCCGCCAGGGCCGCCGCATGAGGCTGCCAGGGTGGGTCGAACCACACCACCCGCTCGCAGCGGTGCATCAGCGGAAGCAATAGACGAATCTCGCCGCAACCCGCTCGATCCAGCAGCAGTTCCAGCAGCTCTCCCCGGGGCCAGCCACCGCCGAGCACCTCGTCCAGGGCCTCCACCCCGGTGGAGATCCCGCGCCTCGTGTCGCCCTGCGGCTGATCACGGTGCCACTGTCGCCGCGCCCGCCAGACGCTGCCTCGCTGCATCAAGCGCGAGAGGTCATCACTTGCGTTGTCACGGGCCTGGTTGTCTGCTGCCTTCATCGCTCCTCTCCCGCTCCTATCCCGCTCCGCTCTTGGCCTGCTCAACTGGCCTGCTCAACCGGCCTGCTCAACTGGCCTGCTCTGATGGCGTTCGCTGCTGGCGTTCTCTGCTGGCGTTCTCTGCCGAGCTGCGCTGCTGGCCCGCTAGATACTCCAGCCCGGCTCAGATTTCTAACCCAGATTTCTGGTCCAGGTTTCAGGTCCATGTTTCTAGACCACGCCCTGGCCTTACCGGGCGGACGCCAACATACCGAATACTGTTATTTTATACAGTACTCGTCCAATGCCAAGTCGGCAATGCAGCGCCAGGCCAATCTGACGATGGGTCAGGAAAGCGGCACATCCGCTCACACCAGCACAGAAGCGCCACGGAGGCTCCCCCGGGGAGGGGTATGGTGGTCGTAGAAGGTTGTCACAGCTCAAGTTTGGCCTGCGTTAGCTGTGAAATAGTCAGGCAGGTCTTTTCTTCACCGCTGGACGTCATGACCATTCACCCCCCCACGACACCGCCATGCACCCCAGAAACCACGGTAGAAATCCGGGTCCGCGGCTGCGTGCAGGGTGTGGGGTTTCGTCCGACGGTATGGCAACTGGCCAACCGGCTAGCGCTGGTCGGTGAGGTGCTCAACGACGGTGAAGGCGTGCTGATCCGGGCAGCCGGCCCCAGTGAACGCCTCGAGAGCCTGATCGAACAACTCAAGCGCGACCCGCCCCCACTGGCACAGATCACCGACATCGAGGTTCGCTCGGGCCTGGCACCGCTGCACCGAGTCGGCTTCACCATCGTCGATAGTCTCGAGGGCGCAACGCGCACCGATATCGCCGTGGACGCCGCCATCTGCGCAGCCTGCACAGAAGAAATACTGAGCCAGCACCAGCGACGCTCCGGTTACGCCCTGACCAACTGCACCCACTGTGGCCCACGCCTGTCGATCATTCGTGACATGCCCTACGACCGGGCGGCCACCACCATGGCTGACTTTGCGCTATGCGAGTGCTGTCGCGCCGAATATCTGGATCCCGGCGACCGTCGCTTCCATGCCGAACCCATCGCCTGTCCGGCCTGCGGGCCCCAGGTGCGTCTGGTGGCGCTGGACGACGGGCCCTGTCTGGCGGGCGAAGACGCCATCGACGCTCACACCACCCCCGCCATTGAGGCTCCCATCGACCAGGCCGCCGCGCTGATCCGCCAGGGCCAGATCCTCGCCATCAAGGGGCTCGGCGGTTACCAGCTTGCCTGCGACGCCACCAGCACCGAGGCCCTCGAGCGCCTGCGACGGCTCAAGCATCGCCCCACACGCCCGCTGGCGTTGATGGCAAAAGACCTGGAGATGGTCAGGCGTTATTGCCGGCTCGATGAGCTCGAACAACAGGCACTCTGCTCAGCCGCCGCACCCATCGTGCTGCTCGAGCGGCGCCGTGACGAGGCCACAGGTCGACCACTCGCCGAGGCCCTGGCCCCGGGACTCGACCGGCTCGGCGTGATGCTGCCATCGACCCCCTTGCACGTGCTGCTGTGCCAGCGGCTGCCCTTTCCCATCGTGATGACCAGCGGCAACGTCTCCGGGGAGCCCCAGCTGATCGACGATGGAGGACTCGGCGACAGCCTGTCGACGATCGCCAGCCACGCCCTCACCCACGACCGCGCCATCGCCCGGCGTATCGACGATAGCCTGGTACAGCTGGCCGCCGGCAAGGTGCGCATGCTGCGTCGTGCCAGGGGCTACGCCCCGGCATCACTGCCGCTGCCGCCTGGCTTCGAGGACATCTCGCCGGGGCTTGCCCTGGGTCCGCAACAGAAGGCCACCTTCTGCCTGGTGGATGGCCAGCGCGCGATCCTGTCCCCGCATCAGGGTGACCTGGACGACGCCGCCACCCTCGACGACTACGAACGCAATCTTGACGACTTCCTGGCGCTTTACGACCACCGCCCCGCCTGGCTGGCCTGCGACACTCACCCGGACTACCGTACCAGCGACATGGCTCGTCACATGGCTCGTCACATGGCTCGGCGAATGGCCGACGACGCCGGCCTGCCACTCGATGCCATTGGCCATCACCACGCCCATATCGCCGCCTGTCTGGCCGACAACGGCTATCCTCGCGACGCCGCTCCGGTACTGGGGATCGCCCTGGACGGCCTGGGCCTTGGCGAGAATGGAGGCCTGTGGGGCGGTGAGTTCCTGCTGGCGGATTATCGCCATTGCCAGCGGTTGGGTTCTCTCAAGTCCGTGGCCATGCCGGGGGCCGGCGCCGCCTCCCGCGAGCCCTGGCGCAACCTCTTGGCGCAGCTCATCGCCGGTCCCGGCCTTGCCGCCCTCAAGCGCCGCCACCCCAACCTTGGCGTACTGAAGCGACTGCGGCAGAAGCCGATCGACACCCTCAGCGGGATGATCGAGGCCAGGATCAACAGCCCCCTCGCCTCCTCCTGCGGGCGCCTGTTCGACGCCGTCGCCGCCGCCCTGGAGCTGTGCTTCGATCACCAGCACCACGAAGGCGAAGCGGCCATGGCACTGGAAGCCCTGGCCGCCCGCGCGCTGACACCGACCCCGCCGCCTACGTCACGCACGTCTTGTGCCATTGCGCCCTATCCCTTCGCCCTTCACAGGGCGCAAGGCGGTCACCGGATCCTCGATCCGGCACCGATGTGGACGGCGCTTTTTGACGACCTGGCCGCCGGCAAGGACGCCACACTGATCGCGGCGCGCTTTCATCTGGGACTGGCCAAGGGGCTTGGCGAGGTCGTTGGCGAGATGCAGGACGACGCACTCGACGAAGTATCTAACGACCATGCCCGGCGCCTCTCTAGCACGCGCAACGTCGAGGCCGTCGCGCTGAGCGGCGGCTGTTTTCACAACCGCACCCTGCTGGAACTGACGCTTAAGTGCCTCGCACCCCTGCCTGTTCGGGTGCTGACCCACCGCCAGGTGCCGGCCAACGACGGCGGCATCGCCCTGGGCCAGGCGCTGATCGCGGCGGCGCGGCGGCATCCGCTGGCCTCCGACCAGGCGTCGGATAGTCCGACCTCAGCAATCTCGACGATCTCGACAACAACAACCGTTCCCTCCATTGCCACTGTCACTACCGCCACCACGGCATCCAATAACACACAGGAGACCGCCCATGTGTCTGGGAATTCCAGGACAGATCATTTCCCTCGATGACGCCGACGCGCGGCTCGCCACGGTGGACGTGAGCGGGGTCCGACGCCAGATCAACATCGCCTGCATCGTCGATGACGACCACCCGCCCGAACACTGCGTGGGCGACTGGGTACTGGTCCATGTGGGCTTCGCCCTGAACCGTATCGACGCCGAGGCTGCGGCGCGCACCCTCGAACTGCTGGACGAACTAGGCGATACCCACGAGTTCGACGCCCTGACCTTGACCGGCGACCAGGAGGTCTCTTCATGAAATTCATCGACGAATTCCGCGATCACGCCCGCGCCCGGCAGATCCTCGAACACATCACCACCCTGGTCGCCCGCCTGGCCGAGCAGCGTGGAGGCCCGGTGCGCATCATGGAGGTCTGTGGCGGCCACACCCACGCGATCTTCCACTATGGGCTGGAGGCCATGCTGCCGCCGGAACTGGAGCTGATTCACGGCCCCGGCTGCCCGGTATGCGTGCTGCCGATGGGTCGCGTCGATGACTGCGTCGCCATCGCCGAGCGTCCCGAGGTGATCCTCGCCACCTTCGGCGACGCCATCCGGGTTCCCGGCTCACGCAAGAGCCTGATGCAGGCCAAGGCCGACGGCGCCGACGTGCGCATCGTCTACTCCCCCACCGACGCCCTGGCACTGGCGCGCAAGCATCCGGATCGGGAAGTGGTGTTCTTTGGCCTGGGCTTCGAGACCACCATTCCCTCCACCGCCCTGACCATCGCCCAGGCCGAGCGCGAAGGGGTCGGCAACTTCTCGGTGTTCTGCAACCACATCACCATCATCCCGACGTTACAGGCGATCCTCGACAATCCTGACCATCGCCTGGATGGCTTCCTCGGGCCGGGACACGTGTCGATGATCATCGGCACCGACCCCTACCGCTTCATCGCCGAGCGTTACGGCTGCCCGGTGGTGGTCTCTGGCTTCGAGCCCCTGGATATCCTGCAGTCGCTGCTGATGGTCGTTCGCCAGCTTCACGATGGCCGCGCCGAGGTCGAGAACCAGTACCAGCGTCTGGTGACCAGCGACGGCAATCTCACCGCGCTGGAGGCCTTCCATCGGGTCTACGAGCCCCGCGAGAGCTGCGAGTGGCGCGGGCTTGGATCGATCGCCGAGTCAGGTGTCCAGATCAAGGACGCCTATGGCGCCTTCGATGCCGAACGCAAGTTCGCCGTGCCCAATCAACAGGTGGCCGACCCGGACAACTGCCGCTGTGGTGACGTGCTCACCGGCAACCTCAAGCCCTGGCAGTGCGAGCTGTTCGGCAAGCGTTGCACACCGGATCAACCCCGGGGCGCGCTGATGGTCTCCAGCGAAGGCGCCTGCGCCGCCTACTATCAATACGGCGGTGGCAACGTCGATAGCCCGAACCACAGCACAAGCCAGGCCGAATCATGAGCGACACGACACAACGACAGCTTCCCACCCTTGCCGCCCGCGCGGTGACCCAGGCCCACGGAGGCGGCGGCAAGGCCATGAAGGACCTGATCGATGACGTCTTCGTCAGGGAATTCACCGCGCTTCCCGAGGTGCTCGAGGACCAGGCGCGGCTGGAACTGGCCGAGCTGGCATGCCTGGGCGACCGACTGGCCATGACCACCGACGGCTTCGTGGTCGACCCGCTGTTCTTTCCCGGTGGTGACATCGGCAAGCTGGCGGTGTGCGGCACCGTCAACGACCTGGCCGTGGGGGGCGCCCATCCGCGCTACCTATCCTGCGCGGTGATCCTGGAAGAAGGCCTGCCGATCGATGACCTGAGGCGCATCGCCCGCTCCATGGCCACAGCCGCCCGCGAGGCCGGCGTCGAGATCGTCACCGGTGACACCAAGGTGGTCGAGCGCGGGGCCTGCGACGGCGTCTTCATCACCACCACCGGCATCGGCGTCATTCCAGCCGAGCGTAAGCTCGGTATCGAGCGCATCCAGGCCGACGACGTGATCATCGTCAACGGCTGGCTCGGCGATCACGGTGCTGCCATCCTGGCGGCCCGTGGCGACCTGTCGCTGGACACAGACCTTGAGAGCGACTGCGCCGCCCTCAATGGCCTGATCGAGGCACTGCTGGCCGCCGCCCCCGAGACCCGCTGCCTGCGTGACGCCACCCGGGGCGGCGTCGCCACGGTGCTCAACGAGATGGCCGAGGCCTCCAGGCTTGCCATCGAACTCGACGACCTGGCTCTGCCGCTGCGCAAGGAGGTCCGGGGGATGTGCGAGATACTGGGGCTGGATCCACTGTACCTGGCCAACGAAGGCAAGCTGGTGGCGGCGGTGCCCGTGGCTCAGGCCGAGGCGGCCCTGGCCGCCCTACGCGGGCATCCGCTGGGAAAGGAAGCCGCGATCATCGGTCAGGCGCTTGACGGCAAGCCGGGACGGGTGACGCTGCGCACCGGCTTTGGCGGCCAGCGCATCGTCGACATGCTGGTGGGAGAGCAGCTACCGCGCATCTGCTGATGCAGTGCTGACACGCTGATGGCGGTCTGCTCCGGGCCGATTCGAATCTCGGCCTATTCGGGGTCTCCGGCCGCCTCGCCGATCCCGTAGCGTTGCAGCTTGGCCCTCAGGCCGATGCGCGATAGCCCCAGTTCACTGGCGGTACGTGACTTGTTGCCGCCATGACGCTCGAGCGCCCGGGCCAGGCAGCTCGCCTCCAGGCGCTCGACCCGTTCGCGCAGGGTGCCGGCGTCCTCGACCGGATCGGCCGTCGTATTCGCCTTCGGCGGCTCAGGCAGGTCCTGGCGCCGCTCGACTGGCGCCTGACGCCATTCATCGGTTCGCAGGTGCGGCGCCAGCAGTTCGACGCCAAGCTTCTCGCCGGTCGCCAGCATCACCATGCGGGTGATCTGGTTTTCCAACTCGCGAACATTGCCGGGCCAGGCGTAGGCGCACAGACACGCCATCGCCGCATCGGTGAAGCCGCCGACCCTGACCCCGTGGCGGGAAGCGATCCGCGCCAGCAGTACCTCGGCAAGGGCCGCGATATCACAGGCGCGCTCGCGCAGCGGTGGCAACTGAACCGGGGCCACCGTCAGGCGATGGTAGAGGTCCTCCCGGAAGCGTCCCGCCGCCACCTCGGCCATCAGATCCCGATTGGTCGCGGCGATGACCCGGACGTCCAGCTGGCGCACCTCGTTGGAACCCACCGGGCGCACCTCTCCCTCTTGCAGAAAGCGCAACAGGCGCAGCTGAAAGGCGCTGGAGGTGTCACCGATCTCGTCCAGCAGCAGGGTGCCCTCGTGGGCCCGCTCCAGCAGTCCGACGCGGCTTGAACTCGCCCCGGTGAAGGCCCCCTTGCAGTGGCCAAACAGCTCGCTCTCCAGCAGTTCATCGGTCACCGCGCCGCAGTCCAGGGCGTAGAAAGGCATCTCCGAGCGCAGGCTGCTGGCGTGGATCGCCCGGGCCATCAACTCCTTGCCGGTGCCGCTCTCTCCTGTCACCAGGACAGGCACGTCGAAGCCGGCGATGCGCGCCGCCATGTCGCACAGCGGCTCCAGCGGCGATCCCGGCGCCCGGATGATCGTCTCGAAGCCCCCCGCCTCGCGCATCCGCCGGCGGTGGGCCGCCAGCCGCGCCTGAACGGTCGGCTGGTACAGGGCACGCTCCACGCGCAGCCGCCGACACTCCCGCTCGAGCTGGTACTGACGCAGGGCGACGCCGATGGTTCGCGCCACCACCTCAACCGGACTACTGCGACAAAGCAGGTGAAACGCCTCGGGCCAGTCACCGACCGACGTGCGCCCATAATCGGCGATCACCAGACACTGCACCTCGGGCCAGCGATGGGCCAGTTCCCTTGCCCAGCCACCGTCAGGGGACAGCCCCCTGCCCCTGGCGGCGTCGCCCTCAGGTGCAAGCTCGACAATCACCAACCCGACCCACTCGGACACCAGCAGCGCCCGAGCCTCTTCCCAGTGCGTCGCCCTCAGGCACTCCAGGCGCCCTTGCGTGACGCCCTCGAGCGAGTCGATTCGCTCGCTGGCGACACCGACCACCAGCACACTGGGCAGCGACTCGGAGGCAACACCGTGTCCATCGAACAGCGGACCCTCGACCAAGGTGGACATGGCGCCCCCTAGCGCTGCTCGAGCATGGCAAGGTGCTGACGCGCCCGGCTCAAGGCGCGCTGCCTGAGCGCCTCACGGCGTGCGTCGATCCAGTCGAGCCAGGCGTCCATGCCCTCGCCGCTGGTGGCCGACAGCCGCAGGATCTCGAGTTCGGGATTGACCCGACGGGCGTAGGCTTCGCAGGCGTCCATGTCGAAGTCGACATGGGGTGCCAGATCGACCTTGCTCAGCAGCATCAGCGAGGCGGCGGCGAACATGTGCGGATACTTGAGCGGCTTGTCCTCGCCTTCGGTCACCGACAGGATCACCACCTTGGCGTCCTCGCCCAGATCGAAGCCCGCCGGACACACCAGGTTGCCCACATTCTCGATAAACAACAGGCCAAGCCCGGGCGGGCTTACCTGAGGCAGCGCCCGTTCCACCATGGAGGCGTCGAGATGGCAGCCCTTGCCGGTATTGACCTGCAGCGCCGGCACCCCTGTCTCGCGAATGCGCCGGGCGTCATTGGCGGTCTGCTGGTCGCCCTCGATCACCGCCACCCCCTCGGCGCCGAGTCGACGGATGGTATCCACCAGCAGCGTGGTCTTGCCGGACCCCGGACTCGACACCAGATTCAGCGCCAGCACACCGTCGGCCTCGAGGCGCCGCCGATTGCCCTCGGCGATGGCGTCATTGCGGGCCAGGATGTTGGTCTCGATCTCTACCAGACGGCGTTGCGACATCCCCGCCACCTCGACCCCGGCAGGCCCTGCGCCACAGTCCAGATGCGGCGAGGCATCCGGCTCGGCAGCGCCAGGGTGGTCGCCGTGGTCATGGGAATGAACATGGGCGTGCACATGCTCATGAGAGTGGGCGTGGTCGTGCTCGTGCGAATGAGGGTGAGCATGGGAGTGAGTGTGGGGGTGAGCATGGGAGTGAGCGTGCTCGTGCCCGTGCTCGTGGGGATGAGCATGCTCGTGCTCGTGATGATGGGCGTGACTCTGGTCACCGCTTTCGGCGCATCCGCAGACGGTACACATCAGACAACCTCCAGTTCCTTGACGCGAAGTTCCTCTCCGCCGGTCACGTGCAGACGGGCGCTGGAACACAGGGGGCAATCGTCGCCACGCTGGGCAATATCCACCGTGCGATTGCAACCGAAACACCAGGCCGTGGCCGGTATGTTGACGATATCCAGCGTCGCCCCTTCGGCGACGGAGCCACGGGTGGACAGATCGAAACCGAACGCCAGGGCCTCGGGCTCGACGCAGGACAAGGCCCCGATCTCGAGACACACCCGGGTCACCTTCTCGAACGCCTGGACGCTGGCCTGCTCCTCGATCAGTTCGACGATGCTCTGACACAGGCTCAATTCGTGCATGATGACCTCCCCCCTGGCGGCCCTGCCTTCCGGCATGGCGCCTGCGAAGGCTCCTGGCACAGCGCTTCACTCGACTCCTGCCACACCACCGGCAGACAGGGATCGGCACAGCTCAGCGCCATCGCCACCCGCTGCCGGGCCCGGTTGTCGCCATCACTGAGGCCATGACTGTAGCCATGGCACTCGCCCTGGCCGTGGGCGGATTCCAGCAGGCGAGAAAGAAAACCCCGTTGCCGCTCGCCATCGGGGCCGACAGCACCGTCGAGCATGGCGTCGGTCGGGGTGATGATGTGGTAGTCGACGACCCGGTCGTCCCGGCACGCCACCCGATGCACCAGGCGTCCCCGGGCGGCCTCGGCCCAGCCACTGCCATCGGCGGCACGCCCGCAGCGTGGCTCGCCGGCATCGCTGCTATCCCCAGCAGTGCAGTTGCCAGCGCCGGCGCGCAGCGCAAGTATCAACTGCGCCACCTCCACCACCCGCGCCAGCATCCGCGCATACAGGCTCCAACCATCCCGCGCGATGACGCCGCCTAGCGACGCATGCCCGCCCACGCGCCCCACGAAGGTAGGATCGTCCGCCACGGCGATTCTCCCGAACTCCCGGGGCCAGTGGGCGACCTGGCGCAGCACCTCGGCGGGCCGACTCGGCGCTCGCTCAAGCCACGCCTCGATATCCTCCAGAGCGCGCTCGGCCGGACCGGCGAACACCCGCGCCTCCAGCATCTCCAGCGTGGACAGCGAAAGCCCCGCCAGCCCCTTCAGGGAGTCGGCGTCCATCGCCATGCCCAGCACCCCCGGCCAGTCCCGCAGCATGACCAGGCCATGCTCGCGCAGGGACTCGAGCTGGATATGACGGTGGCAGTCAGGGGCAAGCGGCAGGTCCATGGCCTTGGCCGCCGCGGCGCTCTGGGCGGCGGCGCACAGGTTGTAGAGACACCCCACCATGGTCATCGCCTCGTGACGATTTCGATCGATCAGCCACTGGGTCGGCATCCGTCCTCGCTGACTCACGCGAAACCCGGGCTCGCCCCCTGGGTTGTGGCCGTGGCCGTGACTGATGATCAGCGTCGGCATCATGACGACTCGTCCTCGTCCCCTGACGCAGAATCCAAGGACGCTCCGCTGCTGGGGGCGGCTGTGGTGCCGGCAGCGGTGCTCGACGTGCGCCCGGTCAGGAAGTCTCGCCGAGACTCGAGCCCGGGTGTCGGGGGAGACCACTGGCTTACGCCAGCTTCGCCATCGCCGCCTAGGGGTTCGGGGTCGGCCGAGGGCGCCGCGGTGCTTTCAGCCTCCGCGTCAGCGTCAGCATCTGCCCCGGCGATACCCTCCTCCCCGGCCACGCTCAGCGCGGCGATATCCGCGTGGCGATCCGTCTCGGCACGGTGGGCCGGATCGAACAGCGCCTCCATGGCGGCGCGCGCCACCTCGGTGGCGTAGGCCTGGCTTGCAAACTCACTCATGTCGGAAAACAGCGAACAGGCCAGGAAGGCACCCACCGGTACCCGGGTATTGAAGATGAATTCGTAGTCGCCGGAGGCAAAGGAGTAGACCCGCTTGTCGCCGGGACGCAGGCGCTGGGCGTCGTCATCGGGCCCTGGGATCACCACCAGATTCATCAGCCAGGGCGCGACCAGGATGCCCAGCAGCCCGCCCTCCCAGGGGATAAACCCCACCGCCTCGACGTGCAGCGACAGATTGTTGAAGGGGGAATCCTTCATGCCGGTGGTCTGGATCTCGCGAAAGGTCTCGACCAGTCGCTTGACGGCGCCCGTATCGGCCGTCGCAGCCCCGGCGGGTGTGGCGAGTGCGGCGGGCGCGGCAGCCACCCCCCCGGCGCCCTGCCGATCATCCAGCACCATAAACTGGTTGCGCTCACCGTCGCACTGGGGGCAGCGCCAATCCTGGGGCAGCGCCGAGAACGGCGTCCCCGGCTCGACCTGACGGACGGCGTCACCGACGGCCGGGTCATAGCAGTACCAGCAGATCTTGCACTCGAGACGGGCGTCGTCGTCCAGACGCGCCAGGTCTCCGAGAAACGAACCTTCGAATCGTGCCGTCACGCCATCGCCTCCACTACCTGCTTGAGTCGAATCACCGAATCGGCGATGTCTTCGGCCGCCGCGCAGGCCACCTCGGGCACATCGGAGACTTCGATGACGTCCAGAATCAGCGAGTCCTGGGAATTGAAGTAGCGCACCCGCCAGACGTGATCGAGGGCGGTGCTGTCGATACGACAGTTGCCGTAGCCCCGCGACAGGATGGTGACCTCGCCCTGGCCCAGCGCCTCGTCCAGATAGGCCAGATCCTCCGGGGTATGGGGCAACAGCGACAGGTTGATGGCATAAGGGTCGCCACCAGGGGCACGCTCCTCGCAGCGCTCGATCAGCTCCGAGACGATAAAGGGTCCGTTGACCACACCCTGGCCGGCCTCCGGCGGGCAGAAGATGCGCTGCTGGCGGCATTGCCCCACCGCCAGGGGCACCACGCCGATCTCGATATGCTCCCGAACACTGCCCGAGGCGTGATCCACATCCCGGGACGTCACCCGCCACAGACCGGCGAAGACCGACTCCTGAATCTCGACGGCATCCTTGCCACCGACCTTGATCGCGACCTCACCCTCGCCGAGTGCATCGGCCAGCGCCTTGCGATTCTCGGCATCGAGCGACGGCAGCTCGACCACCAGATTGCCGCCCTCCGGCGTCCACTGGGCGGCCCTGTCGGCCAGAGCGCTGAGGGCATCCAGCGCGGGCCGGATGCGCTCGGGGTCCTCCACCTCGGGAAAGCTCGGCTGAAAGGTGCTCATTCCCGATGGCATCGGCAGGTAATCGAGCACGGCCTCCTCGGGCTGGCTGCCAGGCCCGATACCCGGCGATGACGGCATGAATCCCTGGGTCATGTTCGAACACTCCCGTCGCGAGCGATGATATTGGCGCTGGCAGACGTCCCTTGCAGAATGGCGTGGATCTCGCCCAGGTAGTCGTCCCAGTCGCGCACCTTCGAGATCACACCGGTCATCCGCCCGTCCTGGAAAAACAGCAGTGAAGGCACCGGCCACACTTGAAAGCGTTCGCGGGTGGCGTCTTCTTCCGCGCGATCCACCACCGCGGGCTTGAAGCGCCCCGGGAAGGCCTTGACCAACTCCGGCAGAATAGCGGCCACATCGTTGGTCTCGAGGTTGGTGGCCGGATCGCCACTGAGAAACAGCACCCGGGCGCCTGGCCCCGTCACGAAGGCCGCCAGTTCCTCCCCGGCGAGGCAGGGATAGTCCAGTTCATTGATCAGCCGGTGCAATGGCCCCGTCATTGGCGTGACTCCCTTGTCGCTCACTTGTCGCTCACTCGCTTGTGTTGTCGATCACCCGCTTATGTTGTCACCCGTGGCGTACTCACCCGGTGGAGGCACCCGCCTTGCGCGCCGCCTCCAGATGCGGCGGCAGGCGGGGTTCACCCTGCTCCAGGTCTGCAAACAGTCCCGCCTCGACCGTCCCTCCCTCGGCCGCCATGGCCATGGCCCTTAACGCATCGCTGATGCGCAGCGCCTCATCGGCCTCCAGCACCCGGCGCGCCGCTCCCAGAAATACCAGCAGCCAATCGCCGGGGCTCACCGCCTCGACCAGGGAAATATCGACCTCTTGTCGATTCTCTGCCCCGTCGCTGACACAGATGGCGAGCGTCCCGCTGACCTCAAGCACCCGCATGGGAATGCCAATGCACATATCGCGGCTACTCCTTTACAGGGCTTTCGGTAACACCATCCCGCTCGCTTCCCGCCTCGCGAGTCTGGTCAACGTGCGGACCGCCAGGATGGCCAAGGTCCCTCGCCAGAAAGCGCGGATCACCCACACGGCAGGCCTCGCGGGGCGAGGGACGCATGTTTTCGTAGTGGTGAAGGGCGAGCGCCGAAGGCGCCAGTTCGGCGATGGGGGCCTGGTGATCGCGGCTGTGTCCGGGCCCGTGTTCGGAGCGAAGTTCGGGCCTGGCGCCCCAGGACGCCAGCTCATCGACCACCAGGCGGATCACCTCATCGATTCGCGCGGCGATCTCCGGTCGCAGCGAGCCGCCATAATCGTCCAGCACCGAGGGCTGAACACCGACCAGCATCACCCGCTGTGGCTGCCAGCCGAGCAGCTGCGCCGCCGCCAGCACCTCCTGAAAGCCGGTCTGGTGCAGCGACATCTTCTTGGCGCCCATGAAGCTCGGCACCGCATCATCGCGCACCACATGCACACTGCCCGGGGCCAGGCCGTAGTCGATGGCATCGATGACCAGCAGGCACTCGCAGGACTGCACGTAGGGCAGCAGGTAGAGTCCCTGGGTGCCGCCGTCCATCACGGTCACCGCCTCGGCAAACGTATAGCGCTGGTGAAGTGCCTCCACCGCGCGGACTCCGAAACCCTCGTCGGCCCACAGCACATTGCCGATACCCAGCACCAGAATCGATGGCGTCGCCTCGTGATCATCCGTCTTCATGCCAGTTCCCTCGCTGCGCCGAATATCTGCCTGCGCTACTTTAGTTGGCTTTATCCTGCGTCTCGTTCTTCGTTCTTTCCTTGTTCTTTCTTCGCCTCTTTCAGCGGCTCGCTGTTCGTCTGATCCTGGATGCATTCGCCATAAAAACATCAAGATGCAGCATGAAAGCCAAAGGCCAGCCACGAAGCGCCTTGTTCAACAACAAACAAGACACCGAAAAACAAGACAACGACAAACAAGGCACCGAAAAACAAGACGCTGAAAAACAGGCCGCCAAAAAAACTGCCGAAAACGCTTCCACCTTCGCCACCCATGGCATATGCGAAAGCGATTTTTCACAATACAGCAGCCACTTACATGCACATATCCACGATGACCTGAAAAAATCTCGACCATTTCCGCAGAATAACGCCGCCACCTTTCAATAAAAAACATGCCCATCGTTTCGGCACAGCCACATGATATATAACCCTACAAAAGTCCAATAACCGCCGATTCAAAGAGAATCTTTCTCATAAAACACCGGGCAAGAACGTTTCAAAAGGTGACTTGTGATTACCTGATTAATGCCCGACCAAGATGCCTCCCCCACCGGCCTATGTACGCGCCTCGCCACCCTCCCTGAACGCAAACTAAAAGCGCCGGAGACCTCACCAGATATTCTCGGTGAAGCCTCCGGCGCCAACGGTCAGCGCTTACGCCCTTCAACGGCAGGGCTAACGATCAACTGCGAGCAATGACAAGTCACGGCAAGCAACGACAACTCACTACAAAGGGTCGTCGTCCTTGAAGGTGCGCTCCCCTGAGATCATGGTCGAGACGATGCTCTGGCGGGACATGATGTCTTCGCGTATCGCCACGTACACATGGATGATGATGAAGGTGATCATCACCCACATGCCGAGACGATGCAGGGTATGCACGTCCAGGCTCTGGCCCACCAGCGGGATGACCCAGCCGAACAGCGAGTCCTGCCAACTGCCGCGCAGGGCGCCTTCGGCGTATAGCGCCATTCCGGTCACGATCATGAACAGGGTGCCGAGGGTGATGAAGATGAACATCGCCAACTGTGCCAGGGGGTTGTGGCCCACGTACTTGCGCGGGCGCTTCTCCAGAAACAGGTACCAGCGAAGCTCGAACCACACCTCACGCCACCAGTCACGACGGTGCAACGGCAAGCGAAACAGCTGCTTGGCGTGGTGATTGCCGACCAGCGACCAGTAGAAGCGAAACAGAAAACCGATCGCCAGGATGTAGCCTGCGGTGAAATGGGCAAAGCGGATATAGCCCATCACGAAGTGATCACTGGCCTCACCTGACACCGTCGGCAGCGGCTTGCCGATAAAGTAGCCGGTGACGATCAGCACCAGGATGGCCGCCGCGTTGGTCCAGTGCCACAGCCGCAACGGCGCCTCGTAGACGTAGACCGAGGTCTGCTTGACCGAGGAAGGCAGCACCCGTTCCTCCCCGGGGCCGAGCTTGCCAGCCTGAGGGTCCTCCGGGCTGGCCGTTGCAGCAGGTGACGCTTTCGAGTCATGGGACATGGGACACCCTCCCCCGGCTATCTGACGGTGACGCGAGACAGCTCTTCACCGTCTTCGCTCATCACGTGGGTGGAACAGGCCAGGCACGGATCGAAGGAATGCAGCGTGCGCAGGATCTCCACCGGCTCGTCCGGCCGCTCCATGGGCGTATTCAGCAGTGACGCCTCGAAGGCGCCGATGTTGCCCTCCGGGTCCCGCGGGCTGCCGTTCCAGGTGGTCGGCACGATGCACTGGTAGTTCTCGATCTTGCCGTCCTTGATGCGGATCCAGTGGCCGTTCATGCCCCGGGGAGCGGCGACCATGCCGACACCGCGTGCCTCCTGGGGCCAGGACGCCGGGTCCCACTTCTCGATATTGGCGGTGGCCAGGTCGCCGGCGCGGATGTTGGCGATCAGCTCATGCCAGTCATCGAGCATCATGGACGCGCAGTAGTGAGCTTCCAGGGCGCGGGCCAGGGTACGGCCGATGGTGGTCGGCAGCGCCTGCTTCGGTGTCAGGCGGGTGCCGGCGAGCTGATTGAGGGCGGCCAGCGACGAGTCCACCTGGTCGATCACGAAGTCATTGCCCTGGGCGTAGTTGAGGATGTAGCGCGACAGCGGCCCCACCTCCATGGCGTGGCCGCGCCAGCGTGGCGACTTGATCCAGGAGTACTTGGCGGCCTCGTCGATCTCCTCGATCCGGGTGCGGGTGCCGACGGTGCCCTCGCCCAGTTCGTAGTGGTGCTCGGTCTCGCCGTCCCAGGGGTGCAGGCCACGGGACTCGTCGGCGTAGCGGTACCAGGAGTGGGCCACGAACTCCTGAATCTGCTCGGGGTCGGTGGGGTCCACCTCGTGGATCTCGTTCCAGTTGCCGCCGAGGATGGCGCCGCCCTTGAGCTGGTCGGTGGACTTGTCGTAGTTGACCTTGGAGTAGTCGCCGTAGTCCATCACGTTGGTGGCGGACAGGCCCCCGCCGTACAACCAGCCCTTGTAGAAGCTCGCAATGGCGATGACGTCGGGGATGTAGACGTTCCTGGAGAAGGCGAAGGCTTCCTCCATGCGCGCGCGCACGAAGTTGAGCCGCTCCATGTTGAGTGGCGCCCCGGCCGCCAGATCGCCGTCGATATTGATGGCACAGGGCACCCCTCCGACCATGTAGTTGGGGTGGGGGTTCTTGCCGCCGAACACGGTGTGGACCTTGACGATCTCCTTCTGCAGGTCCAGCGCCTCGAGATAGTGAGCGGTCGCCATCAGGTCCGCCTCCGGCGACAGCCGATAGGCGGGGTTGTCCCAGTAGCCGTTCTTGAAAAGCCCAAGCTGCCCCGACTCGATAAAGGTCTTCAGGCGATTCTGGACGTCGCGAAAATAGCCCGGCGACGACAGCGGATGGTTGGGGCCGGTCAACTGCTGCAGTTGCGAGGTCGCCCGCGGGTCGGCCCGCAGCGCGTTGACCGGGTTGACCCAGTCCAGCGCGTGCAGGTGGTAGAAGTGCACCACGTGATCGTGCCACTGCAGCACCTTGGCCATCATCTCGCGAATCAGGTGGGCGTTGCGCGGGATGCGGATGTCGAGAGCGTCCTCTACCGCGCGCACCGAGGCCAGCGCATGACAGCCGGTGCAGACGCCGCAGATACGCTCGACAAAGGCCCAGGCGTCGCGCGGGTCACGGCCCTTGAGGATGACCTCGAGCCCGCGCCACATGGTGCCGGTGGACACCGCGTTGCGGATGATGTTGTTGTCATCCACGTTGACCTCGCAGCGCATATGCCCCTCGATGCGGGTCACCGGGTCGACGACGATACGCCGTCCGCTTCTGTCCAGATTGAACCCGTTAGGGGTGTTGATCTGCGTCATCAGGCTTCCTCCCTGTTGGCTGACGACTGGCGCTTGATCTGCGCCCGTTTCAAGGCGCTGACGGCAGCGTGGACCGCCACCGCACCGCCCACCCCGGTGGCTACAACGCCGCCGATCTGGTCGGCGTTGGCCTCGATGCCGAACTGGTGCACGTCCTGCAGCCGGGCGTACCAGGAGCCCTTGTCCCAGAAGCCGTCTTCGGAGCAGCCGATACAGCCGTGGCCGGCCTGGATCGGGAAGCTCACGCCCTCGTTCCAGCGGATGGTCGAACAGGCGTTGTAGGTGGTCGGGCCCTTGCAGCCCACCTTGTACAGGCAGTAGCCGCGACGGGCGCCCTCGTCATCGAAGGACTCGACGAACTGGCCGGCGTCGAAGTGTGGCCGGCGGTAGCACTTGTCGTGGATGCGCTGGGAATAGAACATCTTGGGCCGGCCGGTGCGGTCGAGCTCCGGCAGCCGATCGAAGGTCAGCATATAGGTGATGACCCCGGTCATGACCTCGGCGATCGGCGGGCAGCCCGGTACCTTGATGATCGGCTTGTCGGTGATGACCTTGTGCACCGGAGTCGCCCGGGTGGGGTTGGGGCGCGCCGCCTGGACACAGCCGTGGCTTGCACAGGAGCCCCAAGAGATCACCGCCTTGGCGTGATCGGCGGTCTCGCGCAGCTGGTCGACGAAGGGCCGCCCACCGACGATGCAGAACATGCCGTCCTCATTGAGCGGCGGGTTGCCCTCCACCGCCAGGATGTAGTTGCCCTTGTAGCGCTCGATGGTGTCGGCCAGGGCGGCCTCGGCCTGGTGCCCCGCCGCCGCCATCAGGGTGTCGTCGTAGTCCAGCGAGATCATCGACAGCACCACGTCCTTGACCAGCGGATGGGCGGAGCGGATGAACGACTCCGAGCAGCAGGTGCACTCGAGCCCGTGTACCCAGATCACCGGCGTGCGCGGCTTGGTCTCCATGGCGTGGGCGATTTTGGCGGTGTAGGCAGGCCCGAGCCCCAGCGCCGCCGCCGTGAGTGAACAGAACTTCAGAAATGAGCGACGCGTGACCCCCTGTCGCCGCATCACGTCGTAGAAGGTTTCGATGGGCTCCATCGGCAACGACTCCCCTGTCGTGGTCCTGGATCTCGCCACCGGCGTGATCCCCTGATCTGGAGGCGGCCTGCCCTCATTACAGCCAAGGCCAGAAGCCGACACGAGGCCTGCACGAAAAGCCATCCAGATCGCCTGTTGTTGTTTCCCTCAACTACAGGGCAAGGCCCGTGCCAGATTGCTGGGAGTACGTCTTTTCAAATAGTTGGCGCACTTGACGACCACATGGCGGTAGCGCCCTTTCCAGCGGCCTCCGTCACGCCAGCACAGAACTCGCGCTACACGGCACACAGGTGGTAGCCGGCTTTCCAGCGCGCTGCGCTGGCGTCGCCGTCCCCGGGGCCATCACCAAGGCCGGCATCGGCGCCATCACCGTAGCCCAGGTGCTTGACAACAAGCCGGCAATCCGTAGAATACTGCGCCATCCAAAGGCTACGTAGCTCAGTTGGTTAGAGCACATCACTCATAATGATGGGGTCCCCTGTTCGAGTCAGGGCGTAGCCACCAGATACCGAAAGGCCCGTCGATCACCGATCGATGGGCCTTTTCGTTGTGCCTTCCTATGCAACGGTTCAACACCGACGCAGAAAAAACAGAGCGCCTGGCGGTGGCCCGCCAGGCGCTCTGTTATCGTCGTTTCAGTCTTTCAGCAAGCGTGCTGCGAGCGCTGGACCTACACCAGTTCGGCGCTGTTGAAGAAGGCCGTCAGCGCACGGGTCAGGTGTTCCACGTCCTGGCTGCCGGCGGTCTCGCGGATAGAGTGCATCGCCCACTGGGGCACCCCCACGTCCAGCGTCGGCACGCCAAGCTCGGTTGCGGTGATGGGGCCGATGGTGCTGCCGCAGCCCATGTCCGCCCGGGTAATAAAGGTCTGCACCGGCACCTCTACCTTCTCGCACAGGTCACGGAACATCGCCGCCGTGGCGCTGTTGGTGGCGTAGCGCTGGTTGGCGTTGGTCTTGATCACCGGGCCTGCGTTGAGACTCGGGCCGTGCTGGGCGTCGTGCTTGTCCTTGAAGTTCGGATGCAGTGCATGGGCGTTGTCGCAGGAGATCATCCGCGAGGACTGGATCAGGCGGATATAGCCTTCCTCGGTGCCCTCGCCGACCTGGCCATTCACCCGCTTGAGCACGTCGGCGAGGAACGGGCCCTGGGCGCCACAGGCGCTGGCGCTACCCACCTCTTCGTGGTCATTGGCGACCAGCACCATGCCCTGTTCGCCGTCGGCGTCGAGCATCGCTTCCAGGCCAATAAAGCAGGACAGCAGGTTGTCCAGGCGGGCGCTGGCGATCAGCTCCTTGCCCACGCCCACCAGCGACGGCGGCTGCAGGTCATAGAAGCCCAGCTCGAAGTCCAGCACCTTCACCCCGGTCAGACCGTGCTCCTGTTCCAGCCAGGCCAGCAGCAGGCGATCGAGGTCGTCGTCCTTGCCGCCCTGCAGCACCACCGGCGCCATCTGGGTCTGGGCATTCATCGCCTTGCCGTCGTTGGCTTCCCGATCCAGGTGGATGGCCAGGCTCGGGATGATGGCGATGGCCTCGGCAACGTTGAGCAGCACGCCCTCGACCCGCCCATCGGCGTGACGGACATGTAGACGCCCGGCCAGGCCCAGGTCACGGTCGAACCAGGGCGCGAGCAGTGCCCCGCCGTAGACCTGCACGCCAAGCTGCAGCCAGCCCGCAGACGTCTGGCCGGCGTGGGTCTTCAGCCTGAGATTGGGGCTGTCGGTATGGGCGCCGACCATGCGCAGACTGGTGACCGGCTGGCCCTTCGGCAGGTTGACAGCGATAATCGAAGAATCGTTGCGGGTCACGTAGAAGCGGTCACCGGGAACCAAATCCCAGCTATCGGTCTCCAACAGACGACGGTAGCCGGCGTCCTCGAGCCGCTGAGCCATGTTCGCGGTGGCGTGCCAAGGGCTGGGGGAACGGTGAAGAAACTCAAGCAGCCGACTGAGCCTTTTGGCGCATCCGGCATCATCCTTTGGCAAGCACTCCTGTGACATGGGCGTCCTCTGTTGCATGATAGTGTGGTTCAAGGATTGACCCTAAATGTCGCACAACGGCAAGGGTCAAGGATTGACATCAAGCTGCTACAATGCGAATCCGGTCCAAGGGACCCGCCGACCGAGTCGGTGTCAGACCGACGAGTGTACACGAATCCTGGAGTGCTTCATTGATGAGCCTGATTGAGTCTGCGGGTCGCGCCCTGGCGCTGTCCCTGCTGATCGCGGCCCCTACGGCGCTGGCTACTCCCACGCCCGGCGACGACCAGCGTCAGGCGGCCATGGAGGTGGCCGAATCACTACGCTACGGCCACTACGCGGACGTGAGGCTGGACGACCAATGGTCCAACCGCGCCTTCCAGCGTTATCTGGACGTGCTGGACGGCCAGCGTGCCTACTTCGTGCAGGACGACGTGGATGAGTTCGCTGATCTGCGTACCGGCATGGACGAGGCAATGCTCGAAGGCTCCCTGGAGCGGGCCTACGACCTCTACGAGCGCTACCACGATCGTGCCGAGGCGCGTCTTACGTGGATGCTAGACGAGATCGACCACCTCGACATGAGCTTCAACGGCGAAGGCCGCCTCGAACTCGACCGCGAGGATGCCGCCTGGGCCGCCTCCCAGGCGAGCCTAGACGACTTGTGGCGCAAGCGCCTGGCCAACGCCGCCCTGACGCTGTCGATAAGCGGCCAGGAAGACGACGAGGTCATCGACACCCTGCGCGAGCGCTACGAGACCCAGAAGCATCGCCTCGAGCAGACCAACGCCGAGGACGTGTTCGGGCTGATCATGGCCGCCGCCACCGGCACCGTGGACCCCCACACCGAATACCTGTCGCCGCGCCAGGGCGAGTCCTTCGACATCCAGATGCGCCTCTCGCTCGAAGGCATCGGTGCCCTGCTCCAGGCCGACGGCGAGTACGTCAAGGTCGCGAGCCTGGTGCCCGGTGGCCCGGCCGAGAAGGACGGCGCGCTCAAGCCCGCCGACCGCATCATCGGCGTCGGCCAGGAAGGCGAAGACATCGTCAACGTGGTCGGCATGCGCCTGGACGACGTGGTCGAACTGATTCGTGGGCCCAAGGGCTCCGAGGTACGCCTCGAGGTGGTGCCCGGCGAAGCCGTGGACATGACCCGCTCCACCGTGGTCGACATCACCCGTGACACCGTCAAGCTCGAGGATCAGGCGGCCAGCAGCGAGGTCATCGAGATCCAGCGCGAAGACGGCGTGCACAAGGTCGGCGTGATCGAGGTGCCCGCCTTCTACGTCGACTTCGACGCCTGGCAGGCCGGCGAGGAAAACTACCGCTCCACCACCCGTGACGTTGCCGCCGAGGTCGAGAAGCTCAAGGCCGAAGGCGTTGAGGGCATCGTGCTGGACCTGCGCAACAACGGCGGCGGCGCGCTGCAGGAAGCCAACTCGATGATCGGCCTGTTCATCGACCGTGGCCCCACCGTGCAGGTACGTGACGCCCGTGGCCGCATCAGCCTGTACGGCGACACCGACAGCGGCACCCTGTATGACGGCCCGCTGGTGGTGCTGGTCAACCGCCTGTCCGCCTCGGCCTCAGAGATCTTCGCCGGTGCCATCCAGGACTACGGTCGCGGCCTGATCGTCGGCTCCAACACCTTCGGCAAGGGCACGGTGCAGACCCTCAACGACCTGAGCTACGGCCAGATCAAGCTGACCCGCGCCAAGTTCTACCGCATCTCTGGCGAGAGCACCCAGAACCGCGGCGTGAAGCCGGACATCATGTACCCGAGCCTGCTCGACCCCGAGATCATCGGCGAGAGTGCGCTGGACAACGCCCTGCCCTGGGACACCGTCCGCGACGTCCAGTACCGCAGCTACGGCACCCCGCGCCAGTACCTGAAGGACCTGCGCGCCCGCCACCAGCAGCGTGCCGACGAGCACCCCAACTTCCACTACCTGGAACAACGGGCAGAGCTGGCGAGCCGTCTGCGCGAGCAGCACACCAGCGTCAGCCTGAACCGCGAGCAGCGTCAGCGTGAAGCCGACGCCCAGGACGCCGAAATGCTGGCACTGGAAAACGAGCGCCGCGAAGCCCTCGGCCTCGACATCCTCGAAGAATGGGGCGACGCCCGCGAAAGCGGCGACGATACCGACCTCGCCGACGAAGAGACCGAAGAGGAACAGCCCGTCGACCGCGCCGAGGTCGAGGAGTCAGCGGAAATCCTGCTCGACTTCGCCGAACTCGGCCCAAGCTGGCAGTACGCGGTAAAAGGCTAAGCGGCGACAGAAACGTATCGCTGCAAGCAACACGAAAAAGCCGGGGCATCGAGCCCCGGCTTTTTTATGGACGTGGTCTGAACTCAGCCATCGCCAACCTAACGGCGAACAGCCCTTCTCACTCTTCTCTCCCTCCAAAGCCCCATCGCGACCAGGAGTTCGAGCAAGGCGAAGCCCACAAACGCCACCCCGTAGACCCATCGAACCTGACGCTGCTGCTCCTCGGTCGGAAACAGCTCCAGCGAGCCATGCAAGAACCCTGCACCGCTCAACAGCATCAACAAAAGCAACAGCACCGCAGCACACCAGAGTAGGATTCTCACCTTCGTCCTGCCTTGTTCGTCAGAGGGCAACCAAGAGAATGGGCAGATGCAGTTACTGAGCGCAACTGAAGTGCCCCTTCTCCAAGCCAACCTCACTACAGTAGTTGCCAACGCCCATGCGGCTAACCATATTGATGGTGCTACCGAAAAAGGAGGCATGACGATGCGAAGGCGATCTGACCAGAGAGCTCTTAAAAAAGCCAAAAACCTCAGCAGCAACAATGATTTGAGCGAAAAGACCGGACGTCTGAAGGCCAACATCTCGGCTACACGAGAGAAAGCACTGGAAGCAAAGCTCTCCGAGAGCGAAGCCGAACAATGGCAGTGGGACAACAGCAACGCTATCAAAGCCTACAACCATGCTGTCGCTGAGCATGGGTGCCTTGGAGAAGAGTACAGGACATTCTAATGCCCCCAGTTCGACGTGTACGCTAACCCCAGCGCGTCGACGAAAAGGATGTACCCTACCTTCTGGACATACAGAGCGCTACGCTCTCGGCGTTGGCCACCCGAATTGCGGTGCCCCCTGGACGAGCATCATTCCTCAAAGGAGAAAAACTGACCCGCCTTACTCCAACAGCGCCCCTCGACAGCGAAGAACTGTTGATCCTTATCCCACAAATCGCATCATTGCCTGCCAGCGTTTTAAAAACGCCCATCGGCACTCTAGAGCACATGCGAGATGAAATAGTCGCCGCACTCGACTTCGCAATAGTCGGGTTCTAGTTCTGGATATCGGTGTCTAACGCCCGCAGGTGCGGACAACGTGTAGCGACGAAGGAGCGGAAAGGTGCTCCGACAGCCCGCGCTTTTTATGAACTTTTTAACCTCGCACTGAACTGGTTACGTTCTTCAGACGGGAACTCCCAAGACCAGATACTGCTTGAAAAATCTATCTCTTTCCAGCAAGGTAAAGACTCAAGTTCTCTTAAAGCATCAT
Organism: Halomonas sp. BN3-1; assembly: GCF_003056325.1. Taxonomy (NCBI): domain Bacteria; kingdom Pseudomonadati; phylum Pseudomonadota; class Gammaproteobacteria; order Oceanospirillales; family Halomonadaceae; genus Halomonas; species Halomonas sp. BN3-1. Next base: position 70,275 of record NZ_PYVV01000007.1, on the reverse strand, counting down.
AGAGACGGATGATCGATATTTCCACGCACCCTTAAAATGATCGGGTCATTGCGGCTAGAGGTAGAAAACACATGTATCTCAATCACGCTATCTTTAGTGATGAATTTCCAAAGTGCGAAATCTGGCTTCAGCGAAAACTCGACTTCTTCCGACTTGGAGCCTGACTGTAACCCAAAAAAATGTCGACTAACATGCAGAGCGAATTTCACGGAGCATCAGAAATAACTAAAAAATTGCGCATTCACGGTCACTAATGATGACGTCCATCCAGCCATGCTCAGGCGTATTAAATTTAAATTTCAAATCATTCATAGGTATAGTGCATAACGCCTGGCTCATGCGCCGATTTGGAGCTGCGAAACCGCGGGAAATCGGTCGCTGTGCAGCCATTTTTTATGCCTGCGGAACACTCGCTTGTTTCAGATCCGAATTTGAGTGCCCATGTAGTTATTTCTCGGATGCGCATGAAGAAAATGATGGTTAAAATAGTGGTCGATTTTCTATTATCTAGGTCATCAGAGATGCGAAACCTGATCTTTTCTGAAGAGACCGCGACCAATCAATTCTGCTCCAGCCGCAGACGCTTCACTTGAAAATAACAGAATTCGCAAATTCACCTCGGCTCTTGAGAAACATACATAAGCTAGCTTTTCAGTGAGCTCCCTTTGCCGTTCAGTTGGCTCCCCCGCGACGCCCGGCGTTAGCACCTTGGAAAAACTGTAGGCGTTCCATGACGCCTCAACGTCGTCGATCATAACCAGTACATTTTCATACTCTTCGCCTTTGACACCGTGCTGAGTGCTAAATGGGGAGTTTTCATCCAGAAAATCGATGTATTTCTCTAATTCTTCAGTCCCAAGTTTGAAAAACTCATCGGCTAGCCAATCGCTTTTCTCACGCTGATGCTCATCGTTTCTCGCGTCAAACTCTTCGCGAGGACCACGATCCAACTGATAGGCGAGCCGCTCCGATACCGGATAAAGAGCATTGTCACGGCAGTACTCGAGAATTTCCCGCAAACTACAAGTTTTCCACATATCTTCCAAGGCTTTGGAGTGCTGTGAAGCGAGATCAAGCATATCTCTTAGGGATTTTTCCTTATTCTTTCCGTCATCTGAATATGCGGGACTAGTCTGGCGAAGCGTTTCAATTGTCCTTTTCTCGTTTCCGGACCTAAAGGCCTCTACAAGTGAAAAAATCCCGTCAACGAATGGCTTAAGCAGGTAGTGAGTCCCATCCTCATAATCCGACTGTGAGCGGGAGGATGAGTATAATCCGGTAAAGAGCTCATGGAGTTTTATAAATCCTAATCTGCGCGCAATCATTCGACGAGCGAGGAATAATTTTTTCACAGAAGGATTGTCTTTCCATCCCCAAAGTTCAACGGCTTGTGAAAATTTGGCTGTAACGTCGTCCAACTGCCCGGCTGTGTAGGTATTTCTTGGCCCATTGGGTCTCGGCGCCTGCGCGATGGTTATCTGGACGCTTCCTTCGACTTCAGCGTTCACCTCACCGGGTACTTGCTGCAAATCCGACCTAAAGTTGTTGAGAAGATCAATCACAGAGGTAGAACAACGAAAATTTTCCTCCTTCGGTATAACTGTTGCACCTTCTGGTCCGGCAAAATCCCCCGCACGCTTGTCGTAGATTTGCTGCATCGGATCACCGAAGTATCCAATAATAGGCAGGCCTTCACCTGAACAGATAGCGTTTAAGGCAGCCATCACTTGAGGAAAAGTATCCTGGGCTTCATCAACGAACATATAAGGATATTTAAAGCCTATCCCCTTTCGTAAGACTGGTTTATTCGAGATCAGATAAGATGCAACATCAATAACATCATCATGATTCAACACACATTTAGAGTAGTCGCTTATCGTGGTTTCTTCATATTTAGCTAATGGCTTTTCTTTCAACGCTTCCAGCTCACGCGCTAGCCGCTCAAGTTTCGCCCTCGCCTTTTGTGCTTTCTGGGAGGCTCTACCGTTGTCGTCCTTCTCCGCCTTCTCAACTTGACTTGGTATAATTGCTACGCAAAGCGCATCTCGTATAGCATCCTGAAATCGAACAATCTCTCCCCAGAGAAATCCATGAAGTGTTGAAACAAAAAACAACTCATCAAAACCAAGCCGAGACGAGATCACCTCGACCGCACGATTCGTATAGGTGATGCATACAATACGTTGTCCATTCTTTCTAAGTTCCTTCCCGTGCTTGTCTCGTATCCTCTTAAGCGCTTTGACGAGAGATGTGGTTTTTCCGGAACCCGCGCCAGCAATAACCGAAAACGATGTTTCAGAGTCTACGCAAGCAGCAATCTTCTCGTCTGCTTCCGTCGGCTTTAGCCTAGTATTCATTCTCCCTCTCCCTGTTTCTGCGAGAGGTGTCCATCAAGCCATTGCAGGCCTTCTGCGATATAGCATGGCACATTCCAATAGCATGTAGCATGATCTGCGGGGCCACTACCGCCCTCATGTTTCCGGACTGAGGGCTCAAAACCCAAAGCATCCATTGCAAATTCGGTCTTCTTGAATGTGGAGCCTTTGATGCGCTCCCATACAACTTTGTGTAGTTCAGTCGGTTCGCTGGGAAGGCCGATGCCAATACTCAACTTACCCTCTTGAAACAAATCAAGATTTTCGTAGACGAAAGCCTCTTCAAGCGTCCTCCCATGGAAGGTATGCGATTGGCCTTCAATGTCTACTGAAACCGGCTTCTGATAGGAGACAAAACGTTTTCCATCGGCCTGAAGGCAATTATAATATGTCTGCTTAGCGAGTTTCTTCACTCCAGTTTCTTGGAAAAAATAACTAAGAGTTGCGTTAGCCGAGACAGCGTTCTCTTCCGTAGCAATACAATTCTTACGATTGTTATCGGGGTCAACAGAATCGATGTCCGTGATAACTAGATACGGAATCTCTAGGAACTCCAATAAGCCAGCGAAGCGCATTCCATATGCCCCACCGACCTCTAGAACGGTCAAGTATTTTTTATTGAGGTTTTCGGCCACGATATCGATCATCCGTGGCAGTAGGAGCTTTTCTACTGCACCCTCTACAAGAATCGCCGCATCAGAAAAAAATAAATCGCAATGGGTTAGCCGCAGATACTTCTTGAGAAATGACAAGGCTTCCTCAGCCGAAACAATATGGCTTCCTACATCTATAGGATCCGGCTGAAACTGCCGAAGGCTATGCACCGTTGTTCCTTGAAATACTTTACCTTCCGATGCTTCGTCAATAAGCTTCCGGCGGAAATATCGGATTTTTGAGAAATCAACAGTATCCAAAATATGTGAAGAATGCGTTGTGATGGCGAGCTGGGGTTTATCTTCCTCTTCCGGTGTCCCGGCAGTCAGAACATCCCACATTTGGCGAATGAATGTTTGCTGGACCTGAGCATGTAGGTGAACCTCTGGCTCTTCTATAAAGATAACCTGACACATTGGACGATTCTCTTCAGTGGAAAGCCATTGCCTATAAAAGTGGTCAATCTGGATCGCCATAAATACAAGATTTTTGAATCCGAGCCCATTGTAGCCTTCGGGGAGTTCATGGTTGGTGTTGGTGTCGACATAAAATAGTTCGGTGTTTCCTCGCAGCGCGGCATCCGAGCTAAGCGTTGAAACAACTCTCATCGCACGGTCGTTGCCAGAAGGAAGCCCTAGACCTCCGATCATTTTCATCAACGGCTCAAAGTGCTGGTCATAATGCTCCGTCAGATTTTTATTATTTTCTTCAATAACAGAGACGGCCTTCTCGGCAAGCTCCGCTTGCTCAAGATTGCGCTTGTAATAGGTTGCAAAAGCTTCTGATAATCTGTTGCTACTTGTAGCGTTCTCATCATCAATGTTACGCTGAGCGTCAACGAAATCGACGCGAAGTAGCGAATTCAGAATGTTTTTCCCGTTCTTGGGGTCAATCGGCGTCGCTATAGCCTCCTTCTGGCTTTTTTCAAGTGAAAACATATGTAAGCTAAAATATTTTCTCAGATTACCTTCCAACTCAAGGAAATGACTTAAAGACCGCTTTCGCTTACCGTCTTCCCCTTTGGGAAAGGTGTTGTCGTACTGCTCCCAAAGCTCCGCAACGTCTTCTACTGCCAATGCGCACCGCATACCGATCTCTGAAAAATCTGCCGACAGGCTTGTTGCAAGGTCGAATACACGCCCGAAGGAAATAGATCCCGGGTCAACCTCGAACCAAAGATCAAGCTCTATGGACGGCAAGCTAGCACCTTGACTGGGATCATATTTATCAATGCTAAAAATGCAATTCATCGAAAAGTCGTGAATCTTGAAATCACGGTTCCCTAAAAAACTTCTAACGGCGGCTGTGGCAGAGGTCTTTCCGCTGTTATTTGGACCGACAAATACAGTTTCCTTGTGCTCGAAATCAACTTCCACATCCCTCAGGCGGCGGAAATTTCTTATCGAAATACTCTTTAATCGCATGTACGACCTCAGTCTTTAGCCATGTCACTACCATCCCAGGCAGTATTGTACAAAATGCTTTTCCGGATAGATTGCTGACAAAGATTGCGGGATTAATAAGAACGGCACAATCCCTATCGTCAGAATGCTCGACGGTCTACGAATATTGCTTAAAATATTGTTCCGCTCTGTCCAGTGCCGCCGCGGCCCTGAACGAGGCCGGCCACTGACTACGAGGACACTCCGCTTAGCTATACCGATCTATTTGAGCGCAATCCATTCAACTTAGCTGTATATGGGTGTTAATTTTTCTCTTGCTTAGCTCCGGGAGGCCATTAACCTTCCATCAAGACTCCCTCAAGGCATAACGCTTACAGCATGGTCGCGACGTCAGGAGCGTCCCTTGCCTGTATTTATTATGCACTTTGTGTAAAAACCTGGTCGTATAGTTTATCCATGAACTTCTCGACTGTAGTTATAATAGCATCAATGTATTCGCGATCTATCTTAATATATCTTTCATCTTTCAAACTTAACCCAGGGCTATTAGTTACAATACTTTTAAGCTGTGTAGTGCTCCTCGCCGCTTTGATATTGCCTTCTGAATGGACAATGCAATTCCTAATTTTGTTAAACGATGAAATTGTGCTCCACTCGCCATTGAGCAATGAAAAATCAATCCCTGCCAGTTTTTCTAGATAGGATTTAGCCCTTACGATACCCTCACCATGAAGATCACCAACCTCAACAGGGTATCCATGTCGCTTGTATAGATGACCACATAATGTATTTAAAGAGTTTTCCAAAAAAGAATATACAGATACCAGTGTTGACCTTCTGTATAGCCCAACATGAATTTCTTCAATGATGTAGTAGTCATCAGAAAAGTAATTCTCCACTTCTCTAATCTCATCATCGTTAAGGCCTTCTGTAGCTTCTGAAAATGAGTCAGCCAAACGGTTCTTGTCGGCAGAAAACTTACACTCAATCTCAAGCGTATACTCTCTGAAGCGCTCGAGCTTGTCTTTAGCTTGATGTCTGAAAATTTTCTCAAATAGCTTGCTTTTATCTAGTTCATATAATCCCATTGCTTTTCCTTTGAGGTTCGGCTTTCATAACGCCCGCCAGCAGGCGTGCGGATTTTTGCATCGTCTGCCTGTCATTGATATGTTTATTTAGTATCCAATTTACTCGGGCTTACCTATCAAGACACCGATACCCTCATTTCGTATCGTCGCCTTCAATTCTTCCAAAGCATCAGTATCGGTCGCGGAAAGCTCATTCCAGACGGTAGACGTGCCTTCTTCATCTACCACCTCGAGAATCCCCACTCTCCTCTCCGCGATAAATCTTAACTTGAAGCGTCTTCCCGCGGTCGGTGGGCTCTTGGCACAGAGGACTCACCCCGATTTCTACGTCATCGGTCATCCATCGTCCTCCAGAAAGGCCTGACACATAATGGCTTAATAACCGGCGCAGTTCTGCTTCGTCCGGCGCCGTAGGAGCGAAATTGATTAACTTGTTAGATTTTTTTCTTCCAGCCTTGCCTTTTGCATGCAGATACAACATCTTTAGGTCTCGCTTCATACTTGGACTGAACCAGTACAGAGAAGCTAGGCGATACTTCCCTATCAACATTTACTACCAACTGAGAACAATACTGGTCTTTGACATTGTTTTTTAACCAAGCTGGAGCATTATTCCTATCTAGCCACTCATTGACTTGATTAGGCATGCCAGAAAGACGAGATAATGGCAATCCTATAAATATTGAAATCACTGTGAGCAGAAAAAAGCAAACAGCGATCTCCATATCGTCGATTACAGATAGTGTTACAATGCCGCCTATAAATGTAACTACTGACAAAAAACAAAAAGCGTTCCATAGCAGATGAGGAAGACCTGCGTATCCGGCTCTTAGTAAGTTGTATTTTAGCCCCTGATTCTTTAAGCATTTAGCATGGTTTTTTAAATTTTTCTGTTCTTCAGGTTTTAGCTCTGATGGCCTTTCAAAAAGATAGGCGCTCTTTGACTTTTCCGTGCATTCACTCAATGTTCTTATCACCACACCACTTGGGATGGCTTCAACTACATTCTTATCATCAATCGCGATTGCAACATGAGACCAGCGGCTAATTGTTGATACTTGTACAAAACGGTTTCCCGTTGTAGCGATAATATCACCAGCTTTCATAATTCCTTCCTGGATTCATAGAATAGCTGCAGCACTTTGGACCACGAGGTAGAGGCGAGAGGATCAGCGCCGGTACCCTTCTCGGTTCACCGACCAAAGTGAAGCAGAGTATGCGATACCGACAGCTAACCCAGAGCCAACGATACCAAATATATGCCCGTCATAACCTGGGAATGAGCCGACATCAGATCGCCAGAGAGCTTGGTATCCACAGCAGTACGATCAGCCATGAACTGCGCCACAACGCTACCACCAGCGGCTACGATCCAGAGCGGGCGCAGTCCCGCAGTGATCATCGGCGACGTACCGCCTGGAAGTAGACAAAGCGCTTACCCAGTATGATCGCCGCCGTCGCTGACCGACTGCGGGAGGAATGGAGCCCGGAGCAGATCAGCGGTTTCATGGCGCCCTTGTATGGCGTAGGCGTCAGTCGCCAGTGGATCTACGCCTTGATCTGGGATGTTCAGGCTCGTGGTGGCGATCTCTGGCAGCATCTCCGTCAGCCCAAGCGGCGCAGCAAGCACCGTGCCAGGGCAAAGAGCGCAGAGCTCGGCAAGATTCACAACCGTTTGGGCATCGAGCATCGTCCCGCTGAGATCGATGACAGACGCTTTATTGGGTACTGGGAGAGTGACACCGTGGTCCAGGGGCACAAACAACCAAGCCTGGTGACGCTGGTCGATCGACGTAGCGGCTATCTGCTGGCAGTACGATTGCCCAAGCTCTCAGCGGAGCTGACGCAAAAAGCCATGATCCGGCTGCTTAAGCCTCGCCGGGGTGCTGTCCAGACCACCACCCTGGACTCCGGCTCGGCGTTCACTGATCACGAGACCGTAGCCCAGCCGGTAACGGCAGCGATTCACTTCTGCGCTCCCTACTGTTCCGGTCAGCGTGGGACCAATGAAAACACCAATGGCCTGATACGGCAGTACTTCCCCAAGGGAACGGACTTTCAACAGGTCACCGATGTCGAGTTACGCAGGGTGGTCAAGAACCTGAATGATCGCCCCCGAAAACGACTGGGATATCGGACACCGGCACAGGTGTTCCTCGGTGAGTACTCAGGAGCCTTGGATACCGCAAGTGCTGCGCTTATTGCTTGAATTCAGGCTCAGAGGATGCGTCCGCCGAAGTTGAAATATTTTATAAGTTCAACAGCCCTTTGCAATTGGGGTACTTAGAACAACCCCAGAATTTATTTCCGACATATGGCCCAGTCTTAGCAGTTCTTAAAACCATCTTAGCCCCACATGTTGGACAAAAAGGTATGACAGTTTCTTCAAACTCACCATCTTCCAAACCATCTTCTACTTTTGCATATTTCATCTCATCGGTCTTTTTACTATCCGCAGGCCTTTTTGTATTATTTAATCCCCCGGGATTAAGAAAATAGTTTAATAGAACGGCAACTACAAAAGTATGTGGTAACGCCGCCATAATACAGTAAGGAGCAAAGCATGCCCCAAATATAAATATCTGATTAACAATTATTATCAAAACCCAAGTTACTAGCAAGGCTTGAAAGTTTCTTATTGCACTTTTTAGAATATCCTTCAACATGTCTGCACCTTTAAAAAATAAGATTGCCATTACGCTATTATCGCGCGTATAGACTTGTTAAAAAATCATTCATAACATCAACTTATAAACATGAGAAATTTTCCCGATCAAAAGGGTGAGGCTTATACAAATTCATCAAATACAATACTGCCCTGACAGGACTGAATGCCAAACGCAGAGAAACGCCCACGCCATGTCACCGAGAGAAAGGCCTATCTCCCCATCACCTACGCACTACCACACAGGCACGCTACCGCCACGACGGCCACACGACATGACCACCCAGGCGGCGAAGGCCGCTGTGCGATCACAAGTAGGGAAGGAATTGAGAACGGGTAACCAAAAACGGCAGCACGCTGCCATACAGGCGGCAAGGCGCCTGCATTGAACGTCAGATTAGCGTTGGCTGGTCATCCCTTGGCCATAGACGGCTTTCCTATCCCTGCGCATGATCGTTGTTTTCGTGCTCGTAGCGGCACTGTTTATAGCTTGGCATTGGCCATTAGCAGCAGAATAGACAAAAGATGCGAGGAATGGGAACGAATTTACGCGTTTTTTGGCTTAAGTCTTACAAACTGTTGAATTTCGAAAGCTGCTTTTTGAAAGCACGTGCTCGAATAAAATTCGGGGATAGAGGTTTGAAGCGAATACGACTGCCCTGCCCAGCGCGAGCAAGCAATCACTCGCATATGGCGAATGGATGGTATAGCTTGTTCAGCTCGGCGCCAGGTAACCGCGATGCGTTTCTGATCCACCACCGAACCTTGCCGCCATTGACGGGAACGGCGCCGTCCGTCTGTGAGGCAACGTTTCGAGGTAACGCTACCAGGAAGCGTATTCACGCCCAGCGCGGCAAGCGGGCCTGGGTTGCCATACTGAGCACCAAAACGAGCCAATATACGTGAATACGTCAGAATGAGCTGCGAGGCTTCAGATGGATACCCGTATACAGTTTCGTATCGATCAAGAGACAAAGCGCCTAGCCCAGCAGATGGCAGAGAGCCAGGGGCGTACGCTCAGTGGCGCCTGCAGGGAATTGGCAGAACAACTCGCCGAGCAACAGCGCCAAGCAACAGCGCCGAGCAACAGCGCCAAGCAACAGCGCCAAGCAACAGCGCCAAGCAACAGCGCCAAGCAACAGCGCCAAGCAACAGCGCCAAGCAACAGCGCCAAGCAACAGCGCCAAGCAACAGCGCCAAGCAACAGCGCCAAGCAACGTCACACCATGACTGGTTATCGCTTCAGGTCAAGCGAGCGTTTGACAGACTCGAAGCCGGTGCAGCGACCTTTGTCGATCATGAAACCGCAAAATCCCGGATGGCAGAACGAAAGTCACGGATCCGCGCCCGTGACCTTGCCCCGGTAATCGGCGATTCCAAGGGAAGAAGAGGGTCTGACAAGGCGTGAAGCCATTTTTGACTTCCTCTACCAGTTCAATCCTGTGGTCGCCGAACGGACTGATGGCCAGATTGAGGAAAGGGCAGAACTGCTGATGCTGCAACCGCTACTCGGCGTAGAGCGCCAAGGTATTCCTGGTCGCTTGCTAATCCTTCCGGAAGTATCGTTTCTGATCTCCTATCAGTTGGCAGGCTCAGATATCCGGATCATGCGGGTCCTTCACCAAAAGCAGCAATTCCCGCCCGCCGATTGACGGCTAATCACTCTCTGACCGCAAAGGCTCGAAGCGGACGTAGCTTCTTGGCTCGGCTGATGGACGGAGTCAGCCGGCCCCTCCCCTTCGCTCGATATCCGTTAAGCGTCATTACCTCACCTGCTCTGCATCCTGCCCATCAGTGTCTCGCTATCACGCCCTTGGCTGGCCGGCGTCGCCTGCCGCACCTGGCTCACCTATTGGCCGCTCTCGGTGTCGACATCGGCGAGAGACTGGTCCTCGGCCGCGGGGTTGGCGTACTTCATCCAGGTCTTGCCGAGGTGATTGCGCAGTTCGTTGCCGACCTGCTTGCCGTCGCGGGCTTCCAGGGCGGCCATGATGGCTTCGTGCTCGTCCATGGCCACGGACCACTTCTCGTTTTTCAGGTTGGAGAGATAGCGCACGCGGTAGAGCTGTCGGCTCAGGGTGGCGTGGATCTCGATCAGAGAGTTGTTGCCGGAGAGCGAGACGATGCGGTTGTGGATCGCCTGGTTCAGGCGAAAGTAGTTCTGGCGGTCGCGGCGCAGGAAGGCGGCCTTCATCTCGAAGTGTAGAGCCTGCAGCTCCGCGATGTCGTCGTCGCTGGCATTGGCGCAGCAGAGCTCCGCGGCTGACTGCTCCAGCACGCTCAGCACGTAGGCCTTTTCCTGCACGTCCTGGGGGCTGACGTCGGCCACCACCGCACCCCGTCGCGGGGAGATGACCACCAACCCTTCTGCTGCGAGGATCTTGAACGCCTCGCGCATGGGGGTGCGCGAGACGTCCAGTTCTTCGGCCAGCTTGCGCTCGGGCAGCCGCTGTCCGGGCTGGAAGTGATCCATCACGATATGTTCACGCAGGTAGTTGGCGACCTTCTCCACCAATCCTTCGCGTGCGTCCACTGCCGCTTCGTCCATCGTTATCGCCGTCATGGTCTTCGATACCTAGAGAATGGCATACCGTTTTTTGACGGGCAAACATTTACGCGGTTTGTCTCACTGCATTTATTCGTTGTTATTCAACGATATAACGCACACCTTTTGCCTTATTCGACCAAGGTCTATGCCCTAATCGTTTGACCACCAAAATGGTATACCACTACATTTCTCTGCATCTTGATCCCGCCCGATCCTTCCAGACCGAGGCCTTCAACCCGCTCAGGCAGCCCCCGGCAACGCGCCAGCGGTAGGCCAGGCCAGCACGGAGACGCTCTACGACCATGAATTACCTTCACCACTTTGATACCGCCACCACCGTCGAGGCATGCGTCGCGGGCGCTGGCGATTTCGGTCGCGGCATCCTCCGTCAGGCCCAGCAGATGCCCGGCATGAACGCGCGTATCGCGGTGGACATCAGCGCCGAGACGGCCGCCCAGGCGTTCGAGAAGGCCGGCATTCCGGCCTCGCAGATTGCGGTATGCCAAACTTCGGACGAGGCAAGCGACGCCTGGCAGGCGGGCAAGTTTGTCGCCTGTGGCGATCTCGAAGTGGTCAAGCACCTGGATTTCGACATCCTGGTGGAAAGCACTGGTATACCAAACGCCGGTGCCACCCACGCTGCCAGCGCACTCAAGGCCGGCAAGCACGTCGGTATCGCCACCAAGGAAACCGAATCGGTGGTCGGCCCCTACCTGACCCGCCTGGGCAACCGCCATGGTCGCCTGTTCACTCCGCTGGACGGTGATCAACCGAGTCTGTTGATCGGCCTGGTGACCTGGGCCCAGACGCTCGGCTTCGAGATCATCGCCGCGGGCAAGAGCAGTGAATACGACTTTGTCTGGGACGAAGAGGATCAGGCGATCTGGTGCAACGGCACCCGTTTCGACGCCCCGGACATGGCCGACCTGTGGACACTGCCCGAGGGCGACGAGCGCAGTGTGGTGCGCGCCCGCGGCGAGCACCTGAGTGCCATCCCGCAGATCTCCGCACCGGACCTGTGCGAGATGACCAATGTGGCCAACGCCACCGGCCTTACCCCTGACCACCCTGCCTTCCACGCCCTGGTGCTGCGTACCCATGAGGTGCCGACCCTGCTGGATCTGGAAGGCAACGGCGGCGTGCTCTCCGGCACGGGGCGTCTGGAGGTGTTCAACTGCCTGCGCCGCCCGGACGAGCTGAGCTTCGCCGGTGGCGTCTTCGTGGTGGTGCGCTGCGAGGACGCCCACGCCTGGGAGGTGCTGGACGGCAAGGGCCACATCCTGAGTCGCAGCAAGAAGAGCGCCATGGTCTACCTGCCGCGCCACCTGCTGGGCCTGGAAGCGCCGATCTCGCTGCTCGACGCCGTGCTCAAGGGCCTGCCCTCCGGCGGCGGCCAGGCCACCCGCCCGGCGGTGGACCTGGTCGCCCGCGCCACGGTGTCACTCAGCAAGGGGCAGGAGCTCGAGATGAAGGGCCACCATCGCCACATCGCAGGCCTTCAGCCCGAGGTGCACCCCGCCGCTGCGCTACTCGATGCCACCCCGGTGCCCTTCTATCTGCTGCCTGGCGCCGTGCTCAAGCGCGATGTGGCTGCAGGACAGTTGATCAGCGTGGCCGACGTACAGCTGCCGGATTCCACCTTACTCCACCTTCGCCGCGAGCAGGACGCGATGTTCTTCTCCACCGCCGAATCTTCCTCCGAACCGGCCTGACGTCATGTCAGGCCACCTGGCAACCACTGGGCATCTGCCCATGCTCAACCACAACAACCACCCCCAGGAGAACGCCATGATCACCCGAAACGCGATCATCACCGCCAGCGCCCTCGGCCTGTCGCTCGTCGTTGCGAGCCCCGCCGCGCTGTCCGCCGACGAGGCGGCCGACTTCCCCTCCAAGCCGCTGCAGTTCCTGGTCGCCGCCGGCGCCGGTGGCGGCACCGACAACTTCGCGCGCACCATCAAGCCGCTGCTTGAAGAGGCCATGGACACCCGCGTGACGGTGGTCAACCTGCCGTCCGCCTCCGGCGCCCTGGCCCACCAGCGTACCGCCAACGGCGACGCCGACGGCCACACCCTGGACTTCGCCTCCTCGACTCTGGTCACCTCGCTTGCCGCCGGCCAGAACCCTACCGGCCTCGACCAGCTCACCCCGGTGGCGCGCATGCAGTCCGACGTGATGACGCTGATCGTCGATCCGGACAAGTACGCCGACTTCGACGCCTTCATGGAGCACGCCAAGGCCAACCCGGGTCAGGTCATCATCGGCGGCACCCACGCGGCCAGCCCCGACCGCATGGCCTTCCTGTCGTTCCGTGACGCCACCGGCCTGGACATCAGCTTCATCCCCTACGACGAGGAAGGCAGCGTCGCCGCCAACGTCATGGGCGGCAACATCGATGGCCTGTTCGGCGAGATCAGCTCTGTGCTGAGCTACATGGAATCCGGCGAGATGATGCCGATCCTGGTGTTCGCCGAGGAGCGTCTGGAGAACTTCCCGGACATCCCCACCACCGTCGAGAACGGCTGGGACCTGACCGACGGCAACGAACGCGGCATCTTCGTCCACGCCGACACCCCGGACGCCATCGTCGAGAAGCTCGAGTCCACGCTGAAGAGCGTCTACGACTCCGAGACCTACCAGGAGTACGAAGAGCGGGTGAACCTGCACTACCGCGAGGGCTGGCTGGGTAGCGACGACTACCGCGAGAAGCTCGAGCAGAACCTCGAACTCTACACACGGCTTCTGGAAAACACCTGATCCCGTGGACTGGCGGGCCGGGTACTACCCGGCCCCTCACCTTGCGCTGACGGGACTCGCTCCCGCTGGCCCGCCGTGAACCGAGCCTCACCATGCATACCAAGTTCACCGTCTTTGCCGTCCTGTTGCTGGTACTGGCCGCCGTCACCCTGGTGCCGACGCTTGATTTCCCGAGCTCCGAGGACGTCTCGACCTTTATCGGCCCGCGCCTGTGGCCGCTGTCGCTGTTGCTCCTGCTGATCGTGCTGTCGGCGACCCTGCTGGTCTCCACCCGCATGAGCCAGGCCAAGGAGCGTGCCAGCGACGCCGAGGCCAAGGCCGCGATGGCGAAAGCCCCGGCGACCGAACCCGGCCAACAGGCTGACGCCGGCCAGGCCAGCGCCACCGACAGCGCCACCGACAACGTTACCGACAGCACCACCGAAGCCGCTGGCGTTGCTCTTGACCCTGGGTTTCTTGCCGCCAACCGCCACTGGTGGCTGATGGGCACCACCGTTGCCTACACCCTGCTGATGCCGGCCATCGGTTTTCTGCTGGCCACCGTGATCTTCACCCTGGCCTGCACCCTGCTGCTTGGCGCGCGCCACTGGGCGGCCCTGCTTGCCACCGTGGTCATCGCCGTTGCGCTGATCCAGGGCGTGTTCTCCACCCTGCTGGGCATCCCCTTGCCATGACACCCAGCCGGTACGATTTTCCACCAGTATTTCGCGGGAGCTGACGATGCTGGAGAGTTTTCTCAGTGGGCTAGGCGTGGTCTTCCAGCCCATGAACCTGTTGATCCTGACCTCGGCCGTATTCATCGGCTTTATCGGTGGCGCGCTGCCGGGCATCAGCGGCGTGATCCTGGTGGTCATCCTGCTGCCGGTCACCTACGGCATGGAGCCCACCCAGGCGTTCATGCTGCTGACCGCCATCTACGGCTCCACCGTCTTCTCGGGGCTGATCACCGCCATCCTCTATCGCGCCCCAGGCACCCCGGAGGCGGTGATGACGGCCTTCGACGGCTACCCCATGACCCAGCAGGGCGAGGCCGGCAAGGCGCTGGGCATCGGCGTGCTGAGCTCGGCGGTGGGCGGGCTGGTCGGCACCATCGCGTTGATCATCTTCACCCCGATGCTGGCCTCGGTGGCGCTGAAGTTCTCCTCCCCCGAGTACTTTGCACTCGCCATCCTCGGCCTGACCGTGGTGGCCTCCCTCGGTGGCCGGCTGATCCTCGGCTTGATCGGCGCCACCCTGGGCCTGTTGATCGCCACCATCGGCATCGACCCGCTCACCGGTACCAGCCGCTATACCTTTGACAACCTCAACCTGGCCGAGGGGGTCGGACTGATTCCGGTCATCGTCGGGCTGTTCGCGGTGTCCGAGGTGATGAAGCGCTCCCTGAGCCGTGACGCCGAACAACCGCTGACCAAGGTCAAGATCAAGATCTTCGATGCCCCCATCCTGAAGAAGATCGGTGTGACTCTGTCGCGCTCATCGATACTTGGCGTCATCATCGGCATCCTGCCGGGCATCGGCGCCAGCACCGCCGCCATGGTCAGCTACAGCGAGACCGTGCGCTGGTCCAAGCACCCAGAGAAGTTCGGCAAGGGCGCACCGGAAGGTATCGCTGCACCGGAGGCCGCCAACAACGCCGCCGCCATGGGCGCCCTGGTGCCGCTGTTCGCCCTAGGGATTCCGGGAAGCGGCACCACCGCGATCATCCTCGGCGCCTTTATCATGCATGGCCTGCAGCCGGGGCCGATGTTCATGCTGACCTCGAGCGACCTGATCTACGCGGTGTTCGCTGGGCTGTTCGTGGTGAACTTCATGATCCTGGCGTTCTCCAAGCCGTTCATCAAACTGTTCACCCGACTGCTCAACGTGCCCTACTCGGCGCTGGGCCCGATCATCCTGATGTGCTGCATCGTCGGTACCTACTCGGTGCGCAACTCGATGTTCGACGTCTGGCTGATGCTTGGCTTCGGGGTGCTCGGCTTCCTCTTGGAGAAGATCAAGTTCCCGCTGGTCTCGATCATCCTTGGCCTGGTGCTCGGCCCCATCGCCGAGAGCGAGCTGCGTCGCTCGCTGGCCATGTCCCAGGGTGACCTCGGGATCTTCTTCTCCCGCCCGATCAGCGCAAGCCTGATCGCCATCGCCGTGCTGCTTCTGGGCACCACCGTCGTCATTGCCCTGCGCAAGCGGGCCAGGACCCGAGCCGCTGCGATGGGCTGAGGTGATAAAGCCACACTCTGGCTGACCCCCAGCATCCTCCCCACGCAGAAACGACATCGCCCTCGTTGCCGATCAGGCAACGAGGGCGACTTTCTTTGCTGAACCACCCGTGGGCGCCAACAACGCTATCTGAGTCGGACGGCCTGACGGCCAGATGCCCATCTTGTCCTAAGCTTATCCAACAGGAGGTGGCCGATGACTACAGTAACCGTCGAGAATGCTCGCGCTGAGCTTGAAGCCTTGATCGACAAGGCATTGGAAAGCCACGAACCTATTTTCATCACCGGTAGAAGAGGTGACGCCGTCTTGCTGGCGGAAGATGACTGGCGTGCCGTCCTGGAAAGCCTCCACCTGGCTTCCCTACCTGCCATGGGCGAATCGATCAGGGAAGGGCTGGAAACCGATCTCGGCCAGTGCGAGCGAGAACTAAAATGGTGACTTGGTAGACAGACATCGCATGCTGGAGAGAACGATTCGCCCCGAGTGCAAACTTTCTGCGACACCGCTTTTTACGCTCAGGCATCGCAGACCTCAGCAAGAGTGCGGCAGAAAAACGCAAAGCATGAAGCGAATCCTGGGACGGAAATCCCGGATAGTTTCAATAAAGAGAAGAGACGGCAGGAAAGGAAAAACACCGAAAATCAGCACTGGCTCCCCGAACAGGACTCGAACCTGTGACCCAATGATTAACAGTCATTTGCTCTACCAACTGAGCTATCGGGGAACAACGATGTGCAGTACTTCAAGCTTGGCGACAATGTCAGCAATGCTGCAAGGCAAGATGGCTCCCCGAACAGGACTCGAACCTGTGACCCAATGATTAACAGTCATTTGCTCTACCAACTGAGCTATCGGGGAATTACCTTGAATTGTCGGTGCGTGACGCGGGATCAACCGTTGCGGTTGGCTCCCCGAGCAGGACTCGAACCTGCGACCCAATGATTAACAGTCATTTGCTCTACCAACTGAGCTATCGGGGAATCGCCTCAAGCACGGGGCGTAGTATACGGATCGCTCCGAGATCGTCAAGCCCGGTTGCGCTTTTGTTGACCCAAGGACTGGCTTAACCCGCTGATCCGCCTCGTAACCTGGGTTCGGGCGGCTCGGGCTGCCGTCACGATGCACTGCACGTTCTGAAGCCCTATCCTAAAGCCCTATCCTGAAGCCCTACCCTGAAGCCCTGCCCTGAACGTTGGCCCCTCGCCCACCGGGCAGGTGCGGGCGGGTCACAAACGCTGAAAGACAGTGCCAGACGATGGCTGACGGGAGGCAAAAAACCCGCCGCATACGAAAGCACCCGCTGACCGAGGTCAGCGGGTGCTTTCTAAATCCTGGTGGCTACGCCCTGACTCGAACAGGGGACCCCATCATTATGAGTGATGTGCTCTAACCAACTGAGCTACGTAGCCTTTTGGGTCGTCATGCGGCAAAAGCGCCGTGTCGACGGGGGAGAATTATGCACACCGTTCATGAACTTGGCAAGCCCGCCTGCGAAATTTTCGACGGCGGGCCTGCCCTGCTCTCTCCTGCCTGGGACGCTCTGGGTTGTTCAGCGCCCCAGTGCTGGCTTATTCAACACCCAGCTCCGCCTTGACCACCTCGAGGGCAGGCTCGCCATCGGCAGTCTCCACGCCTTCGAGCCAGGCGTCCAGCAGCGCCGGGTTGGCCTTGAGGTAGTCGCGGGCGGCCTCGTCCGGGGCGGTACCGTCATCCATGATGGTGCCCATCAGCTGGTTTTCCATCTCCAGGGTGAAACTCAGGTTGTTGAGCAGCGCACCGACGTTGGGGCAGGCGTCGGTGTAGCCGGCGCGGGTGTTGGTGTAGACGGTGGCGCCGCCCAGGTCGGGGCCGAAGTAGTCGTCGGCGCCCTCCAGGTAGGCCATGTCGAAGTTGGTGTTCATGGGATGCGGCTCCCAGCCGAGGAACACCATCCAGGTCTCGTCGGGGACTCGGGCACGCAGCTCCGCCAGCATGCCGGCCTCGCTCGAGTCGATCAGCGACCAGTCGCCGAGCCCAAAGGCGTCATCGTCGATCATCTGCTGGATCAGCTCGTTGCCGTCATTGCCGGCCTCGATGCCGTGGAGTTCGCTATTGAACTTGTCGGCGTGCTCGTCGAGATCCGCCACCGAGGTGACACCGGCGTCGTAGACATACTGCGGCACCGCCAGGGTGTACTTGGCCCCTTCCAGGTTGGCCCCCAGGCGGTCGACATCGCCCTGCTCGACGTAGGGGTCGCTGATGGACGCCATGGACGGCATCCAGTTGCCAAGAAAGACGTCGAAGTCGTCGTTCTTCATGCCCGAGTAGGCGATCGGCACCGAGACGGTGTCGATACGCGTCTCGTAGCCCATAGCCTTCAGCACTTCGGTGGTCAAGGCGGTGGTGGCGGTGATGTCGGTCCAGCCGACTTCGGCGAAACGCACCGGCTGGCAGCTGTCATCGGCGGCCATCGCCTGGGGGGCGGCAAGGCCGGCGATGGCAGCCGCCAGCACGGACAGAGCGGGAATCGTCGGGGTCGTCATGATGCACTCCTTGTTGAGGTTATCGGTTGCAGTATGGTGGCCTGTTCACGACTGTGCCGTTGAATCGACCAGATTTTGATTGAACGTCCAATCAATAAAAGGCATACTCTCTACATCCTAACCTCGGGGGTGCCTCGAGGAGCAAGTCACTAGATTCAACTCTTGAGCTCGATACCGCTCGGGACGCGCATCAACAGATTCACCTCTCGGGCACCTCAATGTTCGAGGGCGAACGGCACGGAGGTCTGTCATGCCCAAGGTAGGAATGGAGCCGATCCGCCGCCAGCAGCTGATCCAGGCGACCATGGCGGCGATCCACGAGGTGGGGCTTGCCGATGCCACCATCATGCGCATCGCCCGCCACGCCGGGGTCTCCGCCGGCATCATCAGCCACTACTTCGGTGGCAAGGATGGCCTCCTGGAGGCGACCATGCGCCAGATCCAGCATGACCTGGGCCAGGCCGTGGCGGCGCGGCGCAAGGCGCTGAGCGACTCAAGCCCCCGTGCCCATCTGGAAGCGATCATCGACGGCAACTTCGACGCCTCCCAGACCAACGCCCGCGCTGCCGGCACCTGGCTCGCCTTCTGGGCCAACTCGATGCACAAGGCCGACCTGCAGCGGCTGCAGAAGATCAACGACCGGCGGCTGTACGCCAATCTGTGCTACCAGTTTCGCCGGCTGATGCCCCGACACGAGGCCCAGCGCGCCGCCAATGGCCTGGCCGCGATGATCGACGGTCTGTGGCTGCGCGGCACCCTGTCGCCGGAAGGCCTGGACGCGGTCCAGGCCCGCCAGCTGGCGCGGGAGTACCTGAATCGACTGCTCGACAGCCACGCGCCCGCTGCGGCTCGCAAACCCGAACCGGCCTGAGTCTCTTCCGGCCAAGGCCCCGAGCCTCGAGCCGGATCTCAGGCAGACCGAGTGGGCAGGCTCAACACCTGCGCCACTCACGCGCACATTCTTGCTCTTCACTTATCGCCCCGACATCGCTGTCAGCTTGCTGACACATGCCCTTTCGACAGGAGGATGCCATGGCAACTCTCGAACTCCAGAAGCTCTACATCGACGGCCGTCTGACCGACGCCACCTCCAACGAGACCTTCAGCGTCACCAACCCCTACGATGGCAGCCACCTGGCCGACGTGCAGGTGGCAAGCCAGGCTGACGTGGACGCCGCTGTCGCCGCGGCCCAGCGCGGCCAGAAGGTGTGGGGCGCGATGTCCGGCATGGAGCGCGGACGCATCCTCAACCGCGCCGTGGCGCTGCTGCGCGAGCGTAACGACGAGATCGCCGAGCTCGAGACCCGCAACACCGGCAAGCCGTTCAGCGAGACGTCCACCGTCGATATCGTCACCGGCGCCGACGTGCTCGAATACTACGCCGGCCTCGCCGCCGCCATCGAAGGCAGCCAGATTCCGCTACGTGAAGACAGCTTCGTCTACACCCGCCGCGAGCCGCTGGGGGTGATCGGTTCCATCGGCGCCTGGAACTACCCGATCCAGATCGCCTGCTGGAAGTCCGCCCCGGCGCTGGCCGCCGGCAACGCCGTGGTGTTCAAGCCCAGCGAGGTCACCCCGCTGACCACCATGATCCTGGCCGAGGTGTTCACCGAAGCCGGTCTGCCCGATGGCGTGTTCAACGTCGTCCATGGCGAGGCCGAGGTGGGCCAGGCGATCACCGGCCACCCGGACATCGCCAAGGTCTCGTTCACCGGCGAGGTGGGCACCGGCAAGAAGGTGATGTCGGCCTCCGCCGCCTCCAGCCTCAAGGACGTCACCATGGAGCTTGGCGGCAAGTCGCCGCTGATCGTCTGCCGTGACGCCGACCTGGTCCGTGCCGCCGACGCGGCGATGATGGCCAACTTCTACTCCAGCGGCCAGATCTGCACCAACGGCACCCGGGTGTTCGTCGACAACGCCGTCAAGGCCGACTTCGAGGCACTGCTCGAGGAGCGCGTGGCGCGCATCAAGGCCGGCGACCCGATGGATCCCTCGGTCAACTTCGGCCCGCTGGTCAGCTTCGAACACCAGGAGAAGGTGCTGTCCTACATCGAGCTGGGCAAGCAGCAAGGCGCCCGGGTACTGGCCGGCGGCGACGCCTGGGACCAGGGCGACTGGGCCAAGGGCGCCTGGGCGGCCCCCACGGTGTTCACCGACTGCACCGATGACATGCGCATCGTGCGTGAAGAGATCTTCGGCCCGGTGATGTCGGTGCTCGGCTTCGACTCCGACGAGGAAGTGATCGAGCGCGCCAACGCCACTACCTATGGCCTGGCCGCCGGCGTCTTCACCGAGAGTCTCAACCGTGCGCATCGCCTGATCCATCGCCTGGAAGCCGGCATCTGCTGGATCAACACCTGGGGCGAGTCCCCGGCCGAAATGCCGGTGGGTGGCTACAAGCAGTCCGGCGTCGGCCGCGAGAACGGCAT
Organism: Halomonas sp. BN3-1; assembly: GCF_003056325.1. Classification (NCBI taxonomy): domain Bacteria; kingdom Pseudomonadati; phylum Pseudomonadota; class Gammaproteobacteria; order Oceanospirillales; family Halomonadaceae; genus Halomonas; species Halomonas sp. BN3-1. The sequence goes on along the minus strand of NZ_PYVV01000007.1, from coordinate 49,620 downwards.
CGAGACCCTGGCCCACTACACCCAGACCAAGTCGGTCCAGGTCGAAATGGGCCCCTTCGAGTCGGTCTTCTAAGGCCGGCCCGTCGCGACAGCACTCGAACACCGCGTCACGCCTGACCCGGTCACCCCATTGCCTTCAGGGAGGCGTCACATGTCACAGCTCCGTGAATTCGACTACGTCATCATCGGCGCCGGCTCCGCCGGCAACGTCCTCGCCACTCGTCTGACCGAGGACCCGGACGTCCAGGTCCTGCTGCTGGAAGCCGGCGGCAAGGACCACCGCTTCGACTTCCGCACCCAGATGCCGGCAGCGCTGGCCTACCCGTTGCAGGGCAAGCGCTACAACTGGGCCTTCGAGACGGACCCCGAGCCGCACATGGACAATCGCCGCATGGAGTGCGGTCGCGGCAAGGGCCTTGGCGGCTCTTCGCTGATCAACGGCATGTGCTACATCCGTGGCAACGCCCTGGACTATGACGGCTGGGCCAAGCGCGACGGGCTCGAGGATTGGCACTACGCCAACTGCCTGCCCTACTTCCGGAAGGCCGAGACCCGCGATATCGGCCCCAATGACTACCATGGCGGCGATGGCCCGGTGTGCGTGGCCACCCCGAAGCCCGGCAACAACCCGCTCTACCACGCCTTTATCGAGGCGGGACAGCAGGCGGGCTACCCGGCCACCGAGGACGTCAACGGCTACCAGCAGGAAGGCTTCGGCCCCATGGACCGCTTCGTCACGCCCCAGGGACGCCGCGCCTCCACCGCGCGTGGCTATCTGGACGAGGCCAAGAAGCGCTCCAACCTGACCATCGAGACCCGAGCCACTACCGACGTCATCCTGTTCGAGGGCAAACGTGCGGTGGGCGTGCGCTATCAGCGCAAGGGCCAGACCCAGGAGGTGCGCACCCGTCGCGAGGTGCTGCTGTGCGCCGGCGCCATCGCCTCGCCGCAGATCCTGCAGCGCTCGGGCATAGGCCCGGCGGACCTGCTGGCGGAGCTCGGCATCGAGGCGGTCCACGTCAACGACAACGTCGGAGCCCATCTGCAGGACCACCTGGAGATGTACATCCAGTACGAGTGCAAGAAGCCGATCTCGCTGTACCCGGCGCTGAAGTGGTACAACCAGCCGGCGATCGGCGCCGAGTGGCTGTTCAAGGGCAGCGGCGTGGGCGCCAGCAACCAGTTCGAGGCCGCCGGTTTCATCCGCACCAGCGAAGAGGAAGCCTGGCCGAACCTGCAGTACCACTTCCTGCCGATCGCCATCAGCTACAACGGCAAGAGCGCGGTGCAGGCCCATGGCTTCCAGGCCCACGTCGGCTCGATGCGCTCCCAGAGCGAAGGCCGCGTACGGCTGACCTCGGTCGATCCCAAGGCCGCGCCCTCGATCCTGTTCAACTACATGTCCACCGAAAAGGACTGGGAAGAGTTCCGCGACGCCATCCGCCTGACCCGCGAGATCATCGCCCAGCCGGCCATGGACGAGTTCCGCGGCCGCGAGATCTCGCCGGGGCCGGACGTGCAGAGCGACGATGAGCTCGACGCCTTCGTGCGCCGCCACGCCGAGACCGCCTATCACCCCTGTGGCACCTGCCGCATGGGCGACGGTGACGACTGCGTGGTCGACGGCGGCGGACGCGTGCACGGGGTAGAAAGCCTGCGGGTGGTCGACGCCTCGCTGTTCCCGGTGATTCCCACCGGCAACCTCAACGCGCCGACGATCATGCTGGCCGAGCGTATGGCCGACAAGATCCGTGGCCGCGAGCCGCTGCCGCCGAGCCAGGCGCCCTACTACGTGGCCAACGGCGCCCCGGCCCAGAAGCCGCCGCAGCGCCGGCTCGAGGAGGCCCATCCGACCCAGAGCGAGCGGCGCCTCTCCGCGCGCGCCGATGCTGGTGCTGGTGCTGGTGCTGGTGCAAGTTCTGATAGCACAGCGCAGCCTGGCTGACGCCGGAAAAGCTGCCGCTGGCGGCGACACGATTTAGACGACATCGACCTGGCCCCGTGACTTTCACGGGGCCTTTTTTGTGCAGCTAAGAGACCTCTAGTTCGACCATGGTGCAAGAGGCAAGGTTTTCGATGGCCGGTTGTCAGGCGATGGGCTAATCTGCAAGAATTCAAACAGGCGTTTTATTACAACCACACTTCCTCTCATCGCTCTCCAAGGAGAACCGCCCATGCTCAGCCTGCTCCTGCTCATCTTTGCGGTCGTTGGCCTGATCGCCATCGCCCGCCGCGAGGCCGGGGCCGCGCCTGCCGCCGCCCTGCCCGCCATTCTCGGGGTCGCGGGCCTGGTCCTCGACGCCGAATTCGTCGGCGTACTGCTGCTGATCACCGCCGCCGTCATCGCCGTCTGCGGCCTGCCGGCGCTGCGCCAAGGTTGGCTGTCGCCGCGTCTGTTCGCCATGTTCAAGAAGGTCGCCCCCCGCGTATCGGATACCGAGCGTACTGCGCTTGAGGCCGGCAGCGTGGCCTGGGACGGTGAGCTGTTCTCCGGCCGTCCTGACTGGCAGCGCCTGCTCGACTTCAAGGATGACGGCCTCAGCGACGAGGAACGCGCCTTCATCGACCATCAGTGCACCGTGGCTGCCGGCATGTGCAACGCCTGGGACATCGCCCGCGAGCGCGCCGACCTGCCGCCGGAGCTGTGGGACTACCTGAAGAAGGAACGCTTCTTCGGCATGATCATTCCCAAGGAGTACGGTGGTCTCGGCTTCTCGGCCAAGGCCCAGTCGGCGGTGCTGCAGAAGCTCGCGGTCAACGAGACCCTGATGTCCACCGTGGGTGTCCCCAACTCGCTGGGTCCGGGTGAGCTGCTGCTCAAGTACGGCACCCAGGAGCAGAAGGACCACTATCTGCCGCGCCTGGCCGACGGCCGCGAGATCCCCTGCTTCGGCCTGACCGGCCCCCGCGCCGGCTCCGACGCCACTTCGCTGCCGGACGTCGGCATCGTGTGCAAGCAGGAAATCGACGGCAAGGAAGTGCTGGGCCTGCGCCTGACCTTCAACAAGCGCTGGATCACCCTGGCGCCCATCGCCACCGTGGTCGGCCTGGCCTTCCGCATGTTCGACCCGGACCACCTGCTGGGCGACATTGAGGACCTCGGCATCACCTGCGCGCTGGTGCCGCGTGATACCGACGGCATGGAGATCGGCCGCCGCCACCACCCCATCGGCAGCCCCTTCATGAACGGTCCGATTCGTGGCAAGGACGTATTCGTGCCGCTGGACACCATCATCGGCGGCCCCGAGATGGCCGGCGAAGGCTGGCGCATGCTGATCGAGTGTCTGTCGGTCGGCCGTTGCATCACCCTGCCCTCCGGCGCTACCGGCACTGGCCGCTACGCCATCGGCTGGGCCGGCGGCTTCGCCCGCATCCGTCGCCAGTTCAATGTGCCGGTGGCCGAGATGGAGGGCATTCAGGAGCCGCTGGCACGTCTTACCGCCAAGGCCTACATCGCCCAGGCGGCGGTCTACCAGACCGCCAACACCATCGACCACGGCCAGGCGCCGGCGGTGCCATCGACTATCCTCAAGAGCCAGTTGACCGAGTTCCAGCGTGACATCCTGGCCGATGCCATGGACATCCACGGCGGCAAGGCGGTGACCCTGGGCCCGCGCAACTACCTGGGCATCGGCTACAGTGCCAACCCGGTGGCGATCACCGTGGAAGGCGCCAACATCATGACCCGCAACCTGATGGTGTTCGGTCAAGGCGCGATCCGCTGCCATCCCTACGTGCTGGAGGAACTGGCGGCCAAGGATGCCGATAACGCCAAGGCCTTCGACCGGGCGTTCTTCCGCCATGCCGGGCTGATCTTCGGCAACGCCGCCCGCGCCCTCACCATGGGCCTGGGCATCGGCAAGCCGTCCTGCCCCTTCGACGAGGTCGCCCGCCCTTACGCCCAGGACGTGGCCCGCCTGTCTGCCGGCTTCAGCCTGTGCGCCGACGCCGCCATGGCGAGCCTGGGCGCCGAGCTCAAGCAGCGCGAGATGCTCTCGGCGCGCCTGGGTGACGTGCTCTCCAACCTCTATCTGGTGAGCATGGTGATCAAGCAGTGGCACGAGGGTGACAAGGTCGAGGGCGAGGCGGAACTGATGCACTACGCCTGCCGCTTCCTGCTCAATCGCGCCGAGACCGCCTTCGTCGAGGTCTTCGACAACCTGCCCAACCGGGCGATGGGCAAGACCCTGAAGGTGCTGGTGATGCCGCTGGGCCGCCGCTGGGCACGCCCCCACGACGACCTGGCCCGGTCCATCGCCCGTGCGGTGTCCACCGACAGCGCCCTGCGCAAGAAGCTCTTGGTCGGCGCCTGGGACAGCAACGACCAGGTCCAGGACAACCCGGTGGCGCGCTACAACGCCCTGCTGGAAACCCAGGACCGCGCCGAGGTGCTCTATCGCCAGATCAACAAGGCGTACTCCAAGGGCAAGCTGCCGGTGCAGGCGCTGCACCCGGAAGAACGCCTGGAAGCCGCGCTCGAGGAGGGTCTGATCAGCGAGGAGGATGCCGACTTCATGCGCAAGCGCGAGGCCGAGGTGCTCGACATGCTGAGCGTGGACGACTTCGCCTTCGACGCCTTCGTCACCGACAAGGAAAAGATGAACCACCACAACGTCACCGCATAACGCCGACGTTTCGCGCACCACCACGACGCCCGGGCCCAGCCCGAGCGTTTTCATTGGCCGTTATTGCAGCGGCCAGACCAGCATGATCAGCGGGATGGCGACCACCATCACCACCAGGGTCAGCGGCAGGCCAAGGCGCCAGTAGTCGCTGAAGTGATAGCCAGCGGGGCCCATCACCAGGGTGTTGGACTGGTGGCCGATGGGCGTCAGAAAGGCGCAGGAAGCGCTGATCGCCACCACCATCAGGAAGGGGTCCAGCGACAGCTCGAAACCGCTGGCGAGACTCGCCGCGATGGGTGCCATCAACAGCGCCGCCGCCGCATTGTTGATGACGTTGGACAGCAAGGTGCTGACCATGAAGAGCCCCGCCAGCACCAGGATGGGCGGCCACTGGCTGCCAAGCCCGAGCATGGCATCGGCGATCAGGCCTGCCCCGCCGCTGGACTCCAGCGACTGCCCCACTGGAATCATCGCCCCCAGCAACACCACCACCGGGCCGTCGATGGCACGGTAGCCTTCGCGCAGCGGCAGCCCCCCCACCAGCAGGGTGACCAGCGCGGCCAGCGACAAGGCCACCGCCGCCGGCAGCAGATCGAACAGCATGGCCGTGATAGCGACGGCAAAGATGCCCACCGACAGCGCAAGCTGGCGCGGCTGGCCGAGGGTCAGGCGCCGGTCTGCCAGCGGCAGGCAGCCAAGCACCGTCAGGCTCTCGCCCAGCCCTTCGGGATCGCCCTGCAGCAGCAGCACGTCGCCGGGCCGAAAACGAATATCGCGCAGACGCTGCTTGAGGCGCCCACCGTCACGGGCCACCGCCACCAGGTGCAGGCCGTACTGATGGTGCAGGCGCAGCTCGGCGGCGGTGCGGCCGCTGATGGCGGCGTCGTTGCGCACCACCGCCTCGATCAGGTGCAGGTCCTCGGGGGCCTTGTCGTCCTGGCGCTCGTCACCGTCCTCGGTGCCCCGCGCCGCCTCACGGGTCTCGTCCAGGGTGATGCGGCGCTCTCGCGCCTGCTCGTCCTCGTCGACCAGTTGGCGGGTACGCTGGGCCAGCGAAGCGGACCCGGCGTTGCCGTCTGCGTTCAACGGCTGGGCCGATGTCGATGCGGCTGCTGCGTTGCCCGAGGATCGCACCGGGTCATCGCTGTCCGCCTGCTCGGTGTTGGTTGGCTCGGTGTTGGTTGGCTCGGTGTCGGTTGGCTCGGTGTTGGTTGGCTCAGTGTCGCTCTGCTCGGCATCAGGATCCGGCGCCTCCTCGGGTGTCAGACCGACCCGCAGTCCGGCACGATCCTCCAGCGCCTTGAGCTCCTCGGGGCCGGCCTCCAGCAGCAGGATGTCGCCCTCCTTGAGCACCCCATAGAAAGAGTGACCGGCGTAGCGATGACCGCCCCGCACCAGCGCCAGCACGGGCACGTTGTCGTCGAGCTTGCGCCTGAGCTTGTGCAGCGACCAGCCCAGGGCCTGGGCATCGGCGTCGACCCGCACCTCCACCAGATAGTGGGCGGTATCGAACATGGCGTCGCGGCTGGCCTGGCCGGTGCGCCTTGGCACCAGGCGCCAGCCCAGCAGCACGATAAAGGCAACCCCGGCGACTGCCACGGCGCCGCCTACCGGGAAGAAGTCGAACATGCTGAAGCGCTCGCCGGCGACGCTGGCGCGGTAGCTCGAGATGATGATGTTGGGCGGGGTGCCGATCAGGGTGGTGAGGCCACCCAGCAGCGAGCCGAAGGCCAGCGGCATCAGCAGGATCGACGGCGAGGTATCGTGTTCGCGCGACATCCGCAGGGCCACCGGCAGCAGCAACGCCAGCGCCCCCACGTTGTTCATGAAGCCCGACAGCACGGTGACAAGGCCGGTCAGCGCCAATAGCTGGTACAGGAGCCTGTCGCCGACCTTGAGCACCTGGGCGGCGATCACGTCCACCACCCCGGCCCGCTCGAAGCCACGGGACAGCACCAGCACCGCCACCACGGTGATCACCGCCGGATGGCCAAAACCGGAAAAGGCCTGGTCGGCGGGCACCAGCCCCAGCACCACCGAGGCCAGCAAGGAGGCCAGCGCCACCAGATCGAAACGAAACCGCCCCCAGACGAACGCCGCCAGCGTCAGCCCGAGCACGATAAATACCAGAAGACTGTCGTCCATGCCGGCCCCTCCCTGGGCGGCGCCCTGACGGGCGATTGCAGAGTGCTGGAGGTCGCGAAAGCGTCACCGAGAAAGCGCCAGGGTACCGCTGATTCAGCGTAGCCTAAAACACCTTGTCAGCGCGCCTAGGAGGGTTCGACGAAGGGCAGGCTTCGTCAACGAGCTGGGGTTCGGCAAAGGGTTAGGGTTCGTCAAAGGGCAGCGGTTCATCGCCTCGGCGAACCTCGAACACGTTCAGCGTCATCGCCACAAGGGCGTAGTAGCCAAGCACCCCGACCAGTTCCACCACGGCCTCCTCGCCGAAGGCCTCCACAGCCCTGTCGTAGGTGGCCTGATCGACGCGCCGGTGCTGATACAGCACGCTGGCCAGGCGATGGACGATGACTTCGTCGCTGCGCTCGAAGGTCGGTTGACGGCCTTCTCGCAAGGCCTCGACCACCGACTCGGACAGGCCGGCCTTGAGGGCGATGGGGGCGTGGATCTGCCACTCCGCCTGGGACTTCCACCAGGCCGCGGTGGTCAGGATGGCAAGCTCGGTGAGGCGCAGCGGAAGCGAGGTATGGTAGCGACAGAAGGCGCCCAGGCGCTGGGCATGGTCGGCAAGCTGTGGGCTGTGCACCCAGGCCAGGAAGGGACCATCGAGGTTGCCGCGGGGGCCGCTGAGGATATCGTCGAGCACCCGACGCTGCTCCGCGCTCATGGTGGCGTCGTCAAGCTCGGGCAAGCGGGAACGAAGGGTCATGCTGTCATCCTGTACGTGGGAAAAAAGGTAGCAAGCCCGCCCCTTGGCGGGCCTGGTGTGTCAGTGGTGTTGCGCGGGCCGAAGCGCCAGGCATGGACTCAATGGCCCACCTGGCCAAGCGCCTGCTGCAAGGCGGCGTCGAGCTTGTCGACGATCTCGTCGAGATGATCTTCCTCGACGATATAGGGCGGCGCCAGCAGCACATGGTCTCCACGGCGTCCGTCCAGGGTACCGCCGGCGGGATAACACATCAGCCCCTGGTCCATGGCGGCGGCCTTGACCGCGGCGTTGAGGCGCTGGTCGGGATCGAAGGGCTCCTTGCTGGCCCGGTCCGCCACCAGCTCGAGTCCCAGAAATAGCCCGCGTCCGCGAATATCACCGACGTGCGGGTGGTCGCCGAAGCGCTGGTGAAGCCGAGCACGCAGCGCCTCGCCCCTGGCCCGCACCTGCTCAAGCAGGCCGCGTTCCTCTACCGCGCGCTGCACCGCCAGCGCCGCGGCACAGGCGGTGGCGTGGCCGATATAGGTGTGGCCATGCTGGAAGAAGCCGGTGCCCTCGGCGATGGTGTCGCGGATACGCGCACTGGCCAGGGTGGCGCCGATGGGCTGGTAGCCCCCGCCCAGGCCCTTGGCCACGGTCAGAAGGTCGGGGCTGACGCCTTCCTGCTCGCAGGCAAACAGGCTACCGGTGCGCCCCATGCCGCACATCACCTCATCGAGAATCAGCAGGATGCCGTGACGATCGCAGATCTCGCGCACCCGCCGAAAGTATCCGGGCACCGCCGCCACCGCGCCAAGGGTCGCCCCCACCACCGGCTCGGCGACGAAGGCCATCACCCGGCGTGGCCCCAGCCGCTCGATGGTGTCCTCGAGTTCCACCGCGAGTCGCTCGCCGTAGGCTTCGGCGCTTTCGTCCGCGCGCTGGCCGCGGTAGGCGTAACAGGGGCTGACGTGGGTGGTGTCGGCCAACAGCGGTTCGAAGGGCCGCCGACGCCAGGCGTTTCCGCCGGTGGCCAGCGCCCCCAGGGTATTGCCGTGGTAGCTCTGGCGCCGGGCGATGACCTGGGTGCGCTCTGGCTGGCCGATCTCGAGAAAGTACTGGCGCGCCATCTTCAGCGCCGCTTCCACCGCTTCGGAACCACCGGAGACGAAGTACACGCTGCCCATGCCCTGGGGCGCGCGATCGACCAGGAAGTCGGCCAGCGCCTCCATCGGCTCCGAGGTAAAGAAGCTTGAATGGGCGTAGGCCATACGCTTGACCTGTTCGCTGATCGCGGCCTGCACCTCGGGATCGCTATGCCCCAGGCAGGACACCGCCGCGCCGCCACACGCATCGAGGTAGCGCTTGCCTGCGGCATCGATCAGATAGGGCCCATCGCCTGCCACCGCGGTGGGATAGGACGCCTTGAGGTGGCGGTGAAAGACGCGGCTCATGGAACCTCCAGCAGGTAGATACGACATCGCGTAAATGCAAATATTAAATGCATTCTATTTTTACACAATGCATATTTGCAAATTGAGTCTACGCCTCACCGGACAGACGCCCGCCAAGCTGGCACACTGGCCCGCTCGTCATTAAAGGAGACGCCATGCCCTCTCGCGACTCGAAGCCCGCCACCAAGCCATCGACCGAGCGGAGCGCTCAGGACCGCCCAGTTCGCCTCGGCGAATCGAGCACCCTCGGCGACCTGAAGGAACTGGCAGCGCAGATCCAGGCCGGTGACGGCGAGGTTCGTTTGGGCAAACGATCGTTGCGGGTGCTGATGGCGCTGCTGGAGTCGCCGCAGGCGAGTGCGGTGGCCTCGATCAGCGAGCTGGCCGGGCGGCTCGAGGTGAACCCCTCGACCTTGACCCGGCTGGCCCAGCGCCTGGGCTTCGACGGCTTCGGCGAGCTGCAGGCGGTGTTTCGGCGGGATCTGGCCGATGGCGGCGAGCACTTCTACAGCGACCTGGCCTCGAGGCTTTCGACCGATCGCGACCAGGGCCAGGGTGTCGCCCGGCTGGCCCGGCTCGGACGCCAGGAGAGCGCCAACTTCGCCGGCCTGCTCGAGCGACTCGACGCCGATGACTACGACCGGGTGGTCGAGCTGCTGGCCCTCGCCCGTCGGGTCAGGGTCCACGGGCAACGCCAGTTTGCGTCGCTGGCGCAGTTCATGGCCTACGGGCTTGGCATGCTGCGTGCCGATACCGGGGAGCTGGATGCGGGACACCAGGGGGTGGCCGATGCCCTGGCGCAACTGGATGAAGGGGACCTGCTGGTGGTGATCAGCTGCTTTCCCTACACCACCAGCGTGCTGGAAACCGCTCGGGTGGCGGCGCGGGCGGGGATTCGGGTGGTCGCCCTGACCGACAGCGAGTCGTCTCCGCTTGCCCGGGTCGCCGAATACCGTTTCCTGGTGCCTACCGACAGCCTGTTCTTCTCCAACGCCATGGGCGCCTTCTTCCTGCTGGCCCAGGGGCTTCTGACCGAGGTGGCCGATCGCCTGGGCGACGAGGGACTGGCCGCCCTCAAGCGGCGCGAGAAGATGATTCGCGAGCTGGGGGCGTCGCTGTAGCGCCAAGCAGAACCGACGGCGAGCAGGGCAGCCGGTACGCAAGCCACTCCGCCGTCAGGCCGACGCCTCCCTGAAATGCAAGCGGGCCCGCCAACTTGGCGGGCCCGCTCTGTCCGGAGGACAGGTTCGATCAGGAAGACAGGGATCGGCGATCGATCGCTCAGGGCAGCAGCACGGTAGACCCGGTGGTCTTGCGTGACGCCAGGGCGTCCTGGGCCTTGCCGGCCTCCGCCAGGGCGAAGCGCTGGGCCACGTCGATCTTCACCTTGCCGCTCTCGATCATGTCGAACAGCTCGTCGGCCATGTCCTGCAGCCGCTCCGGGCTGTCGGCGTAGCCGTTGAGGCTCGGCCGAGTGACGTAGAGCGCGCCCTTCTGGTTGAGGATGCCGATGTTGACCCCCTCGACCGGTCCGGAGGCGTTGCCGAAGCTGACCATCAGGCCGCGCGGCTTCAGGCAGTCCAGCGAGGTCTCCCAGGTGTCCTTGCCGACGCTGTCGTAGACCACGTCGACCATCTCGCCGCCGGTCAGCTCGCGCACCCTTTGGACCACGTCTTCCTTGGTGTAGTCGATGGTCGCCCAGGCGCCATTGCGCTTGGCAAGCTCTGCCTTCTCGACGGAGCTGACCGTGCCGATCAGCTTGACGCCCAGGGCCTTGGCCCACTGACAGGCAATCGATCCCACCCCACCGGCGGCGGCGTGGAACAGGATGGTCTCGCCACCCTGCAACGGGTAGGTCTGACGCAGCAGGTACTGCACCGTCAGCCCCTTGAGCATGGCCCCCGCTGCGGTCTCGCAACTGATCCCCTCGGGCAGCGCCACCACCTTGTCCGCCGGCAGGGTGTGCAGTTCGGCGTAGGCACCCAGGGGCCCCTGGGCGTAGGCCACGCGGTCGCCTACCTGCAGATGATCGACCCCCTCGCCCACGGCGTCGACCACGCCAGCTCCTTCGGTTCCCAGGCCCGACGGCAGGGACGGCGCCGGATACAGACCGGTGCGGAAGTAGATATCGATGAAGTTGAGGCCCACCGCCTCATTGGCGACGCGTACCTCGCCGGGGCCCGGCTCGGCCGCCGGTGTATCGACGAGTTCCAGCACCTCGGAATCGCCGGTGCGTGCGAATTGAATCCGCTTGGCCATGAAAGGCTTCCTTACGCTGCTAACGGGTATGTACGCCCAGTCAAGCGCTCTGCTCGACCTCGGTCAAGTCCAAACTGGATTTGCCGTCGGCACAGCCGTGGCCACGGGATCACTGTCGGCGCTTGACAGCTCCATTGATGTCTACGAGACTCATCAATTGTATACAGTTCAAATATAAACATGGATACATCTTGTGTGGTGCACCGCGCTTCCCTTTGCTGAACGCCGTGAACGGTCGTGGCAAACCCTGCACCCACCCTATCCAGCAACGAAGAGGACGCTGTCATGAAACATGCCCTGCTTTCCTCCGCCTCCATCCTCGCGATCACCGCCGTGCCGCTGTTCTCTGCCGTGGCGGTAGCGGATGACGGCGCCGCGGACAACGTCGCCGAGGAGTGCCGGCTGACCATCGACTCCACTGACCAGATGCAGTACGACAAGAGCGAGCTGAACGTACCCGCCAGCTGCGAGACCGTCAGTCTGACGTTGACCCACTCGGGTTCCATGGCGAAGAACGTGATGGGACACAACTGGGTGCTGGCCCCTACCGACGCCTATCAGGAGATCGCCTCCGCCGGCATGCAGGCGGGACTCGACAACAACTACCTGCCCGAGGATGACCGCATCCTGGCCGCCACCGACATCATCGGCGGCGGCGAATCCACCAGCATCACCTTCGACACCGAAGGACTCGCCGACCAGGATCTGACCTTCTTCTGCTCCTTCCCCGGCCACTCCTCGATGATGAAGGGGTCGTTCAGCCTCACCAGCGAAGGCTAGACAACTGCACGGATCGACGGGCATCGATCCCTGACGGCGTGACCCGGGCCACCTCCGTTCTTGCTGCCCGCGAGCGGATCAACAACCACCTCGGCCCGGCAAGCGCCGACCCTTTGCCCAACGACGAAGCCCCGGCCCTCGCCTCCAAAAGAGGCAGGGGTCGGGGCTTCGTTGTTGCTACTACTTCTACTAGTTCATAGCGTCCGCGGGAAGGACCCAACAGGTGCCCTTCCGTCGCTGATCACAACGTCCGCGGGAAGGACTCCAGGCCTCTGACGAAGCGGTTCTTGTAATCTTCGAACAACGCCTTGTCCTGCTTGAAGTTGGCCACCACGGAGGCTTCGTCCACGGTCAGGGTACGCGGCAGATTGTCGAGGCTGGTGGCCGTATGCTTTGGCCCCAGACCGATCTGCAGCTCGCCCGGGCCCTTGATCCAGCGCTGGATACCGGCGGCGCTAAACTCGGCCTTCTGGGCATCGCTGACCACGTCCACCCGCAGCGGCGCCCGCAGCGCCAGTTCGGCCACCAGGCGAAGGGCGGGATTCAGCTTGCCCTTGCCGGCCGGCTTTTGCGCCTCGCCCTGGCTATCGCTTTCCGCGCCGTTCTTGTTGCCGCCGTCGACCGCACTTTCGGCGTCAGGATCCAGCGACGTCAACTGGGCCACATTCATGCTGGTACCGGCTTCGTCGCTGACCAGCAGGGCCAGGGCGATGGGACGGGACTGATCGTCCACAAGAGCGAGAAGCCGGGCGGCTTCCTGCTTGAACAGCACCCCGATGACGCCGGCGAAGGTGACCAGGGGGGCGATACCCGCCTGATGACCGTAGGCTTCCGCACACAGGCGTGCCAGGCAGGCTTCCCGCTGCTGGGGCTCGTTGATTTTGACGACCTTCATCACTGACCTCTAATTGCTGGCGCCGACCGGCGCTGACCCACTTGTCGAAACCGGCGAGACTAGCATATTCCAGGCAGCGACACCGCCCTCGGCGTACCGCTGCGACAGATGGGGTGTTCATGTCGTCGCCGTTCGGTCATCTTTGTGGCCCAACATGGAGGCGTGCAGCCTCTGGCTAGCAGGACGGTCATGTCCGATGATGACGAAAGCCGGTGCCATGTTGTGACGCCAAGCCAAGGAGAGCCCATGACGACATCTCGCACGCCCCTTATCGACCTGCCCCGCCTGATGGCGCATCGCGGCCTGTCGGCCCATGCACCGGAAAATACCCTGAGCGCCGTCCAGCTTGCCTGGGAAGCCGGTATCACCTGGGTCGAGCTCGATGTGCAATTGCTGGGTGATGGCACCCCGGTGATCTGGCACGACCCCGGCATGCGGCGCTGCTCCAACGGGCGCGGCAAGTTAAGCAAGCTGCGTCTGGAACAGGCCAGGGAATACGACGTCGGCGCCTGGTACGCCGAGCGCTTTCGCGGTGAGCGCATGGCGACACTCGACGACATGCTCAATCTGATCGATCGACGCGGTATGGCGGTCAACCTGGAACTCAAGGTGACCCGGGGGCGCGACCCGGAAGCGTTGGCCGAATCGGTGATCCCGCGTCTGCTGGAAGCGCTGCCGTTCGAACGTCGACTGGTGTCTTCCTTCAGCCCGGCGGCCCTCGATCACGCGCGCAGCATCGCCACGCCCGACCAGCTCGCCCTTGGGGTGCTGGTCGACAAGATCGGCAAGAACTGGCGGCACGACATGGAAGCGGTGCAGGCCTACAGTCTGCACTGCGACTGGAAGAAGCTGAAGGAAGAGCGGGCTCGGGAGGTTACCCAGAGCGGCACACCGCTGCTGTGCTATACCGCCAATGATCCGGTGGCCTTCGCCAAGTACTGGAAATGGGGCGTGACCACCGTCATTTCCGATGACCCCGAACGCTTTGCCGACAAGACGTAACTTGCCAAGGCGTATCCTTGAAGCGGCTCTGACACTGGCATGGCCCTGTATTACAAGCGACCTGTCCTGAAAGCGACCTGTCAAAACCTAGCGCTTGCTTGGCAGGCCGGCGGCCACTCGCTAGAGTGGGCTTGATACGTTGCTGCCAGCGAGCCACTTCATGCCCCAGGTATCTGACCTTCAGGTGTCACTGCACGACACAGACCGGCAATCGCTGTTTGTTCGTCGATGGCGTCCCGAGCCTGATACCCAGGGCGCGCCCATCGTGTTGCTGCATGACTCGCTGGGCTGCGTTGAGCTGTGGCGCGACTTCCCCGAAGCCCTGTGCATGACCACCGGCCGCGAAGTGATCGCTTACGATCGACTGGGCTTCGGCCAATCCATGCGCCACCCAGGCCTACTGACCTACACCTTTATCGCCGACGAAGCGCACCAGGGCTTTGCCGCGCTTCATCGTGCGTTAAAGCTCGAGGGTTTCGTTGTTCTGGGCCATAGCGTGGGCGGCTGCATGGCTGCCGGTATCGCTGCCCACTTCGACGATTGCCAGGCGCTGATTACTCTGGCGGCCCAGGCCTTTGTGGAAGAACGCACGCTTTCGGGCATACGCCAGGCCCGCGATACGTTCGCCCTGCCCGGCCAGATCGAGCGCCTGAAGAAGTACCATGGCGACAAGGCCCGCTGGGTGCTCGACACCTGGGTAGAGACCTGGCTGGACCCCGACTTTCGGAGCTGGGCCCTGGATGACACCCTCAGACGGGTCCGGTGTCCTGTACTGGCGCTGCACGGTGACCAGGACGAATACGGCTCACCACAGCAGCCCAAACGCTACGCGCAACTGCCTCAAGGGTCGTCACGGATGGTATTGCTGGAGGGGTGTGGCCACGTGCCCCATCGCGAGCAGCCTGACAGAGTCCTTGACTACATCACGAGCCTGCTGGGTGAGCAAATCAACGTAGATGATGGTGAAGAGCAAGGGACGCAATAGCGGATAATAGTACGCCTCATCGAACGGGCAATTGACAAAGACATTGCGCTCAAATGGCATATGCCGTCACTTCTTCGAGCGCAGAGACTTGGTTGCCTCGGATGCGCGCCGATAGCTCTTGCGCTCCTGGATAGTGCCATCGAGCCCATGCACGTATAGCTCACCGTGCTCCTTCCTGGCCGCGCGGCGCGCATATTCCACGGCTTCAGCCTTGCTCTCGAAAACCTTGCCGGCACGAGACGTGCCGCTGGTCTTTACTGCCCATCCCTTGTCTCTGCTAACCACATGTTTCGATGTCACCTTCATGACCAAGCCCTCGACGCAGTTGCCATGGTGCCATCTGTACAGGGAAAGCAGTGGCAGCCCCTCAGTTTACGCCGGGCGCCACTTCGGACCATCTTCCTCAGCCGATCAGGCGCAGAACCATCTCCATATCCAGATGCTGCTCGATGGCGTCGGCCAGACGGTCGAGTTGACGTTCGCGATGGGCGTCGAGGTCCACCCGGCGGGTGTCCTCGGCCGGCAGCCCGAGGCGGGCGAGCAATGCTTCGCAGGCGTCGGGGCCGTCGAACAGCCCGTGCAGGTAGGTTCCCATGATCTGGCCATCCTGGCTGACGGCACCTTCGTCTCGTCCTTCGAGACGCATCAATGGCCGTGAAAGCGCCTCGCCCCGGCTGACGCCCTGATGAATCTCGTAGCCGTGGATGCTGCAGCAGCCGTCGGCGGTGTCGATGCGCCCGCTGACGCGTTTCAGGCGCTTGTCGGGGCGCATGGTGGTGGACATGGCAAGCCAACCGAGCCCTTCGACGCCGCCGGGCTCGCCCTCGATGCCGTCAGGATCGTCGATCCATTCCCCCAGCATCTGAAAACCGCCGCAGACACCCAGCACCCGCCCGCCGTAACGCAGATGGCGACGGATACGCTCATCCCACCCTTGGCTGCGCAGCCAGGCCAGGTCCGCCCGGGTATTCTTGCTGCCCGGCAACAGGATGACGTCGGCATCGGGCATCGGCTGGTCGGGGCCGACCAGGCTCAGGCTGACGCGAGGATGCAGGCGTAGCGGATCGAGGTCGGTGTGGTTGCTGATGCGCGGCAGGGCCGGCACCACCACCTTGAGCATGTCGCCCCCTGCGTGATCAAGCCGCTGCTCCAGCGACAGGCTGTCCTCGGCGTCGAGCCACAGCCCCTGCAGGTAGGGAAGCACGCCGAGCACCGGCCTCGCCTCGCGCTCGGCCAGCCACTCAAGCCCCGGTTCCAGCAGCCCGATATCGCCGCGAAAGCGGTTGATCACAAAGCCCTTGATCCGCGCGTTTTCGGACGCGCTGACCAGCGCCAAGGTGCCGCATAGCTGAGCAAAGACGCCGCCTCGGTCGATATCACCGACCAGCAGTACCGGGCAGTCCACCGCCTCGGCGAAGCCCATGTTGGCGATGTCGCCTTCGCGCAGGTTGACCTCGGCGGGGCTGCCCGCCCCTTCGGCGATGATCACGCCGAAGCGCTCGGACAGCCGGCGATGGCAGTCCATCACCGTCTGTCGGGCGGTGGTCTTGTAAGCGTGGTAGTCCAACGCGGCCATGCTGCCGTGGACGCGACCGGCCAGGATGACCTGGGCGCCCTTGTCGCTTTCGGGCTTCAACAGCACAGGATTCATGTCGCTGTGGGGCGCTACGCGGGCAGCCTGGGCCTGCAGCGCGGTGGAGCGACCGATCTCGCCGCCATCCACGGTGACGGCACTGTTCAGCGCCATGTTCTGGGGCTTGAACGGGGCCACGCTGAACCCGCGCCGTGCCAGCACCCGGCACAGACCGGCGACCACCGTGGACTTGCCGGCATCCGAGGTGGTGCCCTGGATCATCAGCGTTGCCATGCTAGCGCTCCCTTACAGCTCGATGCTCTTCTGGGGGTTCGATCAAAGCTCGATACCCTTCTGGGCCTTTATTCCTTGATCCTTGAAGGCGTGCTTGACCACCTTCATCTCGGTGACCGTATCGGCCAGTTCGATCAGCGCCTGGGGCGCGTTGCGGCCGGTCACCACCACATGCTGCATTGCCGGTCTGGCCTGCAGGTCGTCCAGCACCCGGTCGAGATCCAGATAACCGTAGCGCAGGGCGATGTTCAGCTCATCGAGCAGTACCAGCGCGATATCGGGATCCTGAAGCAACTCGCGGGCCTTGTCCCAGGCGGCTTCGGCGGCGGCGACATCGCGCTCCCGGTCCTGGGTGTCCCAGGTGTAGCCCTCGCCCATGACGTGGAACGCTACCCCCGGCTGGCGGCGATAGAAGGCCTCCTCTCCGGTGGAAAAGGCGCCCTTGATGAACTGCACCACGCCCACCTTCATGTCGTGGCCCAGCGCCCGGGCCAGCATGCCGAAGCCGGATGAACTCTTGCCCTTGCCGGGGCCTGTCAGCACCAGCAGCACGCCCTGCTCCTTGTCGGCACTGGCGATGCGCTCGGCCATGATCCGCTGCTTGGCGGCCATGCGCCGGGCGTGGCGCTCGGGATCAACGTTCTTCGGAGTCTGTGTCGTGGGGGACGTGTGGGTCATGGGAAACTTCCTTGGTGGGGCGCGGCGGAGTAAGCGACGAGGCCACCCGCGGCATGAAGACGGCGGCGCCATCGACCTCGGCGACGCTCAACGGCTGGTCGTAGAGCCGCTCGAGGGCCGAAGTGACCAGCATATCGTCGCGTGGCCCCCAGCAGGCCGCGCCGTCGGGATACAAAAGCAGCAGATGGTCGCACCAGCGCGCCGCCAGATTGAGATCATGCAGACACATCACCACGGCGGCCCCTTGGCTTGCCTGTTCGTCGAGCAGCGCCATGGCCGCCACCTGATGATGCAGATCGAGGTGGTTGGTGGGCTCATCCACCAGCCAGATCTGCGGCGCCTGGGTCAGCACCGTGGCCAGGCTGACCCGCTGGCGTTCGCCGCCGGACAGGGTCGCCAGCGGCCTGTGGGCCAGGTGAGCGATATCGAGGCGTTCAAGCGCGCCCAGAGCGCGCTGGACGTCGTCCTCGCTTTCGTTCTGCCAAGCCCTGAGGAAGGGATGGCGGCCGATCAGCGCGGTCTCCAGCACGCTGGCCGGAAACTCGTCATGGCGCTCCTGGAACACCACGCCCAGACGCTGGGCAACGGCACGCCGGCGCCAGTCGGTCAGCGGCTGGCCGTCCAGCCTCAAGCGCCCATGGCGCGGCGCCCTTAACCCGGCCAGGGTATGCAATAACGTGCTCTTGCCGGCGCCGTTGGGCCCGAGGATGCCCCAGCGACTGCCGGGCTCGATGGAAAAGGACAGCGGCTGACCGTCCGCCCTGCCGGGCACGTCGATCACCAGCGCTTCGCAGGACAGCGAACAGGATGGCAGCGCCTGGTCGGTGGATGCGGGTGTGACAGCCATGAGCGCCCCTATCCCTTGCCGTGGCTGCGATGCAGCAGGTAGAGAAAACTCGGCACTCCGATCAGCGCGGTGATCACCCCTACCGGCAACTGCTGGGGGGCGATCAGGGTCCGCGCCAGGGTATCGGCCAGGGTCAGCAGGCAGCCACCGGCCAGCAGCGAGGCCGGCAGGATCAGGCGCTGGTCGGCACCCAGGCGAAGGCGCAGCATATGCGGCACCATCAGGCCGACGAACCCTACCGATCCGGCGGTGGTCACCGCGGTGGCGGTGGCCAGGCTGGCCGCCAGATACAGCCCCCATTCCAGCGGGCGCACCGCCACGCCCAGCGCCAGCGCCTGCTGGCCGCCGCGGGCAAGCACGTTGAGGGTCCGCCCCAGCGGCACCAGCACCAGCGCCGACAGCGCGGCGATCACCAGTACCGGCCAGGGACTGCGGGCGTAGGCCATATCGCCCATCAGCCAGTAGAGCATCCCCGGCAGCTCCTCCACCGGGCTTACCGCCAGCAGGAAGGTGATGATCGCGCCCCAGCCGGAGGCCATGACGACCCCGGTCAGCAGCAGGCGGGCCGGTGACCAGCTGCCGCTGCCATGGGCCAGGCCAAATACCACCAGGATCGACACCAGCGCGCCGGCAAAGGCCGAGGCCGAGACCAGCGCCGCGCCAAGGCCAGCCAGCATGGCACACAGCGCCGCCACCGAGGCCCCGCCGGAGAGCCCGAGCACATAGGGGTCGGCCAATGGATTGCGCAGCAGTACCTGCATCAAGGCGCCGGCCAGGGCCAGCAAGGCACCGGTACCGAAGGCGGCCAGCGCACGGGGCAGGCGCAGCTCCCACACCAGGGTCTGGTGGAGGGGGCTGCCCTGCCCGGTCAGCGTCAGCCACAGCTCCATCGGGGACAGCGCGACGCTGCCCACCGACACGGCCAGCACCACCGACACCACACCGAGCAGCGCCAGCAGGCCCAGCGGACGACGTCGCCGGCTGGGCCGATAGGTAGCGCTGGAGTCAGCGGCGTTCACGGGCAGCATCCAGATGTTGGCACAGGGCTCGGGTGCCCTCGACCAGGCGCGGCGTCGCCCGCTGCACCAGATCGGGGTTGATGAAATAGAGGTTGTCGCGGGCCACGGCGGTCATCTGCGGCCACTGGCGCCAGGCATCGAGCCAGGTGGAGTCCGCCTTGCCCATGCCACCGGTGATGATGACTTCCGGGTCCGCGGCCAGCACCGCCTCCCGCGACAGTCGAGGCACCAGCGGCGCCTCGTCGGCGAATAGATTGACGCCGCCACAAAGTGACAGCGCTCGACTGATCCAGTGCTCACCGTTGACGGTCATCAGCGGCTGCTCCCATACCTGATAGAAGACCTCGACCGGTGCTGCGTCAACGTAGCGTTCGCCGAGGGCCGCTACCGATTCTCGCAGCTCTCGGGCCGCGGTGTCGCCGGTATCCGCCGAACCGGCCAGGCGACCGAACCGCTCAAGCGTCGTGGCGATCTGCTCGAAGTTGGCGGCGTCCGAGCGGAACACCGGCAGCCCGAGTTCATCCAGGCGTTCGACCTGCTGTCCGGGATTACCCCCGGCCCAGGCCACCACCAGGTCGGGGTCAAGCGCCAGTAACGACTCGAGGTCGAGTCGATCGTAGCTGCCCACCTGGGGCAGCGAGCGCGCGGCCTCGGGATAGTCGCTGAAGCTGACTACCCCCACCACCCGCTCGCCGGCCCCCGCCGCGAACAGCATCTCGGTGACGCTGGGCGACAGCGCCACGATGCGCTCTGCCGGCGCCGCCAGGCATAGCTCCCGCTCGGTGTCATCGACCACGCAGATGTCCTCGTCCCCGTCGGGCGAAGAGGACGCCATGGCGGCACCGGTCAGCGCCGACAGCACCAGGCCGATGCTGGCCGAGACAAGCGAGCGGCGGATGATCACAGGTTGAAGCCGACGCTCAGGTAGGCAGCACGTCCCGGGTTTTCGTAGTCCCAGCCACCTTGAAAGGCAGACGCACGCGAGGTGGCGTACTCGCGATCGAAGACGTTCTCGAGCGTCAGGTTGGCCTTCCAGTCCGGCGCAAAGGCCCAGCCGGCGCGCAGGTCCAGGGTGCCGTAGCCGGCCAGACGCTCGTCGTTGTCGACGTCATTGTAGCGGTGGTCCTGGGCGATGAAGGAGGCCCCCAGATTCCAGTCACCCAGCTGGCGATCGGCGTCCAGGCGCAGGGTCTGGCTGGCGCGGCGAATCAGCTGCTTGCCGGTGTCACGGTCTTCCGGGTCGGTATAGGCGACGCTGGCCGCCAGGGTCCACTGGTCGAGCTCGAGCCCGGTGGCAAGTTCGATCCCACGAATACGCGCCTCGTCGACATTGAAGGGGGCAAAGCGGCCATCCCTCGACTCATTGGCGATCAGGTCGTCGACGTTGGTCTGGTAGAGCGCCAGATCCCAGTAAAGCCGCTGGTACTGACCACGCAGACCAAGCTCCCAGGTCTCGGACTCCTCGGGCTCAAGATCGCTGTTGCCAAAGCCGGGGAAGTACAGCTCATTGAAGGTCGGGGCGCGGAAGGCGGTACCGTAGCTGGCACGCAGGGTGTGCTGATCATCGAGGGCGTAGCCCAGCGCCAGGTGGCCGGTGACCTCTTCATCGTAGGCCTCGTTGTCGTCGTGGCGCAGACCCGCCTGCAACGAGAACGGATGGAAGTCCATCAGTGCCTGGGCAAACACCGCCACGTTGTCGCGGCTGGTCTCTTCGTAATCGGTGGTGCTGTCGACCTTGTCCTCCAGATACTCGGCGCCGGCGATCAGCTCGTGGGCACCGAGCTGCAGGGTATTGTCCCAGCGAACGGTATGGGTCTCGGTGTCGAACTCGGTGGTGCTTCCAGGCCCAAAGTCGTTGGGCTCGGAGTGGTCCTCCAGCTCATCGCGGGCCTCGCTCAGGGTAAGACGCGACGACCAGATATCGGTCACCGGCACCTCGGCGTAGACACCGGCCACCTGCTGCACATAGTCGGAGTCGCCACCTTCGTATTCGTTGTTGCCGCGGGCACGCAGTCCCAGCAGCCCGAGGTTGGCGCCGTTGTCGAAGGTGTGGGACAGACTCACCAGACCCGAGGTGTTGTCGTAGGCCTTGTCCTCGCCACCGTCGCGAATCTCGGTGCCGTCGCTGTCCAGGCGGGTGGCGCTGAACTGGTAGGAGGTACCGCCCTCGCGGCCCGACAGACTGGCTGAGGCCCGCTGGGTATTGAAGGAGCCGGTACCGAGCTGCACGCTGGGCGTCGGCCCTTGTTCATCGGGCTTGTCGGTGAACAGCTGAACCACCCCGCCCACCGCGTCGGCGCCGTAGAGCGCACCGCGGGGACCGCGTACCACCTCGATACGCTCGAACATGCGCGGCTCCAGGTACTGCCAGGCAGGCCCGCCATTGGTGGCCGAGCGCAGGCGGATACCGTCGATCATCATCACCGAGGCGGTGCTGCCGGTACCACGGATATAGACGCTCGCCTGCTTGCCGAAGCCACCATTGGTGGAAATATCCACACCGGGCTGGCCACGCAGGGCGTCGGTAATGCTGACCGGATCGCGGCGCCTTAGCGCCTCTTCATCGATGACGCTGACGGAGGACAGCGACTGACTGGCGGTACGCGGCGAAAGCGTCGCCGACACCACCAGCGGGTCGAGTTCGGTGGCGGGCTCGGTGGTGGGCTCGATAGAGACCTGTTCGACGGAGGACGGCTCGGCGGTCGTCACGTCGGAGGAAGCGGACTGCTGGGCACTGGCCTGGCTCACCAGTAGCCAGGGGGCGGCGGCAAGGCCGACGCACAGACGCAGGCCACGGGAGCGGCAGGCAACAGAAAGACGAGCAGGGGCGAAGAAAGCAGACGACATGGTGTATCCCTTGGCACCGTGCGCACCCGCACGGCGTAGACCCTCGAAGGCCGAGGAGCGAACAGGGGACACAGAACGCTGGACAGGACACCCGGGAGCGTCAAGAACACCAAACTGACAGGCAAGCGCTGCGCGTCGGGACCCCACCGCCCCTTGGCATGGCTCTTCAGGCCGGTCTCCGGGCTGACGAGATGAACCATCGAAGCGTTTCGACGGTTCGGCGCGTTCGCCTTCCCGTGACTGGCTGAGCGGGACACAGGGTCCGGTCGCATCAGGGGTCAAGGACCCTGTCACAGTGGCGTGGTGAGCGCGCTTGACTCGATCACCGTTGCGGGGGCAGCGTCGGATTGGCACCGACTTCCCGTTTCACCCCTCGTGTCTACTTCTGGCCACGGCGTCTTGCGTCAGAAAGGACTGACGCCGTGGTCATGCTGGCACGTTTCGGGGCACCTGAGAGTGCGCGTAAGCTAGCAATCGGCACAGCGGGCGTCAACGAAAAGCGCCGTTCGGCTTGTTCGACTGGTTCGATGCCGGGTCTGTTCGCTCAGTCCGCTCGGCCCGCTGCGGTAGCCTCCTTCCCATCGAGCCGCATGGTCAGGCCATGGCGTACGTAGTGTACCTGGCTTGCCAGGCGCACCGCGTCCTGGGACAGCCAGCCCATCAGATCACGCAGGCGGCGCTGGGCCGGGTCCACCGGGACGATGCCGCGCCCCACCTCGTCAAGCACCAGCACGCGCCGTCCCGGCGAACTGGCCCAGCCAGTCAAGGCCTCGCGCCAGCGCCGGCCCAGCCGGTCATCGTCGGCGCTTGCTGACTCGTTTTCACGTTGGTTCTCAAGTTCGTTCTCTAGTTCGGCCTCGAGCCAGGCAAGCCAGCCGCTGATGACGAGGGTGTCGCCATCGTCGATGGCGGGACCAGCGCCCGCACCGGGCACCCGTCTCATCATCTCGTCGGCGTCGCGCCAGCGTGCCTCGGGGTAGCGCTCGGCTACCCGCTGACGCTTGCCTGACGCGGTACCGCCGATGAAGACGTGCATGTGATGCCCTCTGCCTGTCGAATGAGTGTCCAGCGCCGACCGGCGGCCTGACCGACGACGCCCTCCCAGAACGGCACGCCCTCGAACTCTCGGCGCAGCTCGCGGATCACCCCGCCGTGGGTGACCACCAGCACGCGCCGATGGCCGGCCTCGACGGCGGCATCGAAGATGGCGCCGAGGGCCAACGCCAGCCGGTCACGCAGGTCCTGGGCGGATTCACCACCGGGAGGCGCCAGCTCACCGGCGCTGTCGATCCACTCCCGGTAGACCGGATCGTCCTTGAGCTCTTCCCAGTTGCGCCCCTCGAACTCGCCGAAGTCGTTCTCGCGCAGGCGTTGGTCCAGGCGAGGCTCCGGCCAGCCACGGCCCTCGGCGATATGGGCCAGGGTCTGGCGGCAGCGGGTCAGGTCGCTCGACACCACAGCGTCGAAGCGCTCGCCTTCCAGTTCCAGGCGCAACCGATCCATATCGGCCAGGGCGTCGGGCATCAACAGCTCGATATCGCGCTGGCCCTGGTAGCGCTTGTCCAGGTTCCACTGGGTCAGCCCGTGGCGAACCACCACCAGCTCGAGACACACATCAGAAGCCATAGTTCTCCTCCCTCGATGGCACTGCCCAGCATATCGCCGTTGATGCCGTGAAAGGCTCGGATCATCCCCCGGGCGAAGACCCAGGTAAAGCCCCCGCTGGCGAGCAGAACCCCCACCAGCCCGGCTACGTTCGTCCCGCCCGGCTCCAGCAGCAGTCCCGCGGAAACCACCACCAGAAGAGGAACCAGGGCAAGCACCAGGTCGCGCCAGCCAAGGCCCTGCTGCCAGCTATGGGCGAGTCCCTCGGGCCGAGCAGCGGGTACGCCGATCAGCAGCGCCACCGCGCTGGCTCTGGCCAGGGCGGGTACCACGACCAGCCACAGCAGAGCCCCGTCGGTCGTGAGCCACCACCACAACAGGACCGCCTTCCAGGCCAGCAGGAACACCAGCGCCAGCACGCCAAAACTGCCGACCTGCGGGTCCTTCATGATCTTCCAGCGGCGCTCGAGCGGCGCATTGCTGCCCAGCGCATCGGCCAGGTCCATCACACCGTCCAGGTGCAGCCCACCGGACAGCGCCACCCACAGCGTCAGCAGCACCAGTGCCTGGATCGGCGTGGGCAGCGCTGAGGTCAGCGCGGCGGCCACGGCCAGCAGCACGCCGATCAAGAGCCCCACCAGCGGGTAGCAACGCGCCGCCCAGCGGCGGTTGGCGCCGTTCCAGTCGATCATCACCGGCAATGGAATCCGGGTCAGAAACTGGATCGCCAGCCCCAGCCCGGCCAGTGCCGGCAGCACTCGCGGCCTTAGATCACTCACTCGACTCTCCTCTACCCAGCCTGTTGCCCGCTCCTGCCCTCACGTCAGCGGGACGTTCCCCCGCCGGCTTCCACTCGATGGCCTGCCCCGCGACCACCTCCACCACCCGATCGGCACACCGCGCCAACAGCAGGTGCAGACGCTGGAGCTCGCTCAGGTACCAGCGCACCAAGGCGTCCTTCGGCGGCAATTCCTCGTTGAGGTCGTTGGATACGACCACCAGCGCGATATCACGTCGGCGAGCGTCCGCGAGCAGCGCTGCTAGTTGGTTAAAGGCGTCTCTCGCCGCAGCGCGCCGGTCGTCACGCTCGAGGCCGTCGGCAAACAGGCGCTGACTCGACCACAGCGTCAGGCAATCCAGCAGCACGGTGTCGCCTGTGCTCACCTGACGCCAGGCGACCAACAGGTCCTGCGGTGCCTCCAGCGTATGCCAGCGGCTGTCACGCCGGGCCTGGTGGCGCGCCACCCGCGTGGCCATCTCGCCCTCCTCGGCCCTGGCGGTTGCCAGGTACCAGAGCTGCCCCCGGGGCTTGTCGGCGTGGAGCGCCAGTGCCGCCTGTTCGGCAACGTGACTCTTGCCCGAACGCACGCCACCGCTGACAAAGGCGATCATCGGTTCTCTCCACGAGACTGGGCGTCGCCGAGCCAGTCGCCGAGCCAGTCGCCAAGCCATCTGAGCAGGCGATCATTGTCGGCTCGGCGCTGCAGCGCCACGCGAATCCAGGCGCCGTCCAACCCGTTGAAGGTGTGGGTGTGGCGAGCCAGACAACCATGACGTGCCAGATACGACAACAAGGCTTCGCCATTGGCCTGCGACGGCTGGCCCGGCGGCCTGAACAGCACGAAATTGGCCTGGGAGTCCACCACCGTCAGGCCCAGATCGCGCAGGCCTGCCGTCAGATAGGCACGCTCGGAGTGAAGCCAGTCGCGCGTGCGACGCGCAAAGTCGCCATCGGCCAGCAGCTCGGGAACTACTGCGGCAGCCAGGCCGTTGACGCTCCAGGCCACCTGATGGTGTTGCAGCGCACGACAGCGCTGCGGGGACGCCACCAGATAGCCAAGCCGCAGCCCCGCCAGGGCGTAAAACTTGGTCAACGAGCGCAACAGCACCAGCGGCTCGCCCTGTTCCACCAGATCGGTGAGCGGGGCTTCATCGTCGGCAAAGTCGACGAAGGCTTCGTCGATGACCACCAGGGTGTCGCTGCGCCTGGCCGCCGCCACCAGCGCTTCCACGTCACTTCTGGGAAGGCGCGTGCCGGTGGGATTGTTGGGGCGACACACAAACACCAGATCGACAGGGGCAAGGCGCGCCGAGAGCGCCTCGACGTCCAGCCGGAAGTCATCTCCGCTGAGCTGCAAACGCTCGATCTCGATATCGTTGAGCCGGCATGCCCGGGCGTACTCACCAAAGGTCGGCTCGATGATCAAGGCGCGGGTGCGACGATAGGCCCGGGCCACCAGGTGGATCGCCTCGGCGCCGCCGTTGGTCAACACCACCGACGGTGGCGCTATCCCCAGAGACGCCGCCAGGGCCGCCACGGCGTCCCGGTGCTCGGGGTCAGGATAGTGGCGCACCTCGTTCATGGCGCGGGCGAGCCAATCAGCAAGCCAGGCCGGCGGGCCCAGCGGGTTGAGGCTCGCGCTCACATCCATGGTCGGTGTCACCGACGACAGGCCAAGTCTGTCGAGCAGCGCCGCGCCCTGGCCGCCGTGATCAGGCCAGCAAGAGCCCTGGCCCTGCGTTGGCGTCTGGCTCGCGCTTGTGTCGCTCAGGTGCCGAGTGTGGGTCGATGTCATCGCACGGCCTCCAGCACCAGGATGATCAAGGCCAGCAGTGTCAGCACGCCCGCCGTACCGGCGTAGAGACAGCGAATCGCGGCGTCGATGTGACGCGCCTTTAACGTCTCGGTGGGCGTACCCAGCCGCGCCCGGTCGCTGATCTGATCGCCGTAGCGGTTTACCCCGCCCAGCTCGACGCTGAGCAGATTGGCCACCATGGCCTCCGGCCAGCCGGCGTTGGGACTGGGGTGGGCCGGTGCCTGCCGGCACGTCGCCGACCAGGCGCCGCGCCTGCGCAGCCCCGGAACCACCGCAGCAAGACACCACATGGCCAGCGCCGTCAGCCGAGCCGGCAGCAGGTTGACCAGATCGTCGAAGCGAGCCGAGGCCCAGCCGAACTCGCGGTAGCGATCGCTGCGATGGCCGACCATGGAATCCAGAGTATTGGCTGCCTTGTAGGCCAAGGCCAGGGGCGCACCGCCAAGCAGAGCCCAGAACAGCGGTGCGGTGATGCCATCGACGGTATTTTCGGCCACGCTCTCGACGCACGCTCGGCTCACCCCGGCCTCGTCGAGCTCCCGGGTATCGCGCCCGACGATGGCCGAGACCGCGCGCCGCGCCTGATACAGATCGCCCCTTGCCAGCGGTGTGGCCACCGCGCGGGCCGCCTGCACCAGGCCCCGGCAGGCAAGGCAGGTCCACAAAAGCAAGCCCTCCACCACCAGCGCCAGCCAGGGCGAGACGACACCGGCAAGGCCAATCGCCAGAGTGGCCAGCGTCCATGCAAGCCCCACCACCACCAGCGTGAGCACCACGCCCTTGGCTCGACGCGCCTGCGGCCTGCCACGGTTAAGCCGCGCTTCCAGGGCGCCGATCAGTCGGCCCATGCCGACCACCGGATGCGGCAACCAGCGTGGATCTCCCAGCCAAAGGTCCAGCACCAGGGCGGCGAGCACCAACGCCAGCAACTCGGGGCTCAGTGGCGGCAGCGTCATGGGAACCACCACCCCCTGGCCGCGCTGTCGTCATCTACTCTCACGACGTCTGCTCGCCTCATGCCGACGGGCCACCCTCGACTCCGGCGTCGGCGAATGTCGCCATCTCGCTGAGCATGGCGCAGGCACTGGCGAGCAGCGGATACGCCAGGGCCGCGCCGCTGCCTTCGCCCAGGCGCAGGCCAAGTGACAACAGCGGCTCACCGCCGAGTGCGGCCAGCGCCTCACCGTGACCGGCCTCATCGCTGCGATGGCCAAACACCAGGTAGTCGCGCACGCCAGGCGCCAGCCGAGTCGCCGCAAGGGCCGCTACCGTGGCGATAAAACCGTCCACCAGCACCGGCGTGCGACCCGTCGCTGCGCCCAGGCAGGCCCCTGCCATGGCGGCGATCTCGAGCCCGCCCAGACGCGCCAGTGTATCGAGGGCGGTATCGCCAGTGCCCCGTGCCAGCGCCCTGGCGATGACCTTGCGCTTGTGGTCCAGACGCGCATCGTCGATACCGGTGCCACGCCCCACCACCTCCTCGGCGGAAAGGCCGGTAAAGGCGGCCAGCAGAGCACTGCTTGCGGTGGTGTTGGCGATGCCCATCTCTCCCAGGATGACACAGCGGGCACCCGCAGCGCGGGCGCGCTCGACGGCACGAATGCCGACCTCAAGCGCCGCCTTTACCTCGTCGGGACTCATGGCGTCCTCGCAGGCGATATTGCCGCTGCCCGCCCGCACCCGATCGAGCACCACACCCGGCACCTGGTCGCTGGGCGTGGCCACCCCAACGTCGACGACCTCGAGCCGGGCATTGATCTGGCGGGCGAAAACGTTGATGGCGGCGCCCCCGCGGGCGAAGTTGGCGACCATCTGGGCGGTGACCGAGGCCGGAAAGGCCGACACGCCTTCCGCCGCCACCCCGTGGTCTGCGGCGAACACGATGATGGCCGCAGGGTCGACCCGGGGTAACGGCTCTCCGGTCATCGCCGCCAGATCCGCAGCGAGCTTCTCGAGTCGACCCAGGCTGCCGGGGGGCTTGGTCAGGCTATCGAGACGTGCACTGGCCAGGCGGCGGGCCTCAAGGTCCAGCGAAGGAATGCGGCCAATATTGGAGGAAAGAGTTGAAGCAAGGGGTGACTCAAGGGTCGAGTCAAGCGTCGAGGCGGGAGTAGAGGACGAGGACTGGTCACGCACGGCGATATCCTGATGGCACAAACGCCGCCCGGGCGGCGAATAAGAAAAAGACCGCCCGAGCCTTCAGACACGCAAACAGGCGGGCAACAAGCCGCCGAGCTTAGCAGATCACCGAAAGGCGATCTTCCCTCGGAAACGGATCCGCGATCGAGCGTCTATGCTGCAGGTCGTGCTGCAGGTCGTGCTGCGGGTCGTGCTGCGGGTCGCCTTGCCTCATTCAAACCCCGTTCGAGCCCCGTTCGAGGCCCCCGCATTCATCATGATTCGACAGGACGACCGACGCCGCGCCCGGGTGGGCACGGCGTCGGTATCTATTCATGAAACGGTTCTACTGGTGATACCGCTCGAGCGTGACCTCAGGCAAAGACGTTGAGACACCAGGTGATGGCGGGCACGGAGACCATGTCGATCAAGACGGCGCCACACAGCGGAACGATGATGTAGGCCTTGCTCGATACCACCTTATAGTGGTCGCAGACGGCGCCCATGTTGGCGAAGGCGTTGGGCGTAGCGCCCAGGCCAAAACCGATAAAGCCGGCGGAGAGTACGGCGGCGTCGTAGTTGCTGCCGAGCGAACGAAAGACCACCAGCGCCGCGATGGCCATGATCACCAGCGTCTGAATCATCAGGATCAGCGCCAGGCCAAGCCCCATGCCCTGCAGTTGCCAGATCTTCAGGTTCATCATGGCCATGGTCAGGAAGATCGCCAGGCTGACTTCTCCGATCAGATTGATGGCGCGCTCGGACACCTCGACCAGGCGAAGGTGATCGTTCAGGTTGCGCAGCACGATGGCCACGAACATGGCCCCGACGTAACTTGGCAGCACGATGCCGAGTTTCTCTTTCATGAATTCGCGGCAGGCCAGGCCGATGACCATCACCGGCACCACCACCGCCATGGCCTTCAGTACCCGATGCGGGGTCAGCGTCTGATCGTCTTCGCTCAGGTGTTCCTCGTGCAGATCGGCAAGCCCACCGACCTCCTCAGCCTCGATGCGAAGCTTGAACCGCTCGATCAACCAGCGGGCGAGAGGCGCGCCCAGCAGACTACCGGTGATGACACCGTAGGTGGCCGCCGTCATGGCGGCGGTCAGGGCGCCGTCGGCACCGAGCGCTTCCGCCTCTGGCCCGAAGGCCGCCGCACCGCCAAAGCCGCCTTCCAGCGAAGGCCCGCCCGCCATCAGGCCGATCAGGGGGTCGAGCCCGATCATCGAGGCGACGCCGATACCGATACCATTTTGCACCAGTACCAGGGCCCAGCAGGTCAACAGGAAGATCACCAGCGAACGCCCGCCCCTGGCCAGCACCGAGAGACTGCCACCGAGCCCTACCGTGGCGAAGAAGGCGATCATCATCGGATCCTGAACGCTGGTGTCCAGATCCAGCGTCAGCACGTCCATCGATCGCAGCAGCCATACCAGCACGGCGAAGCCGATGCCCCCGACCACCGGCGTCGGTACGCACATGCGCTCGAGCCACTCCACCCGGCGCCGAAGCTGAATGCCCACCATCAGCAGGACCAGCGCCAGTGCCATTGTTTCCACAGCGTTCAAGCCTATATTCATCTGCCTTCGCTCTCCTTCGCCCTCGAAGGACACCCTCCTGGTGACTCTCGGTGCGGCTACGCCAGGTGCCCGCCCTTAGACTACTGGACAAACATTCAGGCATGAGAGGGGCCTATTTGTCGTGGAGCAAGCTTTTGCTCCCTCTTGTGTCCTCAGCGGTCCGCCCCACCCGAGGGAGGGTCCAGGCAGAAACAGCGGTTCACACTCAGCCAAGGGAGAAGGTGCCAAGGGCCACGACCAATGACACAGAGGGCGATGACCAACGACACAGAGGGCGAGGGCACCCTGACGGTCGAGTCGACGATGGCAAAGCAAAGGAGACCGCCCTTTGGGCAGGCTCGGGGAAGTTGGTCATGCACAAGCAATGATCGTTTACTATGCTGTCTTGCATGCCCATCAAGGCACACTTTTAGCTGAGCCAGCAGACTCAGCCTTCCCTCCCCCTGGTTCCAGCCCAGCGGGCGGGGATCGGAGGAAATACAACGATGCCGCCGGCCTTTACGCGCCGGCTGTCAGGACCTGACCAGCAAGTAGTAAGTCGACCAGCAAGGAGAGCAGGCCAACACATCACTCCGCTGTATCAATGCCATGTCATTGACATCATTTAATTTAAGGGAACGATCATGAAAGTGTATTCGTCGGCAATACCTTCGCCCTGGAAGGGCATCGTGGCGGCATCGATTGCTGCGGTCGGCCTGGCAGCCAGCATTCAGCCAGCGTCCGCGACCGAAGAAGAAACCTCTTCCGAGGCGTCATCAGACAAGCCCAACATTCTGGTCATCATGGGCGATGACATCGGCTGGTTTAACACCAGCGCCTACAACAGCGGCATGATGGGTTACACCACGCCCAACATCGACAGCATCGCCGAAGAAGGTATCCGCTTCACCGACGCCTATGGCCAGCAGAGTTGTACCGCCGGTCGCTCTGCCTTCATCACCGGTCAGTCACCCAAGCGTACCGGTCTTCTCAAGATCGGCATGCCCGGCGACCCGCTCGGCCTGCAGCCGGAAGATCCGACCATCGCCGAGATCCTCAAGCCGATGGGCTACGCCACCGGTCAGTTCGGCAAGAACCACCTCGGCGATCGCGACGAGTACCTGCCGACCAATCACGGTTTCGACGAATTCTTCGGCAACCTCTACCACCTGAACGCCGAAGAAGAGCCGGAAAATCCCGACTATCCCACCGATCCAGGCTTCCGTGAACAGTTCGGCCCCCGCGGTGTCATTCGCTCGTCCGCCGATGGCCAGATCGAGGACACCGGCCCGCTGACTCAACAGCGCATGGAGACCATCGACGAGGAATTCCTGGCCGCCACCGAGGACTTCATCGAGCGCCAGGAAGCCTCCGATACACCCTGGTTCGTGTGGTACAACACCACCCGCATGCACATCTTCACCCACCTCAAGGAAGAGAGTGAAGGCCGCACCGGACTTGGCGTCTACGCCGATGGCATGACCGAGCACGACGCCCTGGTCGGCCAACTGCTCGACAAGCTGGAAGAGCTGGGTGCCGATGAGAACACCATCGTCATCTACACCACCGACAACGGCGCCGAGAAGTTTACCTGGCCGGATGGCGGTACCTCGCCCTTCCGTGGCGAGAAGGCCACCACCTGGGAAGGCGGCATTCGGGTGCCGTTCATGATGAAGTGGCCAGGGCATATCGAGCCGGGCCAGGTGTCCAACGACATCCTTTCGCTCGAAGACGTGTTCCCGACCCTGGTCGCCGCCGCTGGCGTACCGGACATCAAGGAGCAGCTGCTTGACGGTTACACCGCCGGTGACAAGGACTTCAACGTACACCTGGATGGCTACAACATGCTGCCCCACCTGACCGGTGAGGAAGATGCCGGCGAGTGGCCGCGCGACACCTTCTTCGCCTTCGTCGATGATGGTTCCCTGGGTGCGGTGCGCTTCGGCCAGTACAAGGCACACTTCAGCATCCAGGAGCACGAGGGCATGGATGCGTGGCGCCGCCAGCAGACGCCGCTCAAGGCACCGCTTCTGATCGACCTGCGTGCCGATCCGTTCGAGATGGCGCCGGAAGACTCTTCCTACTACGACGACTGGCAACTGCGTCGCATGTACGCCTTCGGTCCGGTGGGCAAGATCGTGGCAGACTTCATGGCCACCTTCGAAGAGTACCCACAGCGTCAGGAAGCCGGCTCCTTCACGCCGAAGCAGTAACGCTTCCACCGGCAAGTCGACAGGAGGCCGCCCTTGGGCGGCCTCTTGCCGTTGTGCTCCCCGTTCAGCTCCTTGCTCAACCCTCGTTCAGCCCCCGTTCCGCTCCTTATTCAGCCCCTAGCTCTGCTCCTCGTTCGGCTCGCCGTGTTCGTTCGACTCATCACATTACTGGATATATAAACAGTATTCGGCTAGCCTTGCCGGCATGGATCACTATCACGACGACGGCCAGCAAAGAAGCGCTACGAGCCCCTTGAAGGGCCGCGGCGCGACCTATGATCCCGCCAATCGTTTTTCTCCCACCCGTAGCGAACAGGTGGACGACGGCTGGTGGCAAGAGGCAACGCCTGATCGCATCGCCACCGTCACTGCCACCGAGAGCGCCAAGAGCGCGCTGTCGTGGAACCGCTCGCCAGACCTGCCCTTCGATCGCTCGATCAACCCCTACCGTGGCTGCGAACATGGCTGCATCTACTGCTACGCGCGGCCCAGTCATGCCTACTGGGACCTGTCACCCGGTCTCGACTTCGAGACCCGCCTGATCGCCCGCACCGGCCTGGTGGAACGCCTCACCGAGGAATTGTGCAAGCCCGGCTACGTCTGCCGCCCGATCAACCTGTCCGGCAACACCGACGCCTACCAGCCCATCGAGGCCGAACACCGAACCACCAGGGCACTGCTCGAACGGCTGCTGGAGTGGCGTCATCCGGTCACCCTGGTGACCAAGAGCGCGCTGATCCTGCGCGACAAGGACCTGTTGAGTGAACTGGCAAGCCGCCGCCTGGTGCGGGTGATGGTCAGCCTCACCAGCCTGGACACCGAACTCAAGCGTCAGCTGGAGCCGCGCACCGCCTCACCCCGGGCCCGACTCAGGGTCATCGGCGAGCTTGCCGATGCCGGTGTACCGGTGGGCACCCTGGTCTCGCCGGTGATTCCCGGGCTTACCGACCATGAACTCGAGCGCCTGCTTCAGGCCGCCAGGGACGCCGGCGCCAGCACCGCCGGCTGGATGCTGCTGCGCCTGCCACGAGAGGTCGCGCCGCTGTTCGAGGCCTGGCTCGAGGCCCACTATCCTGAGCGCGCCGGCAAGGTCATGAGCCTGATTCGCCAGTGTCGCAACGGCCAGGACTACGACAGTCGCTTCGGCCACCGCATGCGCGGCCAGGGCGTCTTCGCCGAACTGCTCGACCAACGCTTCCGCAAGGCCTGCCGTCGCCTGGGCCTGTCACGACGTGGTGATAGTGGCCTTGATAGCGGTCTTGATACTGATAGTGAGCTGGATACCGAGAGCTTCAGGGCGCCCCATCGTCAGGGATCACTATTTTAGCGAGTCGCCACCGCCTCCAGGCCGCTATGCGCCAGCGCTGGTCCCATTGCCGCCTTCCAACTGTCCCTGGCCGCCGCCGGTGCCACCACCTACGCTACAAGGATCCTCTGGAATAACGACCTACAATTAAAATATAAGGAGTTCTGCATGCGCCGCCAGACCAAGGGCCTGCACGCCCTCTACGCCAAGGATCCCGTGGACGCCGATCGCAAGCTGTGGGGGCGGCAGGTGGATCCCGTCAGCCGTCGTGGATTTCTCACCGGCTCCAGCCTGCTGGCCATGAGCGCGGTACTCGGCGCCAGCATTCCCTTCGCACGCTTCATGCCGGGAGGCCTGATTCCCGCAGCCCTGGCCCAGAGCGACGAAGCCTTCGAGATCGAGGGCAAGGAGGGGCTGAGGGTCCTCAACGACCGTCCGATCAACGCCGAGACACCGGCCCATCTGCTCGACGATGACATTACCCCGGCGCGCTACATGTTCGTGCGCAACAACGGCCTGCCCCCGGAGCGAGCCGAGATCGATCCCGCCACCTGGACGCTGGAAATCACCGGCGAGTCGTGTCAGAACCCCACCACCTTCACCATCGCCGAGCTGAAGGAGCGCTTCTCCGAGCACACCTACCAGCTTCAGGTAGAGTGCGGCGGCAATGGTCGCAGCGAGTACGTCCCCGCCGCCAGCGGCAACCAGTGGACCACCGGTGCGGTGGCCTGCCCGACCTTTACCGGGGTACGACTTCGCGATGTGCTGGAGGCCTGTGGCATCGCCGACGACGCCGTCTATATCGGTTACTACGGCGCCGATCGCCATGCCAGCGGCGCCGCCGACAAGGAAGCGATCTCTCGCGGTGTGCCGATGGAAAAGGCCCGGGAGGACGAGTCGCTGATCGCCTGGGCGATGAACGGCGAGGACATTCCCTACCAGAACGGCTACCCGCTGCGCCTGGTGTGCGGCGGCTGGCCGGGCTCGGTCTCGGGCAAGTGGCTCAAGCAGATCGTCGTACGCAACCAGAAGCACGATGGGGCCAAGATGGCGCCTCCCTCCTACAGCGTGCCGGCGAACCCGGTGGCACCGGGCACTGAGGTGGCCAAGGAAGACTTCGTCACCATCCAGTCGATGCCGGTGAAGTCCCTGATCACCTACCCGCGATCAGGGATCGAGCACGCCCAAGGCCAGCCGATGGAGGTGCGCGGTCACGCCTGGGCGGGGGATCTGTCGGTATCCGAGGTACACACCTCCATCGACTTCGGTGCCACCTGGCAGAAGGCCAGCCTCAACGACGCACCCAATCGCCTCGCCTGGCAGCGCTTTACCACCCAGGTCGAGTTCCCCGAGCCAGGCTATTACGAGGTGTGGGCCCGGGCGGTGGACGAAAACGGCCAGTCCCAGCCCATGGTGGTGCCCGGCTGGAACCCCAAGGGCTACCTCAACAACGCCTGTCACCGCATCGCGGTTCAGGTCGGCTGAGGGAGGAGACTGGCATGGGAATTCGTACCACCAGAAGGCATAGGGCGTGGTCGTCGGCCCGCCCGATCTTGATGACCGGCCTGCTGCTCGGCGCAGTGCTGTTCAGCCCCTTTGGCCTGGCTCAATCGACAGGCGAGGCCTCTGGGCAAGCCACAGATGCCCCCCTCGAGACCGACCCGGACAGCGGGTTCGTGATGGCCGAGGGCTGGCAGACGGTCAAGGGCAACTGCACCGTCTGCCACTCCGCCGCCCTGGTCACCCAGAACAGGGGGTCACGCGAGCACTGGGCCTACCTGATCGACTGGATGCAGGAGACCCAGGGCCTGTGGCAGTTCAATCCCGAAATGGAAGCCACCATCCTCGACTACCTGTCGACCCACTACGGCCCGAGGACCGATGCCAGGCGGCAGAACCTGCCCAAGCATCTGATGCCGCCGACACCACAGGCCAGCGAGACCAGCGCAGAAGGTTGAAACAACGGACGCGGTCGAAAGGCGGCTGATCGGCCCGGTTCTGCGACAGCGGAATCGGGCATCGTATGCTCTGACAGGTAGGGTCAGATGCCCTAACACAGATCCTTCAGCGCAGATCCTTCAGCGCAAGTCCTTGAGCACAGTGCCGCTGGCGAGGATCTGCGCCTCGAGAGGTAACTCACGGAACGGCTCGCAAACCGCCTCGCTTTGCCATTGGCGCATGGCGGGCAACGCGAGGAGTCGCTCGAGGTAGTCGCGAGACGGGCCACCCATGGGCAGGTCGTAGGTTCGCATCCTGAAGGCGATGGGGGCGAAAAAGGCGTCTGCGGCGGTAAACCGCTCGCCGCACAGGTAAGGTCCACCAAAGCGCGTCAAGCCGTCTTCAAACAGTTCGTTCAGCCGATGCAGGTCATCCAGCAGCTCGGGCGTCTTTTCGTTCAAGCGTACGCGCAGCGCGCAGTGCATCGGACACTGCTGCCTGAGCGCGCTGAAACCGGAATGCATTTCGGCACAGGCACTTCTGGCCCAGCACCTGGCGTCCACATGCTCAGGCCAGATATCGGAATGACGCTCGGCCAGGTATTCGATGATGGCCAGCGAGTCCCACACCACCCGTTCGTCATGATGCAGACAGGGCACTCGTCCCGAGGGCGAAAACCGACGAAAGTCGGCGTGACTGTTGCCCTGCTCATCGAAGGGGTGAAAGGCCAGCTCGAAGGGAATCTCGAGCTGGCGAAAGGTCAGCCAGGCCCTCAGCGACCACGACGACGTCTGTCGATTGGCGATATGCAGCACGTACATGACTGTGCTCCCTGGGTCGCTGACAGCGCCTGTCGCTGCCGGTGACGTTGATCAAGCCGCCAGCGACATCTCGTAGCCGGTGTACTTGCGAAGATTGATCACTCCGGTATCGAAGATCAGGTACTGGCCCTTGATACCCATCAGCGTGCCCTCGACTCGCGGATTCTTGTCGAGGTTGTGAGACGTGACCTTGGTGGGATACTCCAGTACCGGGTAGTCGAAGTGACGTGGGCTGCCGTCCAGGGGACGGATAGCATCGGCGCCGAAGCGATCGCGTAGATCGCCCAGCCCCGCCGACAGCCTTTCCAGCAGACGGTCGCGCTCTGCGGCCAGATCCAGTTCCTCGACCTGGCCCTTGAGCATCGCCCGCCAGTTGGTGCGATCCGACACCTCATTCTTGAACAGCACCTCGACGAAGCCAGACTGCTGGCGGCTGTCTACCTCTAGGATCGGCAACGCCTGGATCGCGCCCTGGTCGAGCCAGCGCGTCGGCATCTGGGTATTGCGGGTGATCCCGACCTTGAGCCCGGAAGCGTTGGACAGGTAGACGACGTGGGGCTGGAAGCAGAACCGCTCGCCCCACTCGGGCTCGCGACAGGTCCCCTCGAAAAAGTGGCACAGCTCGGGCTTCATGATGCAGCTGTCGCACTGGGCCAGGCGCTTGAAGCAGGGATAGCAGTGGCCTTGCCCGAAGCTCTTCCTGGTCGCACGCCCACAGTGGGTACAGGCGATCGCCCCGCTCCACTCGAGACGCAGGGTGCGGCCCAGGTAGTCGTTGAGCGGCAGACGGTTCTCGCCGGCCTTGAGGGTGTAGCGCGCGGGGGAGTCGGGTTCGACCCCCATCTTGGACAGACATCCGTGGGCAAGTACTTCAGTCACGACTGGCATCCCGAGCGAGCCCCGCCATGTCTTCGGAAACCCCGGCACTGCTCGATGGCCCACCGGGCCCAGCGCCGCAGGTGCGTTGCTCCAGGTAGCCGATGCGGCTCTCCTCGGGCACATTGTTGTCGTGCTCGTAGCGCATTACCGCTTCCATGCACAGCTCGATCTGCTCGGCCGTCAGCATTCGCCCGTCCGGCCACTTGCGCAGCGACACCGCCTGCTTGAGGCTCTGGTAGATCGACGGCGTCATCTGGGAAATCATTCGCTCGAAGGTCATGTCGCTCATGGCATCGCTCTAGTGAAGACGTGATTTGCGGGAATGATACCAGCCCAGCACCAGCCCCACGAGCAGACCGCCCAGGTGCGCCTCGTTGGCCACATTGCCAAAGCCCACCAGCCCGGCGACGTCGGTCATGGTGAAGACCATCCAGCCGAGCATGAACAGCACCAGCATCTGTGGCACGAAGAAGCCGCTGGCCGGCGCGCGACGGGACATCAACCAGACGTAGCCAAGCAACGCAAAGTCGACGCCCGACATGCCACCGAACAGCACCGTGCCGGTGGCGTACTGGGCCAGGTTGCCGGCAAGCCCCGCCACCACCACCAGCGTCAGCATGCGCAGCGGGCCGTGCAGGGTCTCCACCTGGCGGCCGAAATACCACAGCCACATCATGTTGAAGATCAGGTGCATCCAGCCGAAGTGCAGAAAGATCGGCGACAGCGGGCGCCATACCTGCCCCGCCGCCAGCGCATCGGGGATGCTGCCGACGGCCAGCGCCCCGCCACGGATGCCCACAGGCACGATCGCCAACCACGCCAGCACCATGTCTCCCCACACGGCGATGGCACCAAACACCAGAAGACACAGCCCGAGCACCGACAGCGTGACCGGATGCTGGCGCAGCAGCGGCCACCAGTGACGTGCCGGTCTCGGCTTCGAGGCCCTCGGCGCGGGTATCGCCTCCCCCCGCTGCCAGCGCGTGATCACCTCGGCCAGAGCATCCTGCTGTTTCGGGTCCATCAGCCACAGTACCTGGCCGTCGTCCTCGTCGGTGATACGGTGTCCGATGCGGTGCGACCAGAGCGCCTGTCGCAGCTCGCGAGTATCGATATCGTGGGGGATCAGCATGACCCGGAACATGGCGTCTCCAGCGCGAAAAAGGGTGGCGGCCCAGAGATGATGGCCTGAAATGACGTTGGCCGGTAGGGGCAGCGGTCACACGCGGCACAGATGGGCGAAAGGCCCGACGGCAAGCCGGGCATGGCAGGATGTCTTTTTCATCCACACAGAAAAAGTCCGGCGGAGGGGGCCGCCGGACAAGAGCAAGGGATCATTCAAGGGAACACCTACTCAGACGCCGCTTTTGACAAAGGGTTCAGTCGGCTGCCCGACTTTAATGTAACGTTTTGTATCAGTCGAAGACGATCTCTCGGGGCAAGGGCCTCGCACGCACGTCCCTGGGCACCGGCACCCATACAAAGTGGTTGGCGTCGAGGCGGGATTCAAAGCTGTAGCGATAGGCCACCAGTCGACCGAACTTCACCGCGCTGTAGTCGAGACAGGCAATATTCGGTGCCGGCAAGGCCGGGACGCCTTCGCACCAGTAGTGGCCGATGAACAGCGGGGGCTGGTCGGGGCCATAGTAGCTGAGGCTGGCCCGTTCGCTGTCGCTCAACGGCCGGTCCTCGAGGTCTCCCGGTAGATTGTCCGGCTGGAACACCACGTCACCCCAGGTGCGAGGGTCTCGTGCCCAGAAGTGGGTCCGAAAGCTTCGTCGAGTGAAACCGTCTCCGGAATGGATGACCGTGTCCCCGGGCAGGTCGATGGAACCACCGCGGGTCAGGCGCTCGAGGATCCTCGACTCTTCGGTACCCGGGCTCGAGGCCTGGAGCAGGAAGTCGTGGTCCAGACAGCCGTCGGGCCGGAGCTGCCTGAAGGATTCGATCAGGCGGTCGTCCCAGCAGGCGTGGACCACCCGGATGCCGTCGATCTCGAGACACAGGGGGATCTGACGAAACCATGCCAGGGCATCATCCCACTCCTGGGGGTGGTCATGGTACTGCTCGAGGGTTTCACGAATGATGCGGTTGTGACGCGGTGTATGCGGGCGTAGCCATTCCCTGCCGTGCTCAGGCGGGGCTTTCTGGGTGTACGTCAGGGCATTGATCTCGTGATTGCCCAGCACGATATAGGCCTCGCCCTCTTCCACCATGCGTCTGGCGATGGAGACCGCCAGGCGGATACGCGGGCCACGGTCGATCAGGTCCCCGAGGAAGATCGCCTTGCGCTGGGGGTGACGATAGACACCGCCGCGCAGGTGATACCCCAGCCGTTCCAGCAGCGCCGCCAGGGTGGCGCCGCAGCCATGAACGTCACCGATCAGGTCGTAGCCGTCCAGTCGCCTGCTCACGTCAATCTCCCAGCCTGTTGCTCCAGCCCAGCTTGCTGCGCAGGACGTCATAGAAGTTGTGACCCAGAGGGTGCACCAGTTGAACGTTCTGGGGCTTGCGCCGGATCACCAGAACATCATCGGGCTTGGCCACGGCACGGGTCTGGCCGTCACAGCTGATGTGGGGATAGGTCTGGTTGGTCTCACCGATATGACAGCGTATCTCGCAGCCGGCGTCGATCACGATGGGCCGGCTCGACAGGGTGTGCGGGAACATCGGTACCAGCGTCACCACGTCGAGCTTCGGATGCATGATAGGGCCACCGCCGGACATGGCGTAGGCGGTGGAACCGGTCGGCGTGGCGATGATCAGGCCATCGCTGCGCTGGCTGTAGACGAACTGGCCATCGATGAACAGTTCGAACTCGATCATCCGAACCGCCTTGCCCGGGTGCAGTACCACTTCATTGAGGGCATCGCCGCTGCCCACCAGGGAATCCCCGCGGTAGAGCTCGGCGTCGAGCAGAAAGCGCTGTTCGACCTCGTACTGTCCCGCCAGCACCTCACCGACACGGGCCTCGAGCTCATCCGGCGAGATATCGGTCAAGAAGCCCAGCCGTCCGCGATTGACCCCCAGCACCAGGGTTCCGCTGCGACACAGGGTACGGGCCGCGCCCAGCAGGCTGCCGTCGCCCCCGACCACGATCACCAGATCACATAGTTCGCCGAGCATGCGGCGACTGGCCTCGGCGTGGCCACGTTCCAGCAACGCCGAGGCGGTACGGTCTTCCACGATCACGTGGTAGCCGGCGTCATCCAGAAAACGAATCAGCCGCTTGAGGGTCTCGACCACCTTGGCGCTGCCCAGGCGCCCGATCAGTCCGATGTTCTTGAACGATTGCATCCACGCATCCTTCCCTTGGCGACCGCTCATTATGGCGAGGGGGGCCTGGCGGAGCAAACCGCGCCCGGCGCCTCAGGCCAACGCATGGCCCAGATCGATGATCACCCAGACTGACGATGAATTAGACCGGCGCCGTCCTATGATGCCGCTGCCACCAGGCGTTGAGCCACAGCGAACCGGCGATGATGGCGCCTCCCATGGCCAGACGCACCAGATCAGCCTCGCGGTTCCAGATCACCAGGTTCACCGCAAGGCCAGCAGGAATCAGCATGTTGTTCATGATCGCCAGGGCGCCTGCATCCACCAGCACGGCGCCCAGGTTCCACAGGAAGTAGCCGAGCCCCGAGGCGACCAGTCCCAGCCACAGCAGCACCCCCCACTGCAGGGGTGTCGTCGGCAGCCCCGAGGTGCTTCCCAACAGCGCGAAGGCTGGCAGCGCGATGCAGGCCGCACCCAGGTAGAACCAGGCGAACACATGGTGGCGAGGCAACGAGGGGGGCAGTGCCGCCGACAGGCGCCGATAGCCGACCTGCCCCATGGCAAAGCAGAGATTGGCCCCCTGCACCACCAGGAATCCCAGCCAGAAGTCGTCGTTGACGCCCTTGTAGCGAATGACCGCCGCGCCGATCACCGCAAGCCCTGCAGTGACCAGATGGAAGGGCGTGAAACGACCAAACGCCAGGTCATCCAGAATGGCGATGTACAGCGGCGTGAAGATGGTGAACAGCAGCACCTCCGGCACCGACAGGAGCACGAAGGACTGGTAGAAGAAGATGTACATGATGCCAAGCTGGACGGCACCAAGTGCCATCAGCGCGAGCTTGTGGCGCAGATCGAGCAGGCCGGGCTTCAACAACGGCAGGAACACCAGCGCCGCCAGCCCCACCCGCATCATCACCGCGAAATAGCTGTCCACCTGACCGGCCAGATAGACGCCAATCAGCGAAAACGAGAACGCCCACAGGGCGGTGACCACCACCAGATAGCCCACCGTAAACTCCCACTAGTCAAAAAGGTTTACGGCAGTATACGCGAACACCCTCCTCGGCCCAACGCTTGCCCCCCTCTGAGCCTCGCTGATCTCATCCAAAGCTGCGTCAGGCGCGCGTGCAAGAGACAGAGTAGGCAGTCCTGCTCGTCTCAATGATTGACCTGCTTCAACCACCAGGCCCCGTACGCCACCCCAGGCAGCCAGCCCAGCAGGGTCAGCAGGAACGCAATCGCGATCCGGCGCGAACCACCTTCGGCCACCGCCACCGCCAGCGGGGGCATCAGCAGCACCAGCACCATCAAGGCGAGCCGGGCCGCTGGCGAAGCCATCAACGCCGACGCCACCTGGGGCGAGGATGTCACGGTCTCGTCACTGGTCCTGGACGCATGCGCATCGGTGCCTTCCTTCTGCTCGGGCGCAGGCGGTGGGGTGAAGTGCTCCACCGCCGGGCTATCTGCCGGGCTATTTGAAGGGCTATTTGAAGGGCTATCCATCGCCCCAGCCTGCGCACGCTGCGTCTGCGCGTCACGCGCTGCCTGCTCCTGGGCCTGGCGATGGGCCTCGGCGTCAATCTTCTGCTCCAGGCTTTCCGCGCCTTCGGCCAGGACATCGTGGTAACGCTCCCAGTCTTCCCAGTCATGGGGTGTCCCGGCCCTGGGACGATGGTCGTGGGACTCCCGCGCTCGGTCCCAGGCCTTTTCCTCGAGGGTGTTGGGCCTTTCCTTGTCTCGCTCACCGTCGAGCCCCTTGCGGGCCAGATACTCTCGCGCGTCCATCAGAGAACTTACCTCCAGGGTCGAATGACGCCACCGGTATCTCCGATGGCCCATTTCAGTGTGCCAATACAGGC
The DNA here is from genome assembly GCF_003056325.1 of Halomonas sp. BN3-1. Classification (NCBI taxonomy): domain Bacteria; kingdom Pseudomonadati; phylum Pseudomonadota; class Gammaproteobacteria; order Oceanospirillales; family Halomonadaceae; genus Halomonas; species Halomonas sp. BN3-1. The sequence goes on along the minus strand of NZ_PYVV01000007.1, from coordinate 7,319 downwards.
TTTGATGTAACAGCAACGCCTGATTGATAGAGAAACCCGCCTCAACTGTCCTACTGTTTTGATAGAGGTCACCCCCACGGGTTCCCCACAGCGCCATCTTCAGCTCCCAGGAGAGACATCATGCAGGAAAGACAGGTCGAGATCGCCATTATCGGAGCAGGAAGCGCCGGCCTTGGTGCCTGGCACGCGGCGCGACAACATACCGACAAGCTGGTGCTGATCGAATCCGGCGCCTACGGCACAACCTGCGCACGGGTCGGCTGCATGCCGTCCAAGCTGCTGATTTCCGCCGCCGACGTGGCCCAGCAGGCACGTGACTCCGAGGGCTTCGGGGTCAAGGTCAGCGGCGTCAGCGTCGACGGCCCCGCAGTCATGCAACGCCTCCAGCGGGAGCGGGATCGTTTCGTCGGCAGCGTACTGAGTTCGATGTCCCGCATCGAGGAAGACGACCGCATCGTCGGTGCCGCTCGCTTCGAAGACGCCAACACCCTGGTGGTGGGCGACCATACGCGTATCAAGGCCAAGCGCATCGTCATCGCCACCGGCTCCCGCCCCTCCTGGCCCGACTTTCTCAATGCCGCCGGGGATCGCCTGATCATCAACGACGACCTGTTCGAATGGGATGACCTGCCCGAGTCGGTGGTGGTATTCGGGCCCGGCGTCATCGGCCTTGAACTCGGTCAGGCGCTGCACCATCTGGGCGTGCGAGTGCGCATGTTCGGCGTCGGCGGCGCCATCGGTCCTCTCGGCGATCCCGATCTCAAGGCGCTCGCCGACAAGGAGTTCAACACAGGGTTTCCGCTGGACCCCGACGCCACCGTCAAGAAGGTCGACCGGGACGGCGATCAGGTGGTGGTGACCTTCCACTGTCGCGACAGCAACACCGAGAAGACCGAGCGTTTCGACTACCTGCTGGCGGCCACCGGACGCCGGCCCAACGTGGACAAGCTGGACCTGCCGAAGACCGGGCTGGAACTCAACGACCGCGGTGTGCCGGTGTTCGACCGGCTGACCATGCAGTGTCGCTTCGATGACGGTTCGCCCGCACCAATCTTTATCGCCGGTGATGCCAACCAGGATCTTCCCCTGCTGCACGAGGCGTCCGACGAGGGACGCATCGCAGGCGAAAACGCCGGACGCTACCCGGATATTCGCGCCGGTCGCAGGCGTACTCCGTTGGCGGTGGTGTTTACCGATCCGCAGATGGCAAGCGCTGGAGTAGGCTACGCTGAACTCAAGCGTCGGGATGAACAACTGACCAACGTGGCCATCGGCGAGGTCTCGTTCGAGGATCAGGGACGGTCCACGGTGATGCGGCAGAACCGAGGCATGCTGAGGCTTTACGCAGAGCACGGCTCGGGAATTCTTCTCGGCGCGGAAATGTTCGGCCCAAGGGCGGAACACCTGGGCCACCTGTTGGCCTGGTCCATCGACCAACGATTGACCGTGGATCGCCTGCTGGAAATGCCCTTCTACCACCCGGTGGTCGAAGAAGGCCTGAGAACAGCACTGAGGGACCTCAACGTGCATCTGCGCAGGGGTCCGGCGATCACCGAACGCTGCCTGGAGTGCGGTCCAGGCGCTTGACGGTCAAGGGCCCGACGCATGGCGCCGGGCCGCTTCAAAGGAGAGCGGTTATGCCACACAAGGCACCTCCATCGATCGTCCGGGACATCATGTCCAAGGACTGCTACCGCGTCAGCGGCAAGACCTCCATTTCCACCCTGGCGGAAGGTCTCGCTCTGCACCGATTGCCAGGGGCCCCGGTGGTGGACAACGGCGATCACCTGATCGGCTTCATCTCCGAGCAGGACGTGCTGGGCAAGGTGATCGAGAGCCTCTATCTGGATCACGAGGCACCGCTGGTCCATGAAATGATGCGTAACGAAGTCCTGTCGGTATCTCCCACCAAGAGCATCGTCGACCTGGCCCAGGAAATGCTGGGAGCAAAACCCAAGGTGTATCCCGTCACCGAACAGGGCCGACTGGTGGGTATCGTCACCCGCCGCGACGTGCTTACCGCCGTGCTCACCATGCGACGCCATCAACGAAGCGCCTGACCCCTCCTGTTGCGTAACACCTTCTATAGACGCCCACCGCCGGCATCACGATGCCGGCGGTGGGCGTGCTGTCGGTAGCGCCAACGCTGACACCATTGCCTGGCACCATCGCCTGGCACCACCGCCTTGCATCGGCCTCCTCGATCCTCCAGATGCCCCTGGCACTTGTGCAAACCGTAAGGGCGTTCATGGAGCATGCCTGATATGCCCCGGGCTCACAGGTAAGGGAGAGAGGGAGAGCACCTTCGCCAAAGCAAAAAAAACGCCCCATGGAAGCCATGAGGCGCAACGATCGATTTAGCAAACCAGATCAACACTGCTAACGACTGCCATCGCGCATGCTGTCTGTACCACATATGACAGTCGTCACCAGAAAAGTTCTCCTTTCATCGAAAATTTTTTTTCCTCCCCTAGGCCGGACGGTGCACAGCGGTGAGAGAAGCGCCCTACTGACCACAGCGTTCTGCGTCGGTTCCAAGGTCTGTGGCAAGAGATCGACGCTGCCACTACGCGACGACCATCAATGGGCACCGCCGGCCAGGTCAATCAGGGAATGGCATCAAGGATGTCGTCAACAGCGGCCAGCGTGAGGCGCCCGCCGGCACAGGCACCGGTATCCAGATGCAGAACATTGCCAAGCCACAGCGGTGCCTCGACGATGGTGTGCCCCACCACCACCGCATCGACGCCCTCGACGCGGGTCGAGTCCAGGCTGCCGCCGCTGTCACGTCGGAATCTACGCCGCGACCATAGCAGGTGCTCGGCCGGGGTCTGCTCGATCTGGCCCCAGTCGTCGGGTGGATCGGCGTGCACTACGCCCAGGCGACGTTGTCCCGCGACGACTTCCCGAGCCAGCGGAAGATGCGGGCGGGCGGCATTCATGGTGCTACGGGCCTCCTCGACGCCATCGAGAAAGACCCAGTTACCGCCATTGCGCTGCCACAGATCCCAGGCCATTCCTCCGCCTTCGGCCAGGGCGGTGATCGCCATCTGTTCGTGATTGCCCATCACCGCAAAGCACCAAGGCTCGAGCGCCAGCGTCAGACAGGCGAGCGATGCCTCTCCCCTGTCGACCAGATCACCGACGCAGAACAGCCGGTCCCGGGCGACATCGAAGTCGACTCTCTCCAGCGCTTCCATCAACTGGGCGTACTGGCCGTGCACGTCACCGACGACGTAATCACGCCCCTTGCGGTTTGGTCCATGACGGATACAGCGCATGAGTCTTCTCCCGCCCCAGTGCGAGCTCAGGCTTGACGCCATCGCAACATTCGTCCTATGTTTCTTTTACAGAACGTTCGATAAATGGAACAACAGCTCAACCGAACAGTGACCTCATGATCGAGCCCTTCTCCCAAGCTAGCTTCTCAAGCGACGACACGCTGCATGCCGAAGCACTCGGCCGGCATCTTCAGCATCTGCGCCAATTGCGTGGCTGGTCGCTATCCCGCCTGGCCAGCGACGCCGGCGTCGCCAAGTCGAACCTGTCTCGGCTGGAGCAGGGCAACGGCAACCCTACCCTGGACACCCTGTGGCGCCTGGCGAGCTGTCTCGAGGTGCCTTTCGGCACCCTGATAAAGCCCGTGACCACGGCGCTGGATGATCAGGGCGTGCAGGTCCAGTTGATCGATCAGGGCGATAGCCAACCGGCCGTCGACGTCTACTGGATGCGCCTGGACCCTGACGTCTATCGGCTCAGCGAAGCCCACCCCGCTGGCGTGCACGAGACCGTCACGGTGATCTCCGGCCGGTTGACCACCGGCCCCGAGCACGAGAGCCAAACTCTGGGCCCGGGCCAGAGCGTCACCTTCGCGGCGGATCGTCCACACCTCTACGCGTCCGACAACCAAGCCACTTCCGCCACCCTGACCATCGTCTACCATCCACCGGAAACCTCTCGATGACCACCACGACGACTCCTTTGCGTGCCAGCCCCTGGGTGACCGGCGTCCGCGAGGCGATCCCGCTGCTCGGCGGCTATATCCCCATCGCCATCTCCTTTGGCCTGGTAGCCGTCCAGGCGGGCTTCAGTGCCTGGGAAGCCGTCGCCATCTCTACCCTGATCTATGCCGGCGCCTCCCAGTTCGTGTTCGTCGGCATGGTGGCAGGTGGCGCTCCTCTATGGCTGGTGGTCGCCATGACCCTGTTGATCAATGTTCGCCACGTGGTCTACGCCCCGAACCTTGCCGCCTCGATGACCACGAGCCGCTGGTGGCCTGCACTGATGCACGGTCTGACCGACCAGGTCTTCGCCCTGGCGCTGACGCGTCTGCCGCAACTGCCGGAGGCGGCTCGGCTTGGCTGGTACACCGGCGCCGCCCTGCTGGCCTGGCTGGCCTGGATCGCAGGTACCGCCGTGGGTGCACTGGGGGGCGAATGGGTGGTGGAACGCTGGCCGCTGCTGGGCGAGGTGATGCCCTTTGCCCTGCCTGCCCTGTTTCTCGTGCTGGTGGTGCCTCGCCTGTCCAGCTTCCGCTGGGGCCTGGCGACCCTGGTGACCATCGCCGCAGGCGCCCTGCTGGCGGTGCTGGGGGTGGCCAATGCCGGCATCCCCCTGGCGGCTCTGTGCGGCGCACTTTGCTTCTTTATCGTCAAACGTTCACCGGTCACAAGGAGTCGATCATGACCACTATGCTGTGGATGGCGGTGGTAGCGACCACCCTGGGCACCCTGCTAATGCGAATGGCGCCCCTGATATGGATGCGCCGTCGTCTCGCCGAGCGCCAGACGGAAGACAGCGTCGAACCGATGCCGCAGTGGCTGTCGGTGCTGGGGCCTTTGATGATCGCCGCCGTGCTGGGCGTCTCGTTGGTACCAACACAGCCGAACATCGCCAGCTGGAGCGCCACTGGCGTGGGAGTACTGGCGACGCTTGCGGTATGGTATCGAACGCGATCGCTGGGCTGGCCGGTCGCTGCCGGCGTGGCCGCCTACGGACTGACGCTGGTATTGGCCGGTTCGCTCTGACACTCAAGTCGACGCTGACACTCAAATCGACGCTGACACTAAAAGGCCTACCGGGTATTGCTGTCCGCAACCCAAGCGGTCTTGCCTTTTCCTTTCCCTGTGCCTATTTCCGTCTGGCCCGCACCGAATGGTGGCGGGCCGCTGCCTTCCTGCCCCCAACTCGCCGTGTTCCATCGTTTGACCCGCAGGCTTTTCCTGCGCGGCCAGGCGCTCTCCCTTATTTATGCGCGCAAGATACTAAAGCTTGGCCGATATCGGCCGATACTCGTTTGGCTCCAGTGCCGGCTCCAGGATGGAAAAGGCATTTTAAAAAGAAAAAACAAGAACCTGCTTCGACCTTGCTCCCAGCACCTTCCACTCCCGAGGTAACTTGATGGTATCGGCCAGAAGAATAAGCGCCCTGTATCGCGCACTGAATAGCCACACCGCCTGTATTGTCTTTCGTCCCGACGGCACCATCCGCGAAGCCAGTGATGCCTTTCTTGCCACCGTCGGCTATCGGCTCGATCAGATACGCGGCCAGCACCACCGCATGTTCTGCCCGCCAGAGGTGCATCAGGACCCCGCCTACGAGGCATTCTGGCGGGGGCTGGCGGACGGCCAGTCGAAAACCGGCACCTTTCGCCGCATCGACGCCAATGGCAATCCGTTATGGCTGGAGGCGACCTACCTTCCTGTGCGCTCCGCTCGAGGCAAGATTCACTACATTCTCAAGATTGCCAATGACGTCACCGACGATCGCCTTGCGGCGTCCGGTCAGGATGCTGTGCTCAGCGCCCTCGACGCGTCCATGGCGGTGATCGAATTCACACCGGAAGGCGAAATACTGCGTGCCAACGGCAACTTCCTGACCACGATGGGCTATCGTCTCGACGACATCCTTGGACGGCATCACAGGATGTTCTGCGACGACACCTTCTACCGAGATCACCCCGACTTCTGGCAGGAACTGGCCGCCAACACCTTCAAGCAGGGACGCTTCAGACGCATAACCGCCAGTGGGCGCACCGTCTGGCTCGAGGCCACCTACAACCCGGTGATCGACGAAACCGGCCGGGTGACACGCGTCGTCAAGTTTGCCACCGACATCACCCGCTCTGTCGAGGCCGAAGATGCCGCTCGCAGTGCCGTGGAGTCCGCCCGAGTCACCGCGGAGCAGACCGAGACCATCGCCGACAATGGTCTGGTCCAGCTCGAAGAGGCTGTCGAGTCGTCGCGCCAGGCCGCCGACGAGATCAAGGCGACCCAAGCCATCGTGGCCGCCCTGGAGGAGCAGACGCGAGCGATCAACAACATCACCGACTCCATCTCACGGATCGCCCAGCAGACCAACCTGCTGGCGCTGAATGCCGCGGTCGAAGCGGCGCGCGCTGGCGAGCATGGCCGCGGATTTGCGGTGGTGGCCCAGGAGGTTCGCGAACTGTCCCAGGGCTCCACCCGCGCCGCCGAGCAGATCACCCAGGTGCTCAACGACAACAACCAACGCATTCGACTGGCCAACCAGAAGATCACCGAGGTGGCCACCCGCAGTGACCTCAGCCAGCAACGGGTCGGCGAGGCGCAACTGGTGATACGCGAGATCCTGGACGGCGCCCACAACGTCTCGGCGGCGATTCGCAAGCTCTGATCGTGGCGTGTGATGGGCACCACTACCGCACCGCAGTCATTGCCGCCACTAGCAAGCCACATGACTGCGGCGTGGCTCCGGGCTCGTCCGGTTGACGAAAATCACGCCGCGCGAGCCTTTTGCTTGCAAGGCGTAACCAACGGAGATTACTATCAAAAACGCCTTGCGGGTGTAGCTCAATGGTAGAGCAGAAGCTTCCCAAGCTTAAGACGAGGGTTCGATTCCCTTCACCCGCTCCAGGGCCTCCCCTTTCTCGGTCACAGTGCTCTTGCATCCTTGCTTAGCAAGCTGACCCGCTACGCCCCTTATTTCGCTGCGCCCTTTAGTTCGCTTCGCTCTGCCTTTCACAGCGCTCCCTTCCCGCTGCGCGCTCCCCTGACCTATCCCTCATCCTGCGATCAGGCGTCGTTTTCGAGCACTGTCTCGTGCTTTGGCCTTGCCTATTCAGCGCCCCGGGTACTGCGGGCCCCGGCATGTCGCCATTCATGCCGCTACCGCTGAATCGGCCTCATACTTAAAGACTACGCCCCCCCTTCGATGGGTTCATCGCACTTTGCCGGGAAATGCGGCACGGATCTTCAGGAAGAAGTACGCAGTGTCGCGGTATCCATAGGCCATCCGCTTGATAACTTTGATTCGGTTGTTCATGCCCTCCAGCACACTGG